>JAGBNR010000144.1 GCA_017634315.1 Lachnospiraceae bacterium
GAAGAGACACATACGGTAATGTATGTGGTGGACGGTGAGCGTTCGTCCCGTGCCGGACATCTGGAGTTTATAGAAGAGAATCCGCAATACAAAGAATATCATCATGAGCAGGGAGATGAGGCAGAGTACCTCTATCTTGGAGACACATACCTTAATAATGATCCGGTACATAACATCCTGTGGGATACATGGATCTCAGGTGAGGAGCAGGACGGCTTTGTGGTATGGAACAATCAATGGGGAGATACCTACTCATACTATGTTCCGGTATGGATAAACGGAGAGAAGCTCGGGCTTGTGGTCACGGAGATAGATATAGCGGATGTGAATAACGAGATATTAAAGAATACTATCCGACAGCTCAGTGTCATGACGGTAATACTGCTTTTAGGTCTGCTTCTGCTGCTGATCTTTATCAACGGCAAATATGTCGATAAGCTGGTCAGGCTTGAGTCATATGTGACAAGATACACCTCGGAAAAGGACTCAGGTGTTGTGGAAGAGATAAGGGCAAACATCAGGGGCAGAGATGAGGTGACATCATTGGCAAATGAGGTAGTTTCCATGATCATTGAGATCGAGAATCATATCAAGTTTCTGCTTATCACAAATCAGGAGCTTGCCGAAACCAAGGGAGATGTCGCCAAGATGACGGATCTCGCCCAAAAGGATGCCCTTACAGGTATAAGAAACCGCACAGCCTATGATAAAGAAACGGAGAAGCTGCAGCATTCTCTTGACGAAGGGGACATGGATTTCGGTATGGCGATGATAGATCTGAATTTTCTCAAGCGTACCAACGACACATACGGACATGAAAAAGGCAACGAATCTATCAAGAAGCTCTGCTATATAGTGTGCCATGTGTTTGAACACTCTCCGGTGTTTCGCATAGGAGGTGATGAGTTTGTTGCCATACTTAAGAACGAGGATTTCAGAAACAGAGATGCACTGCTCATAGAGTTTGATGATGAGCTGGAGAGACTTCGCGAGCTGGACGATCTGGAGCCGTGGGAGAGGATATCGGCGGCTATAGGTATAGCTGTATATGACAGTACGTGTGACAGGAGCGTATCTGATGTCTTTAAGCGTGCAGACAGTATCATGTATGAATGTAAGAAGAGAATGAAGGCCACACGTCAGGGCTGATCGTTGTGATCGGTATGATTTCTTTTATGCGGAGGCGATCCGGTGTTAAAAGATAAAAATGATATAACTAACGGTAAGAGTAGCCTCACACCGTATCTCTCGCCACTTGCTGTCTGGGCACTTTCATTCGGGTGTGCAGTAGGCTGGGGTGCCTTTGTGATGCCGGGCACTACCTTCCTGCCGGGAGCGGGACCTGTCGGTACGGCACTGGGTATGATGCTCGGGGCTGTAGTCATGCTTATCATAGGCATGAATTATCATTATCTTATGAATAAATATCCGGATGCCGGAGGCACACTTACATATACCATAAAGGAGTTCGGGTATGATCACGGCTTTTTAAGCTCATGGTTTCTGATGCTTGTATATGTGGCGATCATATGGGCCAATGCTTCAGCTCTCGGTCTGATCAGCAAGAATCTGCTGGGACGTGTGTTTCAGTTTGGTTTTCATTACAGGATACTGGGATACGATGTTTTCTTCGGAGAGGTACTGCTTTCTCTAACGGCTATACTGATATGCGGCGTGGTATGCATCAAGGGCAAACGGCTGGCGGCCGGTCTGCAGATATTGTTTGCTTTTTTACTCATAGGGGGAGTCATCATATGCACGGCTGCGGTATTCGGAGCTCATGCCTTTGATCCGGCCACCTCGATCCCGGCATTTTCAGGTACTTCAAAGCATCCCACAGGACAGATATTTACCATAGTTGGACTTTCTCCATGGGCATTTGTCGGCTTTGAATCAGTGGCAAACTCTGCGGAGGGTTTTAAGTTTTCCGTAAAGAAGACAATATGGATCTTTGCAGGAGCATTGTTTACAGGGGCAATAGCATATATTCTGCTCACTCAGATCGCCGTGATCGCGATACCCGGGCAGTATAGTGACTGGACCGGCTACATAGCGGATCTCGGAAGATATGAAGGGATAGAGGGACTGCCTGTTTTTCACGCGGCATACGCGGTAATGGGCAGAGCGGGCATATTTCTGCTCGGTCTCTCAGCTCTCGCCGGTATAGTCACAGGTCTTATCGGAAATTTCATAGCAGCGAGCAGGCTCATGTACTCCATGGCCGAGGAAGGGATACTGCCGGAGTGGTTTGGCAGACTGAACGGGGAAGCGAGCCCGCGCAATGCACTTATTTTTCTTATGGCTATATCTACGGGGATACCGTTTCTCGGGCGCACCGCCATAGGCTGGATAGTTGATGTAAACACGGTCGGAGCGACCATAGCTTATGCCTATACCTCTGCGGCTGCTTTTCATGAGGCACAGAAGGAAAAGGACAGACGTATACAGCTGACCGGTGTAACGGGTCTTATAATGTCCGTTGTTTTCTTTCTGTATTTCATGTCATGGTCTGCAGGAGCCATGCCTACTGAGTCATATCTTATACTTGCTTCATGGAGTATACTCGGATTTGTATATTTCAGACGCGTATTTGCAAGAGATACGGAGAGAAGGTTCGGCAAGTCAACCGTGGTATGGATCGGTCTGCTTTTTCTTATCTTTTTCACGTCTTTTATGTGGGTAAAGCAGGCTACAGACGAGGTCACTACGAAGGTCGTGACAAATATAAGCGGGCATTATGAGGGGCAGACTTTGCCGGCTGATGAGAGGATAGCGGAGGACTCGGAGGACTTTATCTCAGCCCAGCTTGCGGAGGTGGACAGCATCCTCACCCGCAACAGTATCATACAGATGATGCTGCTCATGGCAAGTCTTGCCATAATGTTCAGTATCTATATGACCATATCGCGCAGAGAGAAGGAGATGGAGGCCGAGAAGATCAAGGCGGAAGAGGGGAGCCGTGCGAAAAGCACATTTCTCTCAAATATGTCTCATGATATCAGGACTCCAATGAATGCCATAGTAGGATATATACATCTGGCAGAGCGTGAAGATATCACCTTTGAAGAGACAAAGGAATATCTTGGCAAGATAAAGGGTTCGAGCCAGCATCTGCTCGCGCTTATCAATGACATACTGGAGATGAGTCGCATAGAGAGTGGCAGGATGGAGCTGGAGCCTGTAGCTGCTGATCTGAAGCAGATCATCGGCGAGGTAAGGGATATGTTTGCCACACAAATGTCGGAAAAGAACATAGAGTTTATAGTCGACATTTCAAATATCAGACATTCCATGGTGTACTGTGACACGATCCTGCTGAACAGGGTATTGCTTAATCTGATAAGCAATGCGTACAAATTTACGCCGAACGAAGGCACGGTTTCCCTGACTGTATGGGAGATAGATAACGAAGAGGATGGCGGCAGAATGTCCGAAAGCTGCGATTCTAAAATCAACGACCACAGTACCGTGTGGTCGTCGAAGAAATCGCGGCAGGATATAGAGAGAAGTGCTGACAGGGAAAGAGTTTTCGGACAGTCTGGCAGGGGGAAATATGAGCTGAGGGTTGCAGACAGCGGCATAGGCATGTCCGAGGAGTTTGCCGCAAAGGTTTTTGACGCATTCGAAAGAGAGAGGACTTCTACGGTGAGCGGCATACAGGGAACCGGACTCGGGATGTCTATCACGAAAAGCATAGTGGATATGATGGGAGGCACGATAGAGGTAGAGACTGCGCCGGGCAGCGGTACTGAGTTTATCATCAGGATCGAGCTTGAGCTGCAGGATGGCGGTGAAGAGCCTGACATGGAAGCTGTCAAAGAGGCTGAACAGGATAAGGAGCAGCACAGGATGTCGGCTGATTTCAGCTCCATGCGGCTGCTACTGGCGGAGGATATAGAGATCAACAGGGAGATAGCCACGATGATGCTTAAGGATCTCGGCTTTGAGATAGAGTGTGCAGAGAACGGCAGGGAGGCCGTGGACAGGGTATCTGCGTCAGCACCCGGATATTTTGATGCTGTGCTCATGGATATACAGATGCCTGTCATGGACGGCTATGAGGCGACTAAGGCTATCCGTTCACTTGAAGACAGAGCACTGGCCGATATACCCGTTATAGCGATGACGGCAAATGCCTTTTCGGAGGATGTAAGGAAGGCGCATGATGCCGGTATGAACGGGCATATAGCAAAGCCTATAGATGTGGATAACATGATGAACGTTCTGAGAGAGGTGCTTGGATAGGACGTGGCTGCATGAGGATAGTAAATCTGATTGAAAATACGGAAGGGCGTGAGGGCTGTGCATACGCTCATGGCCTGTCCTTTTATGTGGAAACCTCAAAGCATAGGCTCCTGTTGGATCTTGGACCGTCAGAGGAAACTCTGCATAATGCAGAGATACTCGGCATTGATCTGTCAGAGATAGATACAGTGATATTAAGCCATGGACATTATGATCACTCAGGCGGGATCATGCCGTTTGCAAAGTTGAATCCGGATGCAGATATCTATATGCAGGAGACTGCTGACGCGGAATACTACGCTGACGATGGCGAAAAAGCAGAGGGTGGGCGTTACAGATATATCGGCATAGATAAGGCTATAGCAGAGCTTCCGCAGGTAGTGAAGCTTCAGGGTGACCATCGTATAGATGATGAGCTTGAACTCTTTACGATAAGGGAAAGGACACATGTACTGCCCTTTACAAATAAAAGACTCCTCATAAAAGAAAACGATGAGTTTGTCAGGGATGATTTTGTACATGAGCAGTATCTTGTGATCAGAGACGGTGATAGGAGGATATTGCTGTCAGGGTGTGCGCACAACGGTATGCCCGCTATCCTTGATGCTTTCACTGATAAGTACGGCACGGCACCTGATGCCGTCATTAGCGGCTTTCATCTGATGAAGAAAAACAAATACACGGATGAGGAGCTGCGGGAGATCATAGATATCAGTAAAGAGCTGAAGAAGTATCCTACGCGTTTTTTCACATGTCATTGTACCGGTGAGCCGGCATATGAGATCATGAAGCTCACTATGGGAGAACAGCTTGAGTATGTTCATTCAGGTGAAGAAGTGGAATATCTATGGTATATCAGGTCTTCGCAAAGAGATATTTAATGACTGCAAAGATATTGAAAGTCATTTTGCGGAGATTATACTTAAACTTATCAAGAGTTTCAAGGAGGCTGGTATGCTTAATAAGGTGAAATTAACAGATGCTGAGATGAGAGAGTTTGCAGAGGTATTTGCGTATTATGATTATGGGGAAGAGGGGATCGGAATGGTGCCCTATTACCCGGGATATCCTGACAGAACGAGGCTGGTGAATTATCTGGTTGCCATGATAAAAACAGCAAATGAATATAATGGCATATATGCAACATCGGATAATAAGGAGGGAATCATTATTCTGACGGATACGATGCATCCCTATCCGGGTGTTGCAATGCTTAAAATGATGTTGAGGATGATGAAGGCTTTGGGATTTAAGAACTTCAGCGATATCATTAAGAAGTTCCAGGCAGGCGGAGCAAGCCTTGAAAAGACCTATCGTGACAGCAGGAAGGAGTTTGTACAGATAGAATTGCTGGCAGTAAAGAAAGAGTATCAGGGAAAAGGCTTCATGCGTCCGCTGGTTGAGACGGCATTTGAAGTGGCAAAGCAGGAAAATTTACCGGTCATTGTCTCCACAGATGCCAAGCTAAAGAAGGATAAGTACGAGCATATCGGTATGAAGCATGTAAATACAAGAGCTCTGGGCGAAAAGAGCTTTATGTATGATCTCGTAAGAGAGGCAGACAGTACCATACAGAAATGAATTTATTTTAGTAAGAATTACACGCCTGTCAGCGTATGTGATATAACCAAACAAAAAGACGCCCATTACGGCAGTGTTCATAAGACAGTAACGCAAAATGAGCACTGTCGCGGTGGATTGGCAAAAAAAGAAGAAGTCTGAAAGGAACATACCTTCCAGACTTCCTTTTCTTATTAAAACAATGAGACGGTTTATGCTTTTACATCCACCTCGCCGCCTATTATCTTGTCAATCCTGCGCTGGGGGCAACCATATCAACCACAACATTAATGGTAGGAACGTTTGGTTGGTTGAACGACCCTCCAAATTTGGAGGGTCGTATTTGCCAGCCCGGCGATTCAGCAGCTTTTACTGCTTGTCTTATCATAAATCAAGAGACGGCTCTCCGTCTTGGAAAACCGTCCCCTTGACTCCCTTCAAGAGATTCTTCGCTTTGCCCAGAATGACACCGGGATTTACTTTATAACATTATCACCCATCTATGTGGTACACTTTCCCGCACATGGGATTTGCACACTTGATGGTCTTCTGGCCGGGCTTTATCTGCATGACCGTGTTGCATCTGGTACAACAGAAGGGTATCGTATCACCGGTGAAATCCTCATCGTTATTCTGTTCTATCCCGGTTCCGCCTGATACCTTCATCAGATCATCATCATTCATTAAGTTAGTCTCCAATTTATCCATATCATTCGCTCCTTTATTCGGCTAGTATTACAGGCAGGCTCATCCTGCCCACACTATTATATACGAATTAAAGAGAGAATGTGTCAAAATCGTGATATAATGAAATGTGCCCTTTGGCACATTTCATCCCGCTGGCAGTATTAAGAGAATCGAAGAATACAGCAGGAAGCAACTTATATGATATAATAATTTGACAACAGTTTATACTACATTTATTTGGATCGGGGTGCCCTTAAATTGGCGTCACAAATCTGTAAAATATTATATCACATATATGTAAGGCGCTCGACCCCATAAATGTAAAATAGGATTGCACACATATGTTAAATGAAGTATAATCATCCTTGAGGTGAATAACATATGGATAATACAGAAAAGATATATCGCAACCGAATAACTGATTCCGCGTTAGAACTAAAGCTCGAGGCTTTTGGTGCA
>JAGBNR010000145.1 GCA_017634315.1 Lachnospiraceae bacterium
CATATACGGGCAGATAATAAAGCACCTAAGCAGACTAAGGATCATCCTGATACCAGGTGGTATCATTACTTTAATAAAAGACCAGCCGTAGCGCAGCGGAGGTCGGGCTTCCCTTCAATGAGGGATACGGCCGCCAAGCAAGTAGCGTAACGTGCAACCGTAAAATTTATAAAAGTCCCGAAAACCGCTAAATAAGCGGCTCACAGGACTTTTTTAGTCAAAACACTGTCAAAGACGGGATTTGGGCAAACTTAATCTTAAAACGCAAATCCTTGCACCTGTCAAGGTATATGGTATAATATTAAGGTTGTTTTACCGGAAAGTACAGTTGATACGGAGGACAGATATGGATTACAAATCCGCCGGTGTGGATATAGAAGCAGGCTACAGGTCTGTAGAGCTCATAAAGGACTATGTTAAGGCGACCAACCGTCCCGAGGTGCTCGGAGGTCTCGGGGGCTTTTCAGGTGCTTTCAGCTTAAAAAATATAAAGGATATGGAAGATCCGGTGCTGCTCTCGGGGACGGACGGAGTGGGCACAAAGATAAAGCTTGCTTTCATCATGGATAAGCATGATACGATAGGCATAGACTGTGTGGCTATGTGCGTAAACGATGTAGCGTGCGCAGGTGGCGAGCCGCTCTATTTTCTTGATTACATCGCATGCGGCAAGAATTATCCCGAAAAGATAGCACAGATAGTAAAGGGTGTGGCGGAAGGCTGCAAGATGGCCGGTGCTGCGCTTATAGGCGGCGAGACTGCAGAGCATCCGGGACTTATGCCCGAGGATGAATACGATCTTGCCGGCTTTGCCGTGGGTGTGGCTGACAGGAAGGATATCATAGACGGCAGTACGATAGGTGCCGGAGACACCTTGATAGGCATAGCTTCATCGGGAGTGCATTCCAACGGATTCTCGCTGGTGCGTAAGATATTCAGGATGGATGAGAAATCACTTTCGAGATACTACGATGAGCTCGGGTGCTCTCTCGGAGATGCGCTTCTTGCTCCCACGATCATATATGTGAAGGCACTGAAGTCCGTAAAGGATGCGGGAGTAAGGATAAAGGGCTGCTCACATATCACAGGTGGGGGCTTCTATGAAAACATACCGAGGATGCTGCCCACGGGTACATCCGCAAAAATAGACAAGTCTTCTTATCCCGTACCTGCCATCTTTAATCTGATGCAGCAGGAAGGCAAGGTCGAGGAGAGGATGATGTACAACACCTACAACATGGGCCTCGGCATGGTACTCGCGACAGATCCTGCGGATGCGGATGCTACTGTGGCTGCGATAAATGCTGCCGGAGAGAAGGCATATATCGTTGGAGAAGTAATATCCGGAGATAAAGGCGTGGAGCTGTACGACGCATGAGCATGGACAGGGGTGATACTTTCAGGATAGCGGTAATGGTATCCGGCGGCGGTACCAACCTGCAGGCCATAATAGATGCCATTGCTTCCGGAAAGATAAGGAATACAAGGATAGTGCGGGTCATAAGCAACAGGAAGGACGCTTATGCGCTTGAAAGGGCTGCTAAAGCCGGGATAGATGCTGTCGCTGTAAGCAGGACAGACTATCAGGATAAGGAGAGCTTCGAGAAGGCACTTATCCGTGCGGTGGATGAGGCAGATGCCGATCTTATCGTGCTTGCCGGATTTCTGGTAGTGCTTCCGGCAGAGCTTACGGACAGATATGAGGGTCGCATGATAAACATTCATCCGTCTCTCATACCTTCTTTTTGCGGTAAGGGCTATTACGGGCTTAAGGTGCATGAGGAGGCTCTCAAACGTGGTGTGAAGGTGACCGGAGCCACGGTGCATTTTGTGGATTCGGGCTGCGATACCGGCCCGATCATCATGCAGAAGGCCGTCGAGGTGCAGGACGGGGATACTCCCGAGATATTGCAGAAACGCGTAATGGAGCAGGCTGAATGGGTGATACTGCCGGAAGCCATAGATCGTTTAGCTAATAACAGGACAGTGAGGGATAAGACATGAAAGTACTGATAGTCGGAGGCGGAGGCAGAGAGCACGCCATCACACTCGCGGTATCAAAAAGTCCTAAGGTGGATAAGATATACTGTGTGCCCGGCAATGCCGGCATAGCCGGACTGGCGGAGTGCGTGGATATAAAGGTGATGGAGTTTGAAGAGGTAGCGAGGTTTGCAAAGAGGGAAAAGGTGGATCTCGTCATAGTCGGACCCGACGATCCTCTTGCGGGAGGTATAGTCGATGTGCTTGAAAAGGCCGGATTAAGGGTATTCGGTCCGAGAGAGAATGCGGCTATACTTGAAGGCAGTAAGGCATTTTCCAAGGATCTTATGAAGAAGTACGGCATACCTACGGCTCGGTATGAAACCTTTGACAATGCGGATGAGGCTCTTAAATATCTGGAGGGGGCAAAGCTGCCCATAGTATTAAAGGCTGACGGACTCGCTCTCGGAAAGGGTGTGCTTATCTGCAATACTCTTGAAGAAGCCCGCAATGGTGTCAAGGAGATAATGCTCGACAAAAAATTCGGGACAGCGGGCAATAAGCTTGTCATAGAAGAGTATATGACGGGACGTGAGGTATCCGTGCTAACCTTCTGTGACGGCAAGACGATAAAGGTGATGAGCTCCGCACAGGATCACAAGCGTGCCGGAGACGGGGATACCGGTCTTAATACCGGAGGCATGGGGACATTTTCTCCCTCGCCATTTTATACGAAAAAGATAGACGAATACTGCAGGAAGAATATATACAAGCCGACCGTCGAGGCGATGGCATCGGAGGGAAGACCTTTCAAGGGGGTTATTTTCTTCGGACTGATGCTTACGGAGGATGGACCGAAGGTGCTCGAGTACAACGCAAGATTTGGCGATCCTGAGGCTCAGGTTGTGCTGCCGCGTATGAAGAATGATATAATAGATGTCATGGAAGCGTGTGTAGACGGTACGCTGGGCAAGATAAAGCTGGAGTTTGAGGACAATGCCGCTGTATGCGTGATGCTTGCATCAAAGGGATATCCCGAGAAATATGAGCGTGGTTTTGTGATAAACGGTCTGGAAAGCTTTGAGGATAAGGAAGGCTACTACGTATTTCATTCAGGTACCAAGAAGACCGGAAAGGGAATAGTTACCAACGGTGGACGGGTGCTCGGAGTCACGGCAAAGGGTGCTACGCTTAAGGAAGCTAGGGAGAATGCTTACAAGGCCACTGAGTGGATAACCTTTGAAAACAAATATATGCGCCATGACATAGGCAAGGCAATAGATGAAGCAAGGTGACAAAGTATTAAGGAGACGAGGAAATGAGATCTAACAGACTGACAAAGAGGATAGCGGGTGTCGTTCTGGCGGCGGCTGTAGCATTTACGGCAGTCAGTGCAGTGCCGGTATACGCAGAGGAGAATGTTGAGGGTGAAGCGGCAGCTGAAGGAGCGGTCGAGGGTGCCGAAAGCTCAGAGGAGGTTGATGCAGCAGATCTTCCTGTAGCGGAGGACGGTGCGGCAGCCGGAGGAGATATGGTCTCTCCCGGTAATATAATCGCGAATAACGGTATGTATATAGCAAACTCTTTTCCCGATTCCTATCTCCCTTCGGGATTCAGAAAGCAGACTGTGGCTTATCAGGGCCAGAATATAGAGCTCGCATATATGGACGCTTCAAACGGAGCCGTGACGCTGGCATATCTTACGGATGCGTCAGGATCATTCGGAGATTTCTACCTGTGTGACACGGCTACTGCCACAATGTCGGATTATGTTAGATTTGAGGGCGGAAATGACCGTTTTCTTATTGTGCTGGCTCCGGGGACGGTGACGGTACCTGATGGCTTCGTGCCGGCATCACTTACCGTGAACGGCAAGTCGGTATCGGCATGGGTGTATTCGGATTCGGCACCGGCCTCTGATTCAAAGGATGATGGTGATGATGACAAGGGAGGCCTGTTTGGATTTCTCGGAAGTATCGGGACCGTAAAGGTATATGCCGGTGAGCTTGATCTTGGCGTAGGCGCAGGGGATGCCGGTGCAGGAGCAGGAGCAGGAACAGCAGCTCCTGTGGTAGATGCGGCTCCGGTCGATCCCGCGGCGGGTGGTGATGTGGCGGCTCCGGCCGATCCTGCATCGGGTGCCGATGCGGCGACTCCGGCTGACACGGCAGCAGTCACTGATACTAATGCGGCGGATCAGATGTCAGGTACACCTGCTGCTGCAAATTCGGTTTCTGATTTTTTTCTTGTATACGGTATGGATCAGGCAGGCAATCAGGGTTTCTATCTGTTTGATTCGGTCGGTCAGACCTACCAGAGATATGTCGCACTGGGAGCCGGGGAGTCAGATGAGCTCGTGGCTGCAAAGAAGAGTGCGAGGACAAGGCTTTTCATTATAGCCGCGCTTGCAGTGCTTTCTCTTATTCTGCTTATCATAGTCATAAACATGGCACTTTCCGGAAGGAGAAACGATGATGATTATTATGATTACGATGATGACTATGAGGCAATGAAGAAGAGAGTCGAGAAGAAGTCAAAGAGGACACCGTCGCCCAAGAGAAAAGATGACTATGATGATTATGATGACTATGAAGATGATGAGTATGAAGATGAAGAAGAGGACGTAAAGGTATACAGCAAAAAGCCGGCACGCACCTCCAGGAGAAGTGCGGAGGACGACTGGGAGGCTGAGGAGGATCTGCAGCCCAGACCGGCAAGAAAAGCACCGTCACAGGATATAGATCTGGATGATGATTTCAGCTTTGATTTCATCAAGAAATGAGATTATATGGACAGATATGATATTTGTATAATAGGAACGGGCCCCGCGGGGATCTCCGCGGCACTTACGGCAAAGAACAGGAATAAGAGCATCCTGCTTATAGGAAGGAAGGATCTTTCAAACAAGGTCATAAAGTCTCATAAGATCCTGAACTACCCCGGACTTCCCGATATAACCGGAGAAGACTTTGTGAAGGCGATGAGAGAGCATCTGGACCGGATGGAAATAGAGATCACTGAGGAGCAGGTAACTAATGTATATGCCATGGGTGATTACTTTGCTGTTCAGTGCGCTAAGGAAATGTACGAGTCAAGGTCAGTGATACTTGCGACCGGTGTAATGCCCGGCAGTCTGTTGCCCGGAGAGGAGATGTATCTTGGCAATGGCGTGAGCTACTGCGCTACCTGCGATGCTGCGCTCTATAAGGGTAAGGAGGCTACAGTGCTCGGATACTCCCCGAAGGAAGAGGAGGAAGCGGCTTTTCTCGCTGAGATGGCTGATAAAGTGTACTATGTGCCTGTCTATAAAGATGAGGTAAAGCTAAGTGATCCGAAGATAGAGGTCATTTACGGCAGACCGGAGGAGATCAGAAGGGCTGAGGGGAAGAGTACGCTGGTGCTTGATGGACAGGAGATAGTATCGGATGGTATATTTGTACTCAGAGATGCGGTATCTCCGGGGCAGCTGGTGCCGGGACTCGAGACTGACGGGGCACATATAAAGACTGAAAGGGATATGTCCACAAGCATAAAGGGACTTTTTGCGGCAGGAGATATCACAGGTACTCCGTATCAGGATGCGAAATCCGTAGGTGAGGGGAATATTGCAGCGATATCTGCAGCTTTGTATCTGAATGGAAAGGAGAGATCAAATGGTTAATGTAGTGGGTTCGGACAAGTGGTCGGAGATAGAGGGCAAGGAAGCGGCTGTTGTTGATTTTAATGCTACATGGTGCGGTCCCTGCAAAATGATGGCACCCGTACTTGAGGAGCTATCGGGAGACTATGAGGGAAAGGTTGATTTCTATGCGATAGATGTAGATGAGAATCCGGATCTTGCAGAGAAATTTTCCATTATGAGCATACCCAATCTGGTGCTTTTAAAGAAGGGAGAGCTGGCAGACAGGTCGGTCGGTTTCAAGCCCAAGGATGCATTAAAGACCTGGATAGATTCACAGCTTTAATATTTACCGAGCTTTATCTTTAGTATCCTGCGGAGCGAGTCGTTGACCCGCTCCGTTTCAATTTGTCCTGAGGATGCGGCCGACAGTACCGCATTATAAGCTTCATGGAAATCCGCGGGCATGAGTATGATATCAGCTCCGGCATTTATAGCGGTTATGGCAGCCTCTCCCGAGTCGGGATATATATTTGTTACGGCACCCATGTTCATGGCATCTGTGATTATCACACCGTTAAAACCGAGTTCATTTCTTAATATGTCGGTGAGCATTATCTTTGAAAGGCTCGTTGGAGTATCGTCTCCGGTGATCTCCCGACAGGTTATGTGCGATGCCATTATCATGCGTGCGTCACTCAAGGCTGCATTTTGAAAAGGAACTAAATCCGTTTCCATCAGCTCTTCTTTTGTTTTTGACTGGTAGACTGCTTCCGCGTGTGTATCACCCGACACGCTGCCGTGTCCCGGATAATGCTTGAAGCAGGCGGTAACACCTGAATCCTGCAGACCGGATGCAAACTGCCAAGAGAACCTTGATACTGTCTCGGGATCCGAACTGAATGCTCTGTCTCCTATTATGCTTTCGACATTGTCATCAAGGACATCTGCCACGGGAGCAAGGTCGAGGTTAAAGCCCAGAGGCTTGAGATATTTACCTATAGCTGTACCTGCGTCATATGCCTTATCTATATCTCCGGCTGCTCCTATATCAGACATAGCTCCTATGTTTTCCACTTCAAAGCTTTCGTTTGAGGCAACTCGGGTTACCTTGCCGCCCTCTTCGTCGACAGACAGGAAAGGAGCTATACCGCAGGCATCAATGATATATGAAGAGGTGTTGGAAAGCATTTCCTTAGTCTGATCGGGGTCCTCGAGGTTTTGCGCAAAGTATATGAGACCTCCTACGGGATACTCGGTAAGAGCGTTTTTTGTAGTCTCTCCTGCTCTTGAGACTACATCCATGCCCGTGATCTGCTCCGGTGTCACGATGAAGAGCTGCGCCACCTTTTCTTCAAGAGCCATGTGGTTTATGAACAGCTCTATCTCTGCATCGGTGTCGACAGGAGTTTCGTTTTCAGAGACTTCGTTTTCCGAGAGTATCGATGTGTCCACATCAGCGTAATCATCGGATATGGTCTCCTTTTGGACTCTTACCCAGATATCGCCGTCCTCGGACGCTTCCTCCGAGGGCTCTTCGGCAGCTGTAACCTCAGGCTGGGGCTTCTTTTCGAATAAACTTTTGATGTCCGTGTTGTTTAACACATAGTTTACACCCATATAGCCGCCGAAAGCGATAATGGCGATCACAAGTATGGTCAGTATGAAAGCGAAAATACGCTGGATTACTATTCGGTTGTGGCGTTTTCTTCTACCCATAACCAATATATTGTATTATAATAAGGAAAAATGTCAACATATTGATTCTTATATACAGAAATCAGGAGATGAGGATATGCGTATAGGACAAGGATATGATGTACACAGGCTTGCCGAAGGGAGGAAGCTCATAATAGGAGGTGTGGATATACCCTATGAGAAGGGGCTGCTCGGACACTCGGATGCCGACGTGCTGCTCCATGCAGTGATGGATGCACTGCTGGGAGCGGCAGCTCTGGGGGATATAGGAAAGCATTTTCCGGATACAGATGACAGATATAAAGGAGCCGACAGCATGAAGCTGCTGGAAGAGGTAGGCGGGATGCTTGATAAGCGGATGTATTTTATTGAGAATATCGACGCTACGATCATAGCACAGGCTCCGAAGATGAGACCCTATATAGATGAGATGAGGAACAATATAGCCGGAGCTTTAGGCATAGATGCGGATCAGGTGAATGTAAAGGCGACGACGGAGGAGCACCTCGGATTTACCGGAAGGGGAGAGGGGATTTCGGCTTCTGCTGTATGCCTGCTTGCTTCACCGGAGGAGTATTCGTATGAGATGCAGACGACAGGATGTCCCGGTGCTGTAAACTGTCCGAGACATGCAGGCTGATCATTTGACGGAGAAAGCATATCTGTATAATAAAACAGCGCATGAGCGGAAGAGCTGTCATGCGCTGTGGAATATCAGCTGATAAGCCGTATAAGCTATCAGTAGTTTTCGGCTTTTATCTGGAAATAGCTCTGAGGATGGTTGCATACAGGGCACTCATCGGGAGCCTTGGGGCCTACGACGATGTGACCGCAGTTTGCACACTGCCATATCCTGTCACCGTCTCTTGAAAATACGATACCGTCCTCTATATTCTTAAGGAGCTGTCTGTAGCGTTCCTCATGCTCTTTTTCAATAGCTGCGACCTGCTCGAAGATATCTGCTATATCATTGAAGCCCTCTTCTCTTGCTGTCTTTGCAAACGAAGGATACATCTCCTTCCACTCGTGAGCCTCACCGTTTGCAGCATCAGTGAGGTTTTGCACCGTATCATTTATCCCGTACAGCAGCTTATACCAGAGCTTTGCATGCTCCTTTTCATTGTCGGCAGTTTCCTGAAACAGATTGCT
Source organism: Lachnospiraceae bacterium (assembly GCA_017634315.1). GTDB lineage: Bacteria > Bacillota > Clostridia > Lachnospirales > Lachnospiraceae > NK4A144. The sequence goes on from JAGBNR010000145.1 coordinate 8,447, forward strand.
GATCTGTACATATCCGTCCTTCTTTGCCTTTGAAGCAAAATAGGTATACTTGTTCCTTGCTTCTGACTCCCCGGCGAAAGCCGCCTGCAGGTTCTTTTCAGTCTGTGTACCCTTGAGCTCGGGTCTCGTATTAAGATTTGCCATACCGTATTTCTCCTTTCAATATTGCTGTAATAAGACAACTTTAATTATCCGGGAGGGCATATGTTTTAGTCAACAGGTTTTTTAGTAATACTAAAGTATGCAACCGCAGTTGTATTATGATAAAATAAACCGTATGTATGACGAATTGTTGCAGCAACTGATACAGCTGAATTTTCTGCCACTGGGCATCGTGCTGTTTCTCGCGGTGTTTATTATTATTAATTACCCTTTTGAAAAGAAATTATCTGTATATCCATATAGAGCATTTCAAGGTGGATACCATGACCGGATCTTATCAAGAAAACCATACCCTCGAGAGCGAGGCTTTATCGGATAGGCGGAGATGAGTTCGTCGTGCTGTATCCGGAGTACGGCATAGCGACATCGGTTATAAGTGATCTGAGGGAAAAGGCTGAAGGGGGCAAATATACCTATGCGGTAGGTGAATGCATCTGGGATGGCAGTATACCGTTTGAGAAAGCATATATGGAGGCCGACAGGGAAATGTACGAATATAAGAGAATGCAAAAATCAGGAAAGGGGGAATGAGTCTGTGGAAAGCACAGGATTTGAACAAAACGGGAATATAATGATACTTGAGCATCCTCTTATCCAGCACAAGATCACAAGACTCAGGGATAAGAATACGGGTACGGCGGAGTTTCGCAAGCTGGTAAACGAGATAGCGATGCTTATGGGATATGAGGCACTGCGTGACCTTGAGCTGAAAAATATAGAGGTGGAGACTCCCATAGAGTCATGTCAGTCACCCGTGATAGCAGGCAGAAAGCAGGCGGTAGTGCCGATACTCAGAGCAGGCATGGGTATGACAGACGGCATATTGCAGCTGCTCCCTACGGCCAAGGTAGGACATATAGGAATGTACAGGGATGAAGAGACGCACATGCCTCATGCATACTACTGCAAGCTGCCGGATCCGATAAACGAGAGGACGATCATCGTGACAGATCCGATGCTTGCGACCGGAGGCACTGCGGTGGATGCCATCAATTTCATCAAGGAAAATGGCGGAAGGAAGATAAAATTCATGTGCATAATCGCCGCGCCGGAGGGATTGAAAAGGCTGTCAGAGACACATCCCGATGTACAGATATATGCGGGACATCTGGACAGAGAGCTCAATGAGAATGCCTATATCTGTCCGGGTCTCGGTGATGTCGGAGACCGTATCTTCGGAACAAAATAAAGAATAAAAACGGAGTAATAAAGGCTATGAGTGAAGAAAATCAGCTATTCAGAAAGAAAAGTATGGACAGCATAACCGCACCCGAGGAAATAAACGAGTATATACGGGTGGTAGGGATCAATGTGTGGATAATACTGGCAGCAGTAGTGGTACTTCTTTTAGGTGTGCTGGTGTGGGCGATGTTCGGAAGACTGGAAACCTATGAGAAGACAAAAGCGGTCGTGGAGAAGGGGGCGGCCGTATGCTACCTTACTGCGGAGGTCGCAAAGGAAATGACGACTGAAAATGTGATAAAGATAGGGGACAAGCAGGCTGACGTGGTGTATGTTTCCGATGAACCCGTAACCGCCGGTAATGTATACAGTGAAAAGGATCTGGCGGAGCTGGGACTTGATCCGAAGGAGATAGTGTATGCCGTTTCTTCGGAGGTCAATCTTTCCGACGGCACCTACAATGCCGAGATAGTCGTGGAGAGTATCCATCCCATGGAATTTGTGACTAATTAGGAGAGATGCCGGATGAGGACCAAGATCAAACAGCCTTTGAGAAAAAAAACAGCTAAGGTGCCTGTAGTCATGCAGCTTGAAGCACTGGAGTGCGGCGCGGCATGTCTGTGCATGGTGCTGGCTTACTATAATAAGTGGATACCGCTTGAACAGGTCAGATCCGACTGCGGAGTGTCCAGAGACGGCTCCAAAGCAAAAAACATACTTGTAGCCGCACGGAGCTATGGACTGCATGCAGATGGCTATCGGTTTGAACCCGATTCCCTTAAGGAAGAAGGACTGTTTCCCTGTATAATACACTGGAATTTCAATCATTTCGTGGTACTTAACGGCTTTAGGGGTGACTATGCCGTGATCAACGATCCGGCGAGAGGTACCGTAAAGGTCCCCATGGAGGAGTTTGATAAGGCATTTACAGGCATATGTCTTATGTTTGAGCCTGACGAGGGCTTCAAGCCGGAGGGACGCAGGCGCAGCATCTTCTCCTTTGTGCGGGACAGGATGCAGGGTGCTATGGTAGCCACGGTATTTGTGGTAATGGTGACGGTGATCTCATCCTTAATGGATATAATATCCCCGGGATTTTCCAGAGTATTTGTCGACCGCCTTTTGACAGGACGCAATATGCAGTGGTTCTATCCCTTTATTGCTGCTCTTGCTGTATTTGCCTTTGTGCAGATAGTCGTAACGGCTATTCAGGAGGTCTATCTGCTGAAGATAAACGGCAAGCTGGCTATAGCCGGAAATACAGCGTATATGTGGAAGATACTGCGTATGCCGGTGGAGTTTTTTTCACAGAGGATGTCAGGGGACATACAGCAGCGGCAGATATCAAATGCGCAGATTGCATCCACTCTTGTGAATCAGTTTGCTCCTCTTGTCATTCATTTCTTTATGATGATCTTTTATCTGGTGGTGATGATCAGATACAGCCTGCCTCTCACCGTGATAGGACTGGTTTCCATTGCGGCAAATGCGGTGATATCCAATAGGATATCCGCAAAGCGTGTCAACGTCACAAGAGTGATGCTCAGGGATCAGGGCAAGCTCGCCGGAGCTACAACGAACGGTATAGAGCTTATAGAGACGCTTAAGGCAACGGGAGCCGAAAACGGATTTTTTGAGAAGTGGGCAGGCTATCAGGCGAGTGTCAATACCCAGCAGGTAAAGTATTATGATATAGATCATTACCTCGGTATGCTGCCTTCATTCGTCTCCATGATAGCGTCCAATGCGGTACTCATCTCCGGAGTATATCTTGTGATGCAGGGTCATTTCTCCGTAGGTATGATAATGGCGTTTCAGACCTATCTGATGGGCTTTACGGCACCTGCCGATGAGCTGATCAGCACCGGACAGGTCATACAGGAGATGCGTACCCAGATGGAGCGTATCGATGATGTGATGAAATATCCGGTCGATCCTGCATACAGGGAGGATAAGCTGGATGATAATGCAGACTATGCCAAGATAAGCGGCAGGATCGAGATGAAGCATGTGACCTTCGGATACTCCAAGCTGGAGCCCCCGCTGATAAAGGACTTTAATCTTGATGTAAAGCCGGGAGACAGTATCGCTTTCGTGGGAATGTCCGGATGCGGCAAATCAACGCTCTCAAAGCTTATATCCGGACTGTATCAGCCGTGGGAGGGAGATATCCTTTTCGACGGCATGAAAATGACGGAGCTTGACAGGGGAGTATTTACGGGATCGCTTGCCGTAGTGGATCAGGATATCATACTCTATGAAGATACCATAGCCAACAATATAAAGATGTGGGACAGCTCCATAGAAGACTTTGAGATGATACTCGCGGCGAGAGATGCCCAGATACACGATGATATCATGGAGAGAGACAACGGCTATGATCATGTAGTGAGCGAGGGCGGCAAGGACTTCTCCGGAGGACAGCGGCAGAGGCTTGAGATCGCGAGAGTACTCGCACAGGACCCGACAGTGATCATACTGGATGAGGCTACCAGTGCTCTTGACGCAAAGACCGAGTATGAGGTGGTACAGGCCATAAAGAACAGGGGTATCACCTGCATAGTGATAGCACACAGACTGTCCACAATAAGGGACAGCAATGAGATAATAGTCATGGATCACGGAGAGGTCGTGGAGCGTGGTACACACGATGAGCTTTATGCAAAAGGCGGGCTGTATACACAGCTTGTTACTAATGAATAGGGACATATAAATATGGCAGGATGGTTTGACGAACAGATAAAACAAAGGAAGAGGACCGATGACACACGGTTCAGGGAGTCCTTCGCGCGGATGGCGTCTACAGTCATGGGAAAGAACGCCGTCACCATGATGGCAGACAGCGAGATACTGACGCAGAATGCCATAGAGGACATACTTAAGAGTTTTCACCTGAAAAGCAGGGAGATACCCGACAGGATAAAGAATGCTGACGAAAGGCTTGAGTATGTATTAAGACCGCACGGCATCATGCACCGTATGGTAAAGCTGACCAGGGGATGGTACAAGGACGCGGTAGGACCGATGCTTGCCGTAAGGAGGGACGACGGTACCATGGTCGCTCTGCTCCGGGATGATATATCGGGGTACAGGTATTTCGATACGCATGAGGGTATATATAAGCAGATAGACTCGAAAAGCGAGGGGCTGTTCGAGGAAGAGGCGATGTGTTTCTACAGGTCCTTCCCGCTCAGACCGATGGACCTAAAGGATCTGATCGTGTATATATTCCGCACGGTATCACCGATGGATCAGGTCATGCTCATAGCGGCCGCGATCGGAGTATCGCTTGTCGGACTGCTGCTGCCGGTGTTCCAGAATGTATTGTTCTCGAAGGTGGCACCTAAAGGTAATCTCCGGGTACTTATGGCCGCAGCCGGATTTTTTGTGGCATATTCTATATCACTGACGCTGATATCCATAGTCAAGACCGCAGTGTTTGACCGTATCATGAACAAGACGGACTTTTCGGTAAGGGCTGCCGTGATGATGAGGGTACTCTCGCTCCCTGCGGACTTCTTCAGGGAGTACGGTACCGGAGAGCTGGCGCAGAGAGTGGAGTATGTGAGCTCCCTTAGCCAGAGTATAATGACCGTCGTGTATTCTACGGGTCTGACTGCGATATGCTCTCTGGTTTATGTGGTACAGATAAGGAACTTCGCACCCGGACTGATGTGGCCGGCTATAGCCATCATTGTGGTGAATATCTTTATGACCGTAATCCTGTCGATGCTGGCTCTTAACAGGGAGAGAGAGAGGATGAAGGCTGATGCCAAAAACAGCAGCCTGGTCTATGCCATGATATCGGGTCTGCAGAAGATAAAGCTCGCAGGAGCCGAAAAAAGAGCATTTACAAGATGGGCGGACAGCTATGCTGAGGTAGCTGAGCTTGAATACGATCTGCCGTGGCATCTGAAGCTCAGAGGCACGCTGACTTCCGCCGTAGGGGTGATAGGCTCGATAGTGATCTATATCTTCGCAGTCAGTACAGGGGTCAGCACCGCAGACTATTTCTCGTTTAACACGTCATACGGCATGGTGATGGGTGCCTTTCAGTCTCTGGCAGGGATAGCGGTCACTGTCGCACAGATAAGGGCGATACTTGAGCTTGCCGAGCCTATCATGAAGGCCGAGCCCGAAGCATCGGAGGACAAGAAGATAGTGGATCATATCTCGGGAGGCATAGAGCTGTCGCATGTTTCCTTCAGATATTCCAAGGAATCTCCTTATATAATAAATGATCTGTCCATAAAGATCCGTCCGGGACAGTATGTGGCCATAGTGGGACGTACGGGATGCGGCAAGTCCACGCTCATGCGTCTGTTGCTGGGCTTCGAAAAGCCCGAAAAGGGTGCGATATACTATGACGGAGTGGACATGAAAAAGCTCGACATGAAGTCGCTCAGGCGGAAGATAGGAGTCGTGATACAGAACGGAAAGCTCATCATGGGAAGCATATTCGAGAACGTAGCCATAGCATGCCCCGGACTTACGATGGATGAGGCATGGGATGCCTGTGAGAAAGCCGGTATAGCCGATGACATACGGCGCATGCCTATGGGGATGAGTACCATGGTGACAGAGGGCAGCGGAGGTATATCGGGCGGACAGAGGCAGAGACTCATGATAGCCAGAGCTATCGCAGGCAGGCCGAGACTTCTGATGCTCGATGAGGCTACCTCGGCTCTTGACAATAAGACGCAGAAGCAGGTCACCGAGGCACTTGATGCTCTGAACTGCACACGTATCGTCATAGCCCACAGGCTTTCTACGATACGCCAGTGTGACAGGATACTGGTGCTGGACGGAGGCAGGATAACGGAAGAGGGCAGCTATGAGGAGCTGATAGAGAAGGGCGGATACTTTGCCGCGCTGGTGGAGCGTCAGAGGCTCGACATATAGTTTTTTCAAAAATTGTTGCCATCTGTCGATTTCGTTCGTATAAATAGACAGATAACAAAAACACCTTGCTTATGATAAGATATAAGTAACCGTTCGGATTATAGTGAACCGGATGCCGGTATCTGTGAAGAACCGATGGGAATATGAGTAGATACTGATATCAATACAGACAGCAGGGACATGCACATATGAAAGGAGATATATTATGGGAAAGCTTAATGATGATGAGTTGACAGGAGTATCAGGCGGAGCGATATTTGATGCGAGAAACATCAACGGATCGGATAAGAACAAACCGTTTGAGGTGATCGATGACAGGGGTAATGTGATCGATAGATTCTCGAATGAAGGCGATGCAAGGAAGTTTGCAAGAGAAAAGGGTCTCGGCGAGTACAGCATAGACTGGAACGAAGTGATGAAACGCCGCAGCTGATACAGCGCGGACGGTGATGCAAAACGTAATAAGGGACCGCAGCCGGTACCGGCTGCGGTCTTATTTTGTATTTCTCTCATAATATTTGACTATATATAGTATTTCATGTATACTGAATCAGTTAATATTTCCGTAACAAAATAAAACATACAGGAAGTACTGATGGCATCTAACAGAAACAGGTCGGAGAGGAACAGAGGCACCGGCAGATACGAAGAATATAACGGATTCGGAGAGTTCGACAGGGACAGCTATGTCGGCTTTGAGGACGAGGAAGTAAAGAAAAGATACAGTGACTATATCGAGTTTACCGAAAGCGATCTTGAGAATGCTTCGTCACGCAGAAGGACGCGCGATGAGGACGAGTATGATGACAGGCGTTACAGTGATGACAGAGCCTACGATGACGAAGATGAATACGAAGACTCATATGACGATGACGTATCCTACGATGAGGATGACGGGTACTACGGGGAAGATGACGACTACTATTATGACGAGCCTATAAGGAGCCGCAGCAGAGAGAGGGCTGACAGGTCACCGCGCAGCAGGAGGAGATCCGGAGGGGCGCGCAGTACAAGGGACACCGCAAAGCGCAGGACAAAGAGTACCGGTAAAGGGGCGGCAGCTTCAAAAAGACCGGCGGGCTCCAAGGGTGCCAAAGGCAAGGGCAGGGAAAAGAAGCGTGGCGGAAAGATAGTGCTCTTTATAGTGGAGATATTGGTGTTTATACTGCTTCTCGCAGCTCTTTTCTTTGTGCTCAAGTGGGATACCGTGGAAAAGGTGGAGCTCACCGAGAGCGAGATATATATCAATGATGAGCTGAAGCAGGCACTTGAGGGAGTACCGAACGCAGAGACCGGAGAGTCCGCTCCCGATTGGGGTATGGAGGGCTACAAGAATATAGCTCTTTTCGGTGTGGATGCCGGAGGTACCAGATCCGACACCATCATCATCGCCTCCATAAATGAAAAGACACATGATGTGAAGATGTGCTCGGTATACAGGGATACATATCTCAACGTAGACAGCATGACAAATCCCGTATACAACAAGGCAAACTCCGCATACGCCAAGGGCGGTCCCGAGCAGTCCATACGTATGCTCAACATGAATCTCGATATGAATGTCGATGATTTCATCACGGTTGACTTTGATGCGCTCGAGGATGTCATAGATGACCTCGGCGGAGTGGAGATAAATGTCCAGCCCGAGGAGGTCGACTATATAAACGATTACCAGTTCAGCATAGTCATGGATCTGGGAGGACCGAAAGAGGGCAAGATCACCAATCCCAGAAACTTTACCGCGGTCACACAGTCGGGACCGCAGCTCCTGAACGGACTGCAGGCTACCGCTTACTGCCGTATCAGGTATACCGCAGGCTCTGACTTCAGGCGTACAGAGAGGCAGAGGGAGGTCATCTCTCAGATACTGAGCAGGGCGAAGAAGAATCCCGGCAAGCTCAATGCCATACTTGATGATGTGCTGCCGAGGATAAACACAAGCTTTTCGGCTACGGAGCTTTTGGGATATGCCGCACAGATCGGCAGCTACAACATAGTGGATACCAAGGGCTTCCCGTTTGAGAACGTGACGGGCAAGATAGGCGGACAGTCCATGGTCGTGCCGACCACACTGTCTTCCAATGTAAATGAGATGCACACCTTCCTGTTCGGTGCTACAGAGTATTCACCCACATCCACCGTACAGGAGATATCCGACAAGGTAGAGTCAGACCGGACAAAGAGCGGACTCTGATATGCGTGATGCGATAGATGTGGTGATCCTCACATACAGACCGGATGCGAAGCTGTGTGATATAGTGGACAGTCTCGAGGGTCAGAGTGTACCGCCGGGCAGGATCATAATAATGAACACCGGTCAGGATATTTTCGAGGCTTTTCTGACCGGGCATCCCGGGAGGCTCGACGGATATACTAACATAGAGGTACATCATATCCCGGAGAGTGAGTTTGATCACGGTGGGACGAGAAAACGCGCGGCAGGATACTCCGATGCCGCTTTTCTTGTATATATGACACAGGATGCGATGCCGGCCTCGGAGCATCTGCTGGCAGCTCTCAGGGAGCCGTTTGATAATGACGACAGTATTGCGGTATCATATGCGAGACAGATACCATATGACAGTGCATCACCGATAGAGTGCTACAACCGCAGCTTTAACTATCCTGCCGAAGACAGGAAGAAGACAGCTGCGGATATACCGGTGCTCGGGATAAAGGCTTTTTTTTGCTCGGATGTATGCGCATGCTACCGCAGGGAGATATACGACAGGCTTGGCGGACACATAGAGCATACCGTATTCAATGAGGATATGATATATGCAAGGACAGTGCTTGAGGCCGGATATGCCGTATATTACGCTGCTAAGGCAGAGGTGTATCACAGCCATGATTACAGTCCCGCAGAGCAGTACAGGAGGAATATCGGGCTGGGCAGATCTCAGGCGGAGCATCCGGAGGTATTTGGCGATGTGTCCTCCACGGGAGAGGGAAAGAAGCTTGTAAAGGGATGCATTTCTTATTTGATCAGCAACGGATACTGGTATCTGGTGCCGGAGTTTATCCTACAGTGTGCCGGCAGATATCTGGGATACAGGAAAGGGAAAAAATATGTGCGGAATAGTAGGCTTCATAGGGCATGAACAGGCAGCACCGGTAATACTTGACGGACTCTCGAAGCTGGAGTACAGAGGCTATGACTCGGCAGGTATGGCTGTACGGGACGATGACGGTAAGGTAAGAGTGGTCAAGGCCAAGGGCAGACTGAAAGTTCTGGCGGAAAAGACCAATGACGGCAGTGCCCTGCGCGGTACAGTAGGTATAGGACATACAAGATGGGCTACACACGGGGAGCCGTCGGAGATCAACGCGCATCCCCACCTTTCATCTGATATGGGCGAGCACGGCAGCTCGGCAGAGGATGCCAATGTCGTCGGCGTGCACAACGGTATCATAGAGAATTATCGTGAGCTTAAGGAAAAGCTCATGAGGCATGACTATGTCTTTTATTCTCAGACGGATACCGAGGTGGCGGTGAAGCTCGTAGACTACTATTACAACAAATACCAGATCGGACCCATAGATGCCATAGCTAAGTCAATGGTACGTATACGCGGATCATATGCGCTTGCCATGATGTTTAGGGAAAGACCGGATGAGATATGGGTGGCACGCAAGGATTCACCGATGGTCATAGGTGTTACGAAGGATGCGTCCTATGTAGCCTCCGATGTGCCTGCCATACTCAAATATACAAGAGAGGTGTACTACATAGGCAATCAGGAGATGGCCTGTATCAAAGCCGGAGAGGTGCATTTCTACAATCTCGACGGTGATGAGATCGAAAAGGAAAAGACAGAGATAGAGTGGGATGCGGAGGCTGCCGAAAGAGGCGGATACGAGCATTTCATGATGAAGGAGATACATGAGCAGCCGAAGGCTGTGGAGGATACCCTAAGCTCTCTCATAAAAGACGGTAATATAGATCTCTCGGCATCAGGCATCACGGATGAAGATATATGCGCATTCAGACAGATATATATAGTGGCCTGCGGCTCGGCGTGGCATGTGGGTATGGCGGCACAGTATGTGTTTGAGGGCTTGTCACGGATACCGGTGAGAGTGGAGCTTGCGTCGGAGTTCAGGTACAGGGATCCTCTTCTTAGTGAGGATGATATCGTGATCGTCATCTCACAGTCGGGAGAAACGGCGGATTCACTCGCGGCACTGAGAGAAGCAAAGAGAAGAGGCGCAAGGACCCTTGCCATAGTAAATGTGGTAGGCTCGTCCATAGCAAGAGAGGCAGATCATGTACTCTATACACTCGCGGGTCCCGAGATAGCTGTCGCCACTACCAAGGCTTACAGTACCCAGCTGATCGTATGCTACGCGCTTGCGATCCGCTTCGGCTATGCCCGGGGACTTGTAGAGGATAAGAAATACGGGGAGTATATCGCGGAGCTCAGGACGATACCTGATAAGATAAGCAGGATACTCGGGGACAAGGAAAGACTGCAGTGGTTCGCGGCAAAGTACTCGAACGCAAAGGATATCTTCTTCGTGGGAAGAGGTATCGACTATGCGGCATCTCTTGAGGGAAGCCTGAAGATGAAGGAGATATCCTACATACATTCCGAGGCATATGCCGCAGGTGAGCTGAAGCACGGCACGATAAGTCTCATCGAGGACGGTATACTCGTGATAGGAGTGCTCACGCAGAATGATCTGTATGAGAAGACCATCAGTAACATGGTGGAGTGCAAGTCAAGAGGAGCATTTCTTATGGGGCTTACCACCTACGGACATTATGAGATAGAGGATACTGTGGACTTTGCGGTATATGTGCCGAAGATAGACGAGCACTTTGCGGCATCTCTTGCCGTGATCCCGCTCCAGCTGCTCGGATACTATATCAGCGTAGCCAAGGG
>JAGBNR010000146.1 GCA_017634315.1 Lachnospiraceae bacterium
AGAAACTCCTCTATATCGGCAAAGCGGTCAATGTTGGCTCTTATCCAGCCCTCATCCTTTTCCCACCACTTATCATCAAGCAATTTTTTTATCTGCTCTTCAGAAAAACGGTATTTTACCGTCCTTGCAGGTATCCCCACATTTACGGTATACGGGGGCACATCTCTGGTAACGAGTGCTCCGGCACCTATTACGGCTCCGTCTCCTATGCTTACTCCGCCCATTATCCTCACATCATTGCCGAGCCATACATCCGATCCTATGACCGTCCTTTTTTCAGGCATATCCTTAAAGGTCTGCCTGTCGGTATAAGAAAAACCTATAGTGTTGTCGGGATTGTTAAAGGCGGGATGCAGGGCAACCAGCTTTTCGGTGGGATGCGAGCCTATTATCGTCTCCACGTTTCTTCCTATGCTGGTATATCTCCCTATATCAGTGTCCTTTAGATCACATTTATTCTGGACGTAGGAGCCGTATCCGAGACGGCAGTTTCTGAGCACTGCCTCACGTCCCACGTAGTTCCTGCCCTCAAGCCTTGTGCCCGGGATATAGGATCGCTGCTTCATGATACTTTTTGAAGCCAGCTCTTTATAAATCCTTATCCATGGCCAGATCCAGAATCTGTACAATACTGATCCGCTTTCTTCCAGCTTTCTCTTAATAAAACCCATTCAATAAAGCCCCGTAAGCTCAGCTATGGTGTCTGTCATGTGCTCCCATGAGAATCTGGGAGCATCTGCTCTGATATTTGCCGCAAAATCCGTCTCCTTCTGCAGCTCATAAAAACGCTGTATCGCCTTCGACAGCTCCTCCGGATCGCCCGGCTCGCACAGTACACCAGTCTCTCCGTCACGCACTACCTCCGGAAGTCCTCCTACCGTTGTAGCTATGACAGGCTTTTCAAACCCGAATGCGATCTGGGCTATCCCTGACTGCGTAGCATCCAGATACGGCAGCACCACTGCATCACATCTCTCAAAATATTCGCCGACCTCTCTGTCCGGCACATATCCGTCGCGTACGGATATCCTGTCGGTAAGATGCAGATCGGATATAAGGTGACGGTACTCCTCCTTGCTGCCTCCGAAGTCCCCGACTATGTTCAGATGTACGATCTCGGGAATGGAGCTCATGGCCTCTATAAGCACCTTCAAACCCTTATACGGTCTCACAAATCCAAAGAAAAGCAGGACAGAAGCCTGATCCACCGGCACTGCCTCCGAGTCATTTTCCACTGTCTTAAACTCACTGTATGTGGGGTGCATATTGACTCTGTACGCAGCCTCCGGCATTATCGTCTGAAGCTCTTCCGCTTCCTTTGAAGAATGAAGGATAAAATAATCTCCCCGCTTAAGTGCCATTTTGGTCAGGGCACGGTCAAACGGAAACCTTTCGTGCGGAAATACATTATGGCAGACAAATAAAACCCTGCTCTTAAGATGTCCTGTGAGAATGCGGTAGCAGGGGGCAAAATACGGATGCCACCACTGTATTATGACGAGCTCGGGCGATATCTCATTTATCCTCTCCGCTGCTTTTCTTATACTGAAAATATCAGCGGTATTTATTATATATTCGGTGTCTTCGATCTTAAAGCTGTCATTGCCGAAATCACGCTGTTCTTTCCTGAAGAGCAGCCTGGGATACTGCATCGAATATGAGACCATGGTCACCTCATATCTCTGCTTTAACGCACGACACATAAGCCCGGTATAGTGGCTTATGCCTCCCTTAAACGGGTATACCGGTCCTACCAGAACTATCTTTCTTTTTACGGTATCAGCTGTCTCCATCTCTGTCGGTATGCTTTACCTTTTCTATATCGTCGTTGTATCCGTTTTCGCCTGCCGAGGAGGCTTCCATCCGTCTGATCCTGTACTGCACATCCTCGAGTATCTTGCGGTTTGCCGCTATCACGTCAGCCTGCAGTCCGAGGATAAAGGTCATGAAGCCTATCATGATGAGCATAGACGCGATGATAAGTGACTGGGTATGTCCCGCCCCGTTTCCGCCTGCAAAAAAAATCAGGAAACGTATCACATATGCCACGCCGATCACAAACGGTATGAGACCACATATACTGAAAAAGGTCAGCGGTCTGTACATCAGGAACGCGCGTATTATTGTGAGCATGGATTTCTTGATATATCCGCCCATAGTGCTGAAAAGACGCGACTTCCTAAGCTCCGGATTGGTCCTGACCGGAACGGAGGTGATGGCCATCCTGTTCCTGCCTGCCTGTACTATGGTCTCCAATGTGTAGGTGTACTGATTTACCACGTTAAGATGCATAGCCGCATCCTTTGAAAATGCCCTGAAGCCCGACGGCGCGTCGGGAATATCGGTAGCGGAGGCCTTTCTGACCACGTAGCTCCCCAGATGCTGGAGCTTCTTCTTAAGCGGTGAAAAATCATCAATATCGTCTATAGGCCGCTCTCCTATCACGATCTCAGCCTCACCATTAAGTATCGGTCGCACCAGCTTCTCGATATCCTCCCCACAGTACTGATTGTCTGCATCGGTATTTACTATGATATCCGCACCGCTCCGGATACAGGCATCGAGTCCTGCCATAAAGCCGCGTGCGAGACCCTTATTCCTCGGAAAGCTGACCACATAGTCCACTCCCCAGTCCTTTGCCACACGCACGGTATCATCCTTGCTGCCGTCATTTATTATAAGGTACTCTATCTCATCTATTCCATCGATATGCTTCGGCAGTGCGTCCAGCGCAATGGTAAGGGTATTTGCCTCGTTGTAGCACGGTATCTGGATTATAAGCTTCATGTCTCATCCTCATCTGAAGTCGTTTTTGCTATAAATATCGGTCTGCGTTTTGTCTCAAGATAGGTCTTTGAAAGGTACTGACCTATCACTCCCATGCAGAAAAGCTGTATGCCGGCTATAAGCAGCATGATACATACCATGGAGGACCAGCCGCTCGTAGGGTCTCCGATGATCAGCTTCTTTATTATGATAAAAATGATCCCGAAAAAAGCTACTGCGGACATTAATATGCCAAACAACGTAGCTATTGAAAGCGGTACGGTAGAAAACCCGATGATCCCTTCCAGCGCGTATTTGAAAAGCTTCCAGAAGGACCACTTGGTTTCACCGGCAACTCTTTCAACATTCTCAAACTCGATCCACTTGGTATCAAATCCGATCCACCCGTATATACCCTTGGTAAACCGGTTATATTCCCGCATGTCTACGATCGTGTCTATCATGCGTCTTGTCATTATGCGATAGTCCCTTGCTCCGTCTACTATATCCGCAGCACTCATTCTGTTGATCAGACGATAAAAAATCCTTGCAAACAGAGATCTGAGCGGTGGCTCACCCTTTCTGGTCACTCTCCTTGTAGCCGCCGAATCATAGCCCTCCTCCGTGACTGCCCTGTACATGTCAGGCAGGAGATCAGGCGGATCCTGCATATCGGCATCCATCGTGACGGCATAGTCCCCTCTTGCATACTTGAGTCCGGCATAGAGTCCGGCCTCTTTACCGAAATTTCTGCTGAAGGATACATATCTTACCCTTTTATCCTTTTCCCTGAGCCGCTTGATCACGGAAAGAGTATCATCGCTGCTCCCGTCATCAATAAAAAGGAATTCAAACCGCAGATCGGGCCATGTCCCCTGCATTTCAGCTGCTGTCTTTGTTATTGCTTCATAAAAGAAAGGCAGAGCCTCCTTCTCGTTGTAACAAGGTACTATCACACTCAGTAAACTCATACTATGCCGTTTCCCTTCTTCTGAGCACATCATATTCTGTCGGAAACTCACTCAGCACCACCCTTAATTCCTGTCCGGGATGGGGAGCACTCTGCTGCTCATTTCCTTCACTGTCCTTAATGGACTCGACTCTGCAAAGGGTGTTTTCTCCGTCTGTCCGCATTATCTCTATCTCTTCTCCTACCGAAAACTTATTCTTCTGATGAAGGATGAAGGAACCGTCCTCCGATACCTCCTCGGCATGTCCGAGATATGTATACTCCGTCACATAGGTATTGGCATCATATATCTGCGAGTCCGTATCGGGCTTGCCGAAATAAAATCCGGTCGTGAAATTTCTCGTGGTACACTTCCCTATCTCCTCCCTGTACCACTCGATATTCTTCCTGTATCCTTCAGGCGAAGAAAGATAATCATCTATCGCTTTTCTGTAGGTTCTTGCCACACAGGCCACATACAGTGCGGTCTTCATCCTGCCCTCTATCTTAAATGAGTCGATGCCTGCATCTATCATCTCAGGTATATGCTCTATCATGCACAGATCCTTGCTGTTCATGATGTAGGTCCCTCTTTCGGTTTCAAAGACAGGCATATATTCCCCGGGTCTGGTTTCCTCCATCAGAGCATACCTCCATCTGCATGGATGCGTGCAGGCTCCTCTGTTTGCATCCCGTCCCGTCATATAATTGGACAGGAGGCATCTGCCGGAATAGGATATGCACATGGCTCCGTGTATAAAGCACTCTATCTCGATATCGTCACCGATATGCTCTTTTATATCCTTTATCTCGGCAAGCGACAGCTCTCTCGCCGCCACCACCCTCTTTGCTCCCTGCTTTTCCCAAAATCTGTAGGTCAGATAGTTGGTGTTGTTCGCCTGGGTGGATATATGGATATCCGTCTCGGGACAGGTCTCTCTTGCTATCGTAAACATACCCGGATCGGCAATGATAAGCGCATCCGGTCCGAGCTCTCTAAGCTCTCTGAAATACCTGCCGGCTTCATCCAGATCATAGTCATGGGCAAAGATATTTGCCGCAACATGTATCTTTACACCTCTGTCGTGAGCGAATGCTATGCCTTCAGACAGCTCCTCCATGCTGAAGTTTCTGGCCTTGGCTCTGAGAGAAAATACCTCTCCGCCCACATATACCGCATCGGCTCCGTAGACAACCGCGGTCTTTAATTCTTCAAGTCCCTTTGCGGGACAAAGAAGCTCAGGTTTCTTCATTTACATCTTATCGAGAATGTCACACCGTCTCCCAGGGGAAGCAACGAAGTCGAAAACCTGTCATCCCCGAAGAGCTCATCCAGAAATTCTCTTATCCTTTTATGTATGGTACGGTCACGTCTTTCCACTATATACTTTGACTCAAGTATGTCACCGTCCTGCAGTATATTGTCAGCGAGTATGACAGAGCCCTTGCGCGTGAGTCTTATCGCCTCTTTGAGATAGTCGGGATACTGTCCCTTTGCCGCATCAATAAATACAAGATCATATGGCTCACTCAGCTCCGGCATCACTTCCAGCGCATCCCCTGTGATGAGGCGGATCTTTTCCGATGCGCCTGACGAGGCTATATTCTTTATCGCCACCGGGATGCGGGGTTCCCAGTCCTCTATGGTATCTATGCGGTCTATGCCGGCACCGCAGCTTATCATATATATGGACGAATATCCCGCTGCAGTCCCGAGCTCCAGCACTCTGCGGGGCTGTGAAAGCCTTATCACAGTCCCCAGAAACGCGGCGGTCTCCTTTTTTACCAGCGGTATCCCGATCCTCTCGCACTCCTCTCTGATACTGCGCAAAAGCTCATTGGGTTCCTGCCCGTATCCCCTTATAAACTCCGCGATCCTGGCACTATCCATCTTCGCCGGTCTCATCTTCGGAGATCGACGGAGACATCACCGCCATCATCTCTTCCACCGTCATTGATGTATTTAATGTATACATGCCCGGCTCAAGCTTCCCGTGGAAATCCGACAAGCGTTCCTGCATGAAAAAAAGCTTCTCGTCACGGATCAGCCCGTACTCTACCAGCATTTTTCCTGTGTCGAGCACCGAGCTTCCTACAGGTATATCCACCACTATATCCACCCCGTCGCCCTCTGCCATCGGAGGCTCCGAATAGATCCTGTAGCCGTAGTCATAGGCGGTTAAGCATACCTTCTTCACCATAGAGATGATAAAGAGCAGGATACAGGCTCTGATGATAAAGTTTAATAATCCGCCTATTATGCTTCTTATCCTTGCCGCGCTCAAAAGTTTATCTCCGTCATCAGTCTGTCAAAAAGTGTCTGCATCATATGGAAATATGTCCATTCGGTCATAAGAAAGTCATATACCTCGGGTGTGTCAAGCAGCTCGGCATTCTTTGCTCTGAGCTCCGCCACTCTGTCATATACATCCTCATGCTCGGGAGCATGCTGAAGGAAATAATTGTCTCTTCTGAACTCCATAGTCCGGTCATAGAGATCCGGCTTTCTGTGAAGCACCTCGACCATGTGCATATAGTCTCTGTACTCCTGTGTCTGTCTCAGCAGATCCGCAAAAGCATCGATCTGCTCCTGAAGCTGTTCCTCGGTCACCATAGTCATATCTCCATTATCACGGGGAGGATCATCGGTCTCCTTTTAGTCTTCTGCCAGATATAGCCGGAAAGTCTCTCTCTTAATGCCTGCCGGATCTTTCCCCAGTCATTCACGTTTCTGTCCTGCAGCTCCTCTATGGTCTCCTCCAGTACCTCTCTGGCATCCTCCAAAAGCTCCTCGGACTCCCTCACGTAGACAAATCCTCTGGATACTATATCGGGACCTGAAAGGACCTGATTGGTACCGCTCTCCATCGCAAGCGCGATCACCACTACTCCGTCCTCTGCCAGATGCTGTCTGTCGTGGAGCACCGCAGAGCCGACATCTCCCACTCCCAATCCGTCTACATATACGGTTCCCGTATGTACCTGCCCCGTCACCTTAGGCTCTGATCCGTCATCGGCTATCTCAAGTACATCGCCGGAATGAAGCATCAGTATATGTCCGGAATCATAGCCCAGCTCCTTCGCTATGCGTGCCTGGGCATGTCTGTGCCTTATCTCACCATGTACCGGCAGCGCGTATCTCGGCTTTACCAGTGAATATATCAGCTTGATCTCTTCCCTGCAGGCATGTCCCGACACATGGACATCCTGGAATATTACCTCGGCTCCTCTCGCCTCAAGCTCATTTATCACCTTATCCACGGCTTTTTCATTGCCGGGTATGGGCGTTGATGAAAACACTATGGTATCGCTGGGGCGTATGGTCACTTTTTTGTGTATATCCTGCGCCATCCTTGAGAGTGCCGCCATTGACTCACCCTGAGAGCCTGTAGTGATAATCACAGTCCTTTCATCCGGGTAATTCCTGAGGTCGTTCAGATCTACCAGAGTATTCTCGGGCACCTGTATATATCCGAGCTCGGTCGCCGTCTCTATGACATTGACCATGGATCTCCCCTCGACCGCTACCTTCCTGTCATATTTGTGCGCTGTATTTATTATCTGCTGCACTCTGTCCACATTTGAGGCAAACGTCGCTATGATGAGCCTTGATTCTCTGTGCTCTCCGAAGATATCATCAAATATCTTTCCTATGGTACCTTCGGACTTGGTAAAGCCCTCCCGCTCCGCATTTGTGGAGTCACACATCAGCGCAAGCACACCTTTTTTTCCTATCTCTCCAAACCGCTGCAGATCTATCGCGTCTCCGTATACCGGGGTATAGTCCACCTTGAAATCCCCTGTATGCACCACGATCCCGGCCGGTGTATAGAGTGCCAGAGCCGCCGCATCCACTATCGAGTGGTTGGTCTTGATAAACTCTATACGAAACTGTCCCAGATTGATAGACTGTCCGTGAGCTATGACCTTGCGCTTTACGGTCTTCAGCATATTATGCTCTTCCAGCTTTTTATCTATGAGCGCGACAGTAAGCCGGGTAGCATATATCGGTGCGTTGACCTTCTGCAGCACATAAGGCAGTGCCCCTATATGGTCTTCATGACCATGTGTGATGACATAGCCCTTTACCTTGTCGCGGTTTTCCTCCAGATAACTCACATCTGGGATACAAAGGTCTACACCGAACATATCGTCGTCAGGAAATGCAAGACCACAGTCCACAACGACGATCGAATCCTCATATTCGAAGGCCGTGATATTCAGGCCGATCTGCTCGAGGCCACCCAGCGGAATGATCTTTAGCTTCGAATGAGGCTGATCCATATTTGGTTTTTTCAAAACACATTACTCCTTGAATCTATGGTTATTGCAATAATATATCGTATTCTCCGAGCAGCTCCTCAAAGACTGCCGCTACAGCATCGTATTCACTGTCTTTCAGCTCCTCAGTATATGATGCCGTCTCGGAGTCTCCGTCCGAAAACTCCTCTTTTAATATCCTCGCATTGTCTTCATCGTCTGCCACAAGCAGGTAGGTATTGCCGCCGAGTGTGGTAGTCTCTATGACTTCATATTCGATCTGCTCGTTATTTTCATCCGTAAAAAAAATGCCCATCTGTCTTTCTTATTCCATGTTCTGATTCAGATAATCCGTAAGTATTATCGCGGCAGCCATCGAATCAATATGGTCTTTTCTGTTCTTTTTGTGCTGTCCGGTGAGCTCTATGATCTCATCCGCCTCTACCGTGGTCAGTCTCTCGTCCTGCATCACTACAGGTATTCCCATACGCTTTTCGAGATCTCTGCCGAATGATCTCGCCAGCTCCGACCTCCCGCTCTCCGTACCGTCCATGTTAAGGGGCAGCCCCAATACTATACGATGCACATCATACTCTTTTACGAGCTCTTCTATCCGCCTGAAGGTGGGTCTTAGCTGATTCTCTCTTTCGCGTCTTATGATCTCAAGACTCACCGCCGTAAGACCCAGTCCGTCGGTGACAGCCACTCCTACGGTCTTTGAACCGTAGTCCAGTCCCATGATACGGCCTGATATCACTGCTCCTTGTTCCAGCCCTTGGTCTTTATATAATCCGTAAGGAGCTCCTCTACAAGCTCATCCCTCTCGACCTTCATGATAAGGCTCCTGGCATTATTATGGCTTGTGATATATGTAGGATCTCCCGACATGATATATCCCACTATCTGGTTCACGGGATTGTATCCCTTTTCCATAAGTGCCTCATATACAGCCTGAAGCACTACCCTTACTCCGGTCTCCGGCTCTGTCTCTACCTTAAAGAACTGTGTACTCCCTATATCTTTCATAATCCGTCTCCATTTTGAATGTATTTATAATCCATTAGATTTTACCCTATGAGCCTGAATTTAGCAAACCTTTGACTCACCAAACAAAACCCGGGCAGATTTACTCTGCCCGGGCCTTCTGATATCGCCTTATACCGGCTTACTTTGTATTGTTTTTCTTTTCGGCAAGTATGTCAAATACAACTGCCGCAAGGAGTACCACGCCCTTTACGACCTTCTGCCAGTTCGCATCGACACCCATGAGTGACATGCCGAGGTTAATGACACCTATCAGTGTAGCACCCACGACCATACCGAAGATATTTCCGGCTCCGCCGTATGCGGATACTCCGCCGACAACGCAGGCTGCGATCGCATCCATCTCGTAGTTGGTACCGGCTGTTGAGTTCGCTGCCTGGAATCTGGCAGTAACAATATAGGTGGTGATAACTGTCAGCACTGCCATGTTGAGGTATGCAAAGAACATTATCTTCTTCGTATCCACTCCGGAGAGTCTGGTAGCTTCCGCATTTCCTCCTATGGTATAGAAATATCTGCCGAGTGTCGTACTTGATGTGATGAAATGATAGATCAGTACGATAACGACCACCCATATAAGGACTGTAGGTATGCCGCCCGCCATTGCCAGCTTGTAGGCAAAGAGCATGATCGCGGCGATGGAGAGTACGCACCTGACAAGCAGTGATACCAATGATTCAGCCTCATAGCCCTTTTTAACCTTGTTTGCTCTTCCCATAAAGCCGGTTATGACAACGATCGCACTCGCGATGACACCGGCTGCAAGACATACCGCATTCATCTGTCCTGCGGGAGTGGAAAACACTTTACCGGAGAATATTGCCAAAAAGCCCTTCTGTGCCGCAAGTGAGATACTGCCCGTCGTACTGTTGGCACTGAGGAGAGCGGTGCCCCAGCCTCTGAAGGCCAGGTAACCTGCCAGCGTAGCTATCCACGGAGGGATATTTACATAGGCTATAAGATATCCGAGTGCCGCACCGTATATCACCCCGACCAGCAGCATGAGCAGGATCGAGATACCGGGATTGATATGCTTTACCGTCATAAGTATACCGCCTATGGCACCCAGGAAGCAGACGAATGAGCCGCATGACAGGTCGATGTTGCCGCCTGTCAGCATACACATCAGCATACCGGTAGCCAGTACGAATACATACGCATTCTGTGTGATCAGAGCGTTGAAGTTCATCGGCTGGAACATCTGTCCGGCTGTCATTGCGGTGAAAAAGATATAGACAAGGACAAGGACGATGAGCATTGCGTTTTTCTTTAATACAGTTAAAACTTTATTATCCTTCATGACTCCCCCTCCCTTACTTTTTCTTCTTATTTGACAACACATCAAAGATGATAGCCACAAGTACGACTATACCCTTGACAACCTTCTGATAGTTGGCTTCCACACCCATGATACTCATACCCATATTTATGACACCCATGAGCAGAGCACCTATTACTATACCAAAGACATTTCCCTCTCCGCCGTATGCCGATGCACCTCCGATGAAGCAGGCCGCTATGGCATCCATCTCATAGCCCTGTCCGAAGGTGGGCTGTGCCTGGGTAGCTCTTGCTATGGTAAGTATACCTGCCAGTCCGGACATTAGTCCCATATTAACATACGCAAAGAAGTAAACCTTCCTGGGATCTATACCGGACAGAGCCGTAGCCTTTTCATTGCCACCTACCGCATACAGATAACGACCCATTCTGGTATTGGAGGTGATATATGCATAGGCCAGAAGCACTATCCCGATCCAGATCAGTGATGTGGGTATGCCCTTGTAATTTGCGAGCTTGAAGAAGAACCATATTACTGCGGCAGCGATTATAACTATCTTTACGATATCAGCATAAAGCGGACCGACTTCATATCCTGCCTTGGCAGCAGCTATCCTGCCCTTCGCCACCATAGCTATGTAGATGACAACAAGGATGACACCTGCCAACAGACAGGTGACATTCATACTCTGTCCGCCGAATACATCGGGTATGTAGCAATCCGCTCCGCCGCCGAACACATTCAGGAACCCGGTATTACGGATACCTACCGTATATCCCTGAAGCACGACATTGGACAGACCTCTGAAGGCATACATACCGGCCAGTGTGGCTATAAAGGGCGGCACCTTGACATAGGCGATCCAGAAGCCCTGCCATGCTCCTACGAGCAGTCCCCCGAGAAGCATCACTATCACTGCAGGTATCGCACCCATATCCCTGTCCATCATCACCGCACCGATACCTCCGATGAAGCAGACTACCGAGCCGCAGGCCAGGTCTATGTTGCCTCCCGTAAGTATGCAGAGCAGCATGCCCGCAGCAAGCACAAACACATATGCGTTCTGTGATATGAGGTTATTTACATTCTGCGGCAGCAGCATCTTACCGCCGGTTATTACATGAAAGAAGATGATAACCGCTATAAGTGCAAATACCATCGTATATTTTTTCAGTACGTCTTTGATATTTATACTCATGTCAATCACCCCTTCCCGACTGTAAAATGCTGGACATTATGCGCTCCTGGGATGCCTCCTCGGCATTCAGCTCTCCTACAAACCGTCCCTCGTTCATTATATATATCCTGTCGCTCATACCGAGAACCTCGGGAAGCTCCGAGGATATCATCACGACTGATTTGCCCGCCTTTACCAGATCGTTGATGATGCAGTAGATCTCATACTTCGCACCGACATCGATACCTCTGGTGGGCTCATCGAGGATCAGGATATCCGGATCGGTAAACATCCACTTCGCAAGCAGCACCTTCTGCTGGTTTCCTCCTGAGAGATTGCCGACATTCTGCTCTACGGTGGGAGTCTTGGTATTCAGCTTGTCCTGATACTCTACGGCTACCTGATACTCCTTATCCTTGTCTATTATCCCGTTATTGCTGACTCCCTTCATATTTGCAAGAGAGTTATTCACTCTTATCGCATTCGAAAGTACCAGACCGTTGCCTTTTCTGTCCTCCGTAACGTAGGCAAGCTTTGCGTCTATCGCTGCTCTGGGATCCTTCAGATCCACCTCTTTACCGTGGATCTTGAGTGTTCCCGATATGCCCGATCCGTAAGACTTACCGAAGATACTCATCGCAAGCTCGGTACGTCCCGCACCCATCAGCCCGTAGATGCCGACCACTTCTCCGCTTCTCACGTTAAAGTTTACTCCGTCGACAACCTTACGCTCCGTATACAGCGGATGATGTACCGTCCAGTCGGTTACCTCCATATTTATATCGCCCAGCTCTACTCCCTCTCTCTTGGGGAAGCGGTTCGTAAGCTCACGACCGACCATGCCTCTGATGATGCGGTCTTCGTTTATCTCCATGTTATGGCAGTCCATGGTCTCCACTGTGGAGCCGTCACGGATCACAGTGATCTTGTCCGCCACATATACGACCTCATTGAGCTTATGGCTGATTATTATCATTGTCATGCCCTGCTTCTTAAACTCAAGCATCAGATCAAGCAGTGCTCTTGAATCTGTCTCATTGAGCGATGAAGTAGGCTCATCCAGTATCAGCAGCTTGGCATGCTTTGCGAGAGCTTTCGCTATCTCGACCAGCTGCTGCTTACCTGTTCCTATATCCTTTATCAGTACTCTTGAAGACTCGGTAAGACCGACCATCTTCAGATATTTATCTGCCTCGCCGTATGTCTCGTTCCAGTTTATGGCATTCTGTCTTCCTCTCTCGTTACCGAGGAACATATTCTCACCTATGGACATCTGCGGTACAAGGGCAAGCTCCTGGTGGATGATGACGATTCCCTTTTCCTCAGAGTCTTTTATCTTCTGGAACTTACACACCTCTCCGTTATAGATGATATCACCCTCGTAGGTCCCATACGGATAAATACCGCTCAGGACGTTCATGAGCGTGGACTTTCCTGCTCCGTTCTCACCTACCAGAGCATGGATCTCTCCTTCTTCGACCGAAAGGTTTACATTATCCAAGGCCTTTACACCGGGGAAAACCTTGGTTATATGATCCATTCTCAGCAATTCTTTTGCCAAAGCTGCTCCCTCCTCTCAATACCTTCTCAATAGCAAATGGGGGCGGGCATTGCCCGCCCCAAATCTTTTTTACTGAAAATTTGAAAGCTCTGTATTACTTAAGCTGATCCTCTGTGTAGTAGCCTGAATCAATAAGGATCTCCTTGTAGTTGTTCGCATCAGCGAATACAGGCTCGCAAAGGAATGAAGGAACTGTGATAACGTTGTTGTTGTAGGTCTCTGTGTCGTTTACGTCAACAGTCTCGCCGTTGAGGATCTGACCAACCATCTTAACAACCTGGCTTGCAAGTGTACGTGTATCCTTGAACACTGACATTGACTGCTTGCCTGCGATCATGTTCTTTGTGTTCTCGATATCGCAGTCCTGACCTGTGATGATGGGATACTTGCCGTTGTAGTTAGCTGCAAGAGCGTTCTCTACACCAAGAGCGGTAGAGTCATTTGAGCAAAGCCATACATCAACGTTTGTGCCGTCAGCATAGTATGAGGAAAGGATGTTCTCTGCTCTTGACTGAGCTGTCTCTGTTGCCCATGTAGGAGTAGCGACCTCCTCGAATGTCTTCTGACCTGATACTACGTTGAGCTTGCCCTCATCAATGTACTTCTTAAGAACATCATATGCTCCGTTGAAGAAGAAGCCTGCGTTGTTGTCACCGGGATCTCCTGCTGTGAACTCGATGTTGAAGGGGCCTGCCTCGGTGTCAAGCTTGAGGGTATCTACCACATACTGTCCCTGAACGGTACCGACCTTGTAGTTATCGAATGTTGCATAGTAGGAAACTGCATCCGAGTCCATGAGCAGACGGTCATAAGCTATAACCGGGATGTTTGCTTCCTTAGCCATGTCAAGAGCCTCACCAAGTGATGAACCCTCGATAGCTGCTATAACGAGAACGTTGCATCCGCTTGAGATCATGTTCTCTACCTGTGAAAGCTGTGTCTGAACATCGTTTGAAGCATACTGAAGGTCAACCTCATATCCTGCTGCCTTGAGCTCCTTCTCCATGTTCGCGCCGTCCTGATTCCATCTCTGGAGATCCTTGGTAGGCATCGAAACACCAACCTTCTGTCCGCCTGCCGAAGCTGCTGCGTCAGCTGCGGGTGCTGCTTCCTCTG
>JAGBNR010000147.1 GCA_017634315.1 Lachnospiraceae bacterium
GATGCTCTGTAGTAAACCGAGCCGTCATTTTTTCTTGCTTCATATATGCCTTTCATGCAAATGATTTTACCACAACAAAATTTGGTAAGGCAATCGCCCTAAAAATTTACATCATGACTTTACTATAAGTGCTGATTTAAGGTATAATTTACAAGTTATGTAAATAAAAATACAAAGAGGAAGTATAGATGGCATTAAACATTGACGGCATAGATTATTCAGAGGTTACCCCCGATATCAGGGAGCTCGCCGAAAAAGCCTATCAGTCCACACTGATAGATTCGGAGCTGTATAAAAAGTGGGACGTAAAAAGAGGTCTGAGAGATCTGAACGGTAAGGGCGTGCTTGCCGGACTCACGCATATATCCGATGTACAGGCGGTAAAGATAGTTGACGGAGAGACCGTACCTGTAGACGGTAATCTCTATTACAGGGGATATAACATAAAGGATCTGGTAAAGGGCTTTTACGGCAGAAATGAGTCGGGCTTTGAGGAGGTAGTGTATCTGCTGCTGTTTGACAAGCTGCCCAACAGGGCGGAGCTTTCGGATTTCAGGAAGATACTCGGCAGATACCGTGCGCTGCCGAAGAATTTCGTGCGTGATGTCGTGATGAAGGCACCGGGATCAAATATGATGAACACGCTGTCACGGGCAGTGCTTACCCTGTATCCTTACGACAGTGCGGCTGACGACATCTCTATCCCGAATGTGCTGAGGCAGAGTCTGCAGCTGATATCGCTTTTTCCGATGCTTTCGGTGTATTCATATCAGGCATTTGCACACTATCAGAAAAACGAGAGTCTGTATATACATATGCCCGAGCCTGAGCTGACACAGGCCGAGAATATGCTGCATATCTTAAGACCCGACAGCAGCTATACAGAGCTTGAAGCCAAGATACTGGATATCGCGCTGGTACTTCATGCAGATCACGGCGGCGGCAACAATTCCACCTTTACCACTCATGTCGTCACTTCCACAGGGACGGATACATACTCGAGCGTGGCTGCTTCACTGGCATCGCTGAAGGGTCCCAGACATGGCGGAGCCAATGTAAAGGTAGTCGAGATGATAGAGAACATGAAGAGTAATATTAAGGACTGGAGGGATGACGAGGAGGTAAGCAGCTATCTCTCGGATATTCTGGATAAAAAGGTATTTGATAAAGCAGGACTCATATATGGACTCGGACATGCGGTATATTCCCTGTCAGATCCCAGAGAGGTCATCTTCAAGGGCTTCGTCGAGAGACTGGCACATGAGAAGGGACTCGATGAAGAGTTTGCGCTTTATGACTCGATAGAACGTCTGGCACCTAAAGAGATAGCAAAGAGAAGACCGATATATAAGGGTGTATGTGCCAATGTAGACTTTTATTCCGGCTTTGTATATAGGATGCTGGGGCTTCCCACAGAGCTCTTTACGCCCATCTTTGCGTGCGCACGTATAGCAGGCTGGAGTGCCCACAGGATAGAAGAGCTTTCGAATAACGGCAAGATAATACGTCCGGCATTTAAGAGTGCTCAGCCGATAAGAGAATACACGCCCATGGATGAGAGGCTGTAAATATATGTATATGCAGGCTTCATGTCAAGGTCTGCAGTCGGTTATTTCAGGTATTTATTCTGCGTATGCATCGCTATGGCTGCGTAAATGATGCAGAAGATAAAGGAGATGAGCAGTACGATGCTTTCCTTTGTGCCCTTTATACCAAGCCTTTCTTCGTAGGTGAGAGTCACTCCGGTAGCTATCATGATGAGTCCCATGATCAGATTCACCGGAAACATTATCCTGATATAGCCCTCTTTATCTCTTGCGGTTTCCCAGTTCAGGTTTTTGCTTAAAAATGCAGAGGCTACGGTGCCGCGGGTCTTCATCAGGACAGCGGCATAGATCAGATATCCGCCTGCGATATATATTATAGCGTTCATAAAAGTATCAGCGTTATTCATCATTTGACCTCGGTGTACGTTTTATCACGCTCCTGACGACTAAGCTCAAGGAGCTGCTCTGAATCTCTGAACAGTTGCATCTTGAATACTATTTGATTCTTGTCTTTATTTAGTATATAGTATACAGCATGAAAGCAAAAGAGTTAAAAATATTAATTTGCGATGATTCGATGCTCGCAAGAAAGAATCTTATAGCTACGCTGAAGAAGTGCGGTATTGAGGAGATAGTGCAGGTATCAGACGGTCAGGCGGCTATAGACACATATAAAGCAGAGCAGCCGGACATTGTTTTTCTTGATGTGGTCATGCCTATAAAAGACGGTATCACCGCACTTAAGGAGATCATGGAGTTTGACAGCGATGCCGTCGCGATCATGGTCTCATCGGTCGGGACGCAGATGCATATAAGAGAGGCCGTCAGGGTCGGTGCAAGGGATTTCCTGCAGAAGCCTGCCACACTTGAGCAGATCACATCCGTTATAGACCGAGTGGTAAGGGATAAGTCAGAGTAGGAATTCCCTTACGGCTTCTTTCATCTTATCTGCCGGGATATGCATGTTATGGCGTATCTCGGCTTTCTTAATGTCACTTACAGCCTTAGGCTCAGGCATATCCGTAAGCTTTTCGAGCTCATCGATCATATCCATATCGGATCTGTCGTCCGCAGTGATGTCGGGAGAGACAGCCTCGACTATGCTTCTGGCAAACTTATACGGAGATGCAGTGGATGCGATCACGGCAGGACATGAGCCTGCATCGTCTGAAAGTGCGCGGTATACAGCAGATGCCACTCCGGTGTGTGTATCTATTATGTATCCGGTATCGTCATATACACGTCTGATCTCGGAGGCTGTCTCCTCCTCTGTGGCATAGCCTGCCATGAAATCGGAAAGCCCCTTCTTCATTTCTTCCGTGATCGTATAGCTGCCCTTTGAGGAAAGAGAGGACATAAAGCCCGAGGTGGCTCTGTCATCACAGCCGGATATAAAATATATGAGCCTTTCGAGATTGCTTGAGATAAGTATATCCATCGAGGGACTCATCGTCAGATGGAAATCACGGTTCCTGTCATATGTGCCGCTCTTAAAGAAGTCGGTCAGCACATTGTTTTTATTTGAGGCACAGATGAGTCTGTTTACGGGCAGTCCCATTTTCTTTGCGAGATATGCCGCCAGTATGTTGCCGAAGTTGCCCGTAGGGACACAGATATCGATACTGTCACCCTCCCTGATCTTCTCATTTTTAAGAAGATTGCAGTAGGCATAGACGTAATATACTATCTGAGGTACCAGCCTGCCGATGTTTATTGAGTTTGCACTTGAAAACTGACAGCCCTTTGCTTCAAGCTCCTTTTTAAAATCAGTATCTCCGAATATGCGCTTGACTCCGCTCTGACAGTCATCGAAATTTCCGTCTACGCTTACGACGGATACATTGCCACCGGGCTGTGTGACCATCTGAAGCCTCTGCACATCGGATACGCCTCCGTGTGGAAAGAAGACCATTATCCTGGTGTGCGGCACATCGGCAAAGCCTGCCATGGCAGCCTTTCCCGTGTCTCCGGAGGTGGCGGTGAGTATCACAATATCATTTTTAACATTGTTTTTTTCAGCCGCGGTTGTCATCAGATGCGGCAGTATCTGCAGAGCCATATCCTTAAAAGCTATGGTGGGACCGTGATAGAGCTCAAGATAGTAGACTCCGTCTGCATATGTAAGAGGAGCGATTTCAGCAGTGTCAAAATTATCCCCATAGGCATTTGCTATGCATGCTTTAAGCTCTGCTTCGGTAAAGTCGTCCAGATAAGGATACATCACCTCAAAGGCAAGCTCTCTGTAGTCAAGCCTTGAGAGCTCCGACAGGGATTTTTTGAAGGCAGGTATCTCTTCCGGGACAAAAAGCCCCCCCTCATCGGACAGTCCCTTCAGGATGGCCTCGGTGGATGTCAGTCGTACAGACCTGTCTCTTGTGCTGTTATATATCATAATATATGCTCCTTTTTTGCAGTTATTGACACGGATAGAATTATACAACCACATAATGGCAATGTCTAATGATATATCCGGCTGAATATGGTACTTTACTTAATCAATATGTGGTAGTATAATAAAAAAATCTAATTTGTAGCCACTATATCTTGAAACGGCTAAATATTATAACAATCAAAGGGAGAAGAGAAATGTCTAGGTTCAAGGTGAAGGTACAGCTGCTGATCATGGCACTGGTACCGCTGTTATTGTTGGGTGTGATACTGCTTGTCATCAGCTACAACTCGATCATGAGTAAGGCGATCGAGGATGCGGAGCAGGCAAATCTGCTTACCTGTGAGCAGATCGAGGCCGAGTTTGCCGGAATAGTAAATCAGAATATAGCTTCGATTCAGGCAGTTGCCGAGTCTTCCGAGGTGGTGGATTACCTTGAGGGTACGAATGATTCTATCACCGTGGACGATCTCAAGGCTTTCATCACTAAAATAGACGAGGCCTACGGTGACGGCAACTCCATAGCCATAGCGGACGCTACCGGACAGCAGTTTGTACGCACCAAGGGTGACTGTGTCAGCGTATCGGAGAGGGATTATTTTCAGAATGCCATAAAGGGGACGACTTATGTATCCGATATGATAGTAAGCAAATCCACCGGATCAAGGATCACGTCCATATGTACCCCTGTGTATGGCAGTGATGGCAGCATCATAGGCACCGTACAGAGAGACTACAATCTGTCAGCCATCCATGATTTCCTTTCGGCGCATGGCTATGAGGCATTCATCGTGGACAGGGACGGAGATCTGGTCGCTCATTCGCAGTATGAGGTCACTACCGATACTGAAGAGAACTTTGCAAGCTCTACTTTCATGACAGAGGGCAAGTCCGAGGGTGTGTATGAGGTAAACAGAAACGGTTCCCATAATATGATGTCATATGTAAAGGTACCGTCTACGGACTGGACAGTGGTTGCGGCACAGAATCTCGCCGACGTTACCGCTCATGCAAGACAGAGTGCGATGATAATAGCGGTGATAGGCGTGATCATTATGATAGTAGCGGCGGTATTTGTGCTGCTGATAGCGAACTCATTCGTCAGACCTATCAATGCCATAAACGAAGCACTGGAAAAGTTTGCCGGAGGAGAGTTCCACGAGATCACCGGATATGACGGACGCAGGGATGAGTTCGGACATATTGTGGAAAGCACTAACAGCGTATTGGATCATGTAAAGAGCGTGGTAGGTGATCTTAAGGATGTAATGAGGGATCTCGGAGAGTCCTCGCAGGCTCTTGCAGAGACCGCGGGACAGATCAGTCAGACCACCGACGATGTATCCGAGGCAGTGCAGGAGATCGCAAAGGGTGCTACGGAGCAGGCTGATACCATACAGAAGGCTACCGAAAACATCGGCACGCTTTCGGATGCCATACAGAATGTGGCCAATAATGCAGAGGGACTTGCTTCCACGGCTTCGGAGATGAACGAATCAAGCATGTCATCCGCGAGTGCTCTGAAGGAGCTCTCCACAAATATGGAGTCCATGAATGCTGCAATGGATGAGATATCCGAGGGCATGAATGCCACAAATGCTGCCGTACAGGGTGTGAATGAGAAGGTAGACGGCATCACAAGCATAGCCTCCCAGACCAATCTGCTGGCACTCAATGCTTCCATAGAGGCGGCAAGGGCAGGCGAGGCAGGCAGAGGCTTTGCGGTAGTCGCTGAGGAGATCGGAAAGCTTGCCACTGAGTCCGCGCAGACAGCAGAGGAGATAAGGGCTGAGATGGCGAAGCTCCTTACGCAGTCTCAAAATGCTATCACAAAGACCGCAGAGGTCACGGAGATAGGAAGCAGTGTCAATACCGTGCTGCAGGATACCGTGGAGAAGATCAACGGTCTGATAGACGGTGTAGGTACTACCGTAGACGGTGTCAATACGATATCGGGACTTTCAGAGGAGAGTGCCGCAAGCAAGACCATCATCGTAGACGCTATGGACTCTCTTTCAGCCATATCTGAGGAGAATGCGGCTTCCACCGAGGAGACCTCGGCATCCATGCAGGAGCTTAATGCTACCGTGAATGTGCTTTCGCAGTCAGCAAGTGATCTGAATGACCTTGCCAAGAAGCTGGAGGATGATCTGGGCTTCTTCAAGATCTGATATCATGATATCATGGTCAAAAGTCCGAACACACTTCGTGCCTGCACGAAAGTGGGTGAGAGACTTTATGACCCGGATATCGGGTTTTGACCTCGAGATCAGATCATTTACCATAAATATATGATCACAGGTCGGGCAGGGCTTTCCCTGCCCGATTTTTGCGACTTTCTGTGACTGCATCTCAGAAAGTCCGCAGTCAAGCCATTTAAATGCGACTACGTCGCGGGCTTGCCTGCCGCCGGCTATAAGCTTTGGCACGAAGCCCGCATAAATGCGTGCTTCTGATCAAACATCGCAAAAACATATATTTGACCGCATTGACCCATGTGTAATACTATTATGATATGTCAATATATACAATTAGTAGAAGTAGATATGACAAATTACAGTTATAATATATACGAATGTATGGAGGTAATGATCTATGAATAAAAAGAAACTGACACTGACATCGGTACTTTTGATGATCGGTTTTGTTCCTCTGATCGTCTCAGGTATCCTGATCTGTCTGATCACTTCCAGATCGGTGACCGGACATCTTGAAGAATCCGTATATCAAAAGCTCTATGTAGTGGCTGACGGTCTCAGACAGTACTATCAGTATGATCTTGATACCGGCAATGAGATCACATATGAGCACGATTATGTCGATATGCTGAAAAGTCAGGATATAGAAATGACGCTTTTCATGGGGGATACCCGCTTTACGACATCCGTTCTCAACGATAAGGGTGAAAGAAATGAGGGGACTAAGATGGACTCGGCTATATGGACTAAGGTCCAGTCGGGACAGGATGTGAGTGCCAGCGGTGTGAATGTAGGAGGCAAGCCGTATTTCGTCTACTATATGCCTCTCCATGATGCAAGCAACAAGGTGGTGGGAGCAGCATGGGCAGGACAGCCCGAGTCGGATGTGAGAGCCTCGATCAGAGGTGTGGTCATGACTCTGGTGGCTGTAGTTGTGGTGGCTATCATTGTGTTTGCCGTCATCATCTTTATAGTAGCTAAAAGGGTCGTAAGTGCTATCGCTGATGTAACAAAGAGTGTAGCCACACTCTCGCAGGGAGATCTCGTTCATGGAGAGCAGACCACATCCGCCATACGTGAGATCGATGAGATAAGTGCCAATGTATATGGACTCTCCAGCAGGCTCAAGGAGATAGTCGGTGAGGTAAAGGATGCTTCCGCCATGTCAGGCAAGCAGGCCAAGGAGCTGGCGGATACCTCCGAGCAGATCAGCAATACCTCAGACGGTGTATCGGAGGCAGTGCAGGAGATGGCAAAGGGTGCCACAGATCAGGCAGATACCGTACAGCGCGCTACTGAAAATATAGGTCTGCTGTCAGATGCCATACAGACGGTCGCCAACAATGCGGAGCAGCTCGCCGCAGCTGCCGCCGAGATGAATGACGCATCCATGAGAAGTGCGGAGGCACTGCAGGATCTCTCGGCAAATATGGATACAATGGGTGAAGCAGTGATAGATATATCCCATACAATGAATGCCACCAATCAGGCTGTCCAGAGTGTAAATGAGAAGGTGGACGGTATCACATCCATAGCCTCCCAGACCAACCTGCTGGCTCTCAATGCTTCCATAGAGGCTGCAAGAGCAGGAGAGGCGGGCAGAGGCTTTGCGGTAGTCGCTGAGGAGATCGGAAAGCTTGCCACTGAGTCGGCGCAGACAGCACAGGGGATAAGGGATGAGATGAGCCTTCTCCTCGAGCATGCACAGGATGCCTCGAAGAAGACACAGGAGATATCCGATATCAAGAACAACGTGGATAATGTACTTAAGGAAACGACGGGTACCATCAATGACCTGATAGCAAATGTCAGCTCTACCGTGGACGGTGTGAATACCATATCAGGACTTACCGAGGAATGTAATGCTTCAAAGGATCAGATAGTGGATGCCATGAGCTCACTGTCTGCCATATCCGAGGAGAATGCAGCATCTACGCAGGAGACAGGGGCATCTATGCAGGAGCTCAATGCCACGGTCAACGGACTTGCCGCAGCAGCGGACAGTCTCAATAATGTGGCCTCCAAGCTGGATGAGGATCTGGGCTTCTTCAAGATCTGATGATATCAGGATCAAAAGATACAATACGATGGATATAGATTTGTGTCGGCTGCCGGAGTGATCCGGCAGCCGTTTTTATTGCTTTAAGCTTTCAAGGAGTATTTTCTTAAACATAGATGCGGCGGGAGTCAGCTCTTTATTATTATCAGCCATAGCTACATAGCGTCTGGGAAGCTCTTCCTTCAGATTTATTTTCAAGACCCTGCCCTCAGCCAGATCCTTTTCACAGCTCATATTGTCTGTACATCCGATACCGAGATTTTCGGTGACAAAGGAAAGCATCTGCAGCGTATGTGCGGCCTCTATCTTTGGATTAAACTGAAGACCGTGAGCAGCGAAAAAGCTGTTGTACAGCTGATAGGTTTCCGTAGACCGGATCAGGGAGATGAGAGGATATTGCGTTAGCTCCTTCAAGGACAGGGTTTTGTCTTTCAGAAACGCAAATGCCTGTCCTGCCACAAGTATATCGCTGTAGGAATAAAGGATCGTTTTATCGTCCTTATTACCATCGTCTAAAGGTGCCGTGATGATAGCGATATCCAGCAGTCCGTCCCTGTGATTCTGTATAAGAGATGGTGTATCGTGGTTGATCAGATACAGATCTATGTTGGGATACATCTCATGATATATTTTAATAGCCGGCAGGATCATGTGATTGACCACGTATGAAGTAATGCCTATGGACAGACCTATTATCAGGGAGCCATGGCTGAGATCATTTGAAGAGCGCGTGACTGCTTCTCCTATCTGCAGATGCCGGCAGGCTATCTCAACATGAGAATACAGCTCCTGTCCTGCCTCGGTAAGTGTTACTCCATGATGAGACCGGTTAAACAGTCTGCAGCCGAGCTCATATTCCAGATTGCTGATGGTCCTTGATATGTTTGGCTGACTGTTGAAGAGTACAGCCGCAGCTTTATTAAAGCTTTTATATTTTGCCACATAGTAGAATATCTTATAATACTCGTATGATACAGACATTAAGGTACACCTGCTTATAATTATTTGATATACGATTACACCAAATTGAGTGGATATCATATAACCAATTTTATTTTATAATATAAATGCAGCAATAATACAAGTAGATATTCGCCCAAGGTACGCTCTCTGATCTTTTTCGATCGGCAATCTCAACCCCAAGTATCGAGTAATGCATAAGTACCTTGGGCAAATCTATTTTTTGACATTACCGTATTTCAGGTAGTATAATCGTAGCAATTCAGAGCAGTATACTGTTTTTTGCTCGCAAATGCCGACAGCAGTAAAACACAGGCTGCATTGTTCCGGGAGTATAGCTCAGCTGGGAGAGCGTCCGCCTCACACGCGGGAGGTCACGGGTTCGAGCCCCGTTGCGCCCATGGCACATACATTTTATGTATGTGCTTTTTTTGTACGGCTGTTCTGAAGAGTTACTTTTTTGTTTCATATTTCACCCTTATAGAGTTATAATACTATATGTATTTGGGTTGGTTGGTCTGGTTGGTCTGATTTTGTATTATCTCACAGAGACTGCGGATGATTGAAAATACTACTATCTTTACTAACGATAAATGTATAGGCTGCAATAAGTGCATCAAGGTGTGCTCTGCGATAGGTGCCTGTATTGCAGTGGAGGACGAGGGTGAGGCGCGTATTGTCGTTGACGGCACAAAGTGTGTTGCCTGCGGAAGCTGTCTTGATGTATGTGAGCATGGGGCAAGAGACTTTCGTGATGACACTGAGCGTTTCTTTGAGGATCTTAAAAACGGCATGCCTATCTCACTTCTTGTAGCTCCTGCCTTCAGGGCGAATTATCCCGAGCGGTACAACTCCATACTGGGAGGCTTAAAGGAGCTCGGCATAAACCGTATCATAAATGTAGCCTTCGGAGCTGATATCACTACCTGGGGCTATATCAACTACATGAAGAAGTATGACTTTATAGGCGGGATATCCCAGCCCTGTCCGGCAGTGGTCGGATATATAGAGCGGTATATACCTGAGCTCATACCAAAGATATTTCCGGTACAGAGTCCGCTCATGTGTGCGGCCATTTACGCAAGAGATAAGCTTGGCATAACTGACAGGCTCGCTTTTATCAGTCCATGTATAGCGAAGAAGATGGAGATAGAGAGCGTCCACAACAAGGGTCTCGTGCAATATAATGTCACCTTTGAGCATCTGCTTGATTACATTGACTCACACGGTATAGAGGGTGATCCCGTACACAGTGAGATAGAGTACGGCATGGGTTCATTTTATCCTACTCCGGGAGGACTTGCCGAGTCAGTACGATGGTTTCTTGGGGATCAGGTATTCATCAGGCAGATAGAGGGAGAAAAGAGACTCTACAAGTGGCTGCATCAAAACACCGACAAGTTGCGTGACGGCAAGACACCGTTTCTTTTTATAGATGCATTAAACTGCGATAAGGGATGTATATGCGGCACTGCGGTAGACCCGCAGAAGACGATGACCGATGACGCGCTTTACAATCTGTTTGATATAAGGGAGCATTCCAAAAAGCCGGACAGCGGCAGTGCCTGGTCCGTACCGGACACGCCGGAGGAGCGTCTGAAGAGCTATAATGAGCAGTTTAAGGATCTGAGGCTTGAGGATTATCTAAGGGGCTATACGGACAGATCGGGAGACTGTGCCTATGAGATCCCCAATGAAGCGCAGCTCGACAGGATATTTAACAGCATGAATAAGACTACCGAGGAATCCCGCAGGATCAACTGTACCAGCTGCGGCTATGAGAGCTGCCGGAGGATGGCGATAGCGATACACAACGGCTTCAACAATAAGAACAACTGCTTATTCTATGAGCGTGGCATGGTGCATTCACTTGAGATAGAAAAGGCGGTGGCCGAGGGTGAGTCCAGGGCAAAGAGCAGATTCCTCGCAAAGATGTCTCATGAGATAAGGACACCACTGAATACCGTGCTCGGGATGGATGAGCTGATACTCAGGGATGTGAAGGATGATAAGATACGCGAATATGCCACAAATATAAAAAACGCCGGAAGAGACCTGCTGTTTCTTGTCAATACGCTGCTTGACTTCAAGGCTGCGGACGAGGTACAGGAGAAGACGGCGAACGAAGACGATACGATCTCCTTTACGGCTCCTGAGGCCAGGATCATAGTGGTAGATGATACCGAGATAAATCTGTCCATGATGCAGGAGCTCTTAAAGCACACTCAGATACGGATCGATACTGCCTCAAATGCGAAGGATGCTCTTGCGCTTATTGAAAAAAACGAATACGATCTGCTGCTGCTTGACCTGATGATGCCCGACATGGACGGTAAACAGCTCCTGCAGAAAATAAGAGAGAATGATAAGGGACCCAACATTGCCAAGCCTGCAATGGTCATTACCGCAAATGCCGTCGAGGGAGCAAGGGAGGAGTACCTTGCTGCCGGGTTTGACGGGTATCTTAGCAAGCCCATAGACAGCAGGCTGCTCGAGCAGAGGCTCATGAAGTACCTGCCGGAGAATAAGGTCATACTTCAGGAGGACGGACAGACCGGCACGGTATCATTTGCCATTCCGGCAGAATATGAGAGTCTTTCCGGTATTGACGCGCACGAGGGTATACATAATTGCGGTTCTCCCCAGTCATATAAGCCTATCCTTGATATTTTCTACAGTACGATAAACCAAAAGGCGGACGAGCTGGAGCGTTGCTATGAAAATGAGGATTGGAGCCTTTATACGATAAATGTCCACGCGCTTAAAAGCTCGGCTCGCATAATAGGAGCGAAAAAGCTGTCCGACGATGCATTCGAGCTTGAAAAGGCAGGCAAGGATCAAAATATCAGGTATATAAAAGCAAATCACAGGAGCCTCCTGGACGAATACAGACAGTTTGGCATCGTGCTGCATGATATATGTGATCCGTCTCAGGATGACAGGAGTGCACATGAGAAGCCGAAAGCAGATGAAAATACTGTACGGGTGATCTATGAGAGGCTGTATAATGCGGCAGATATAATGGACTATGATGCTATTGAAGATGAACTGAATGAGGCTGACAGATATCGTTTTTCGGAAGAAGATGATAAAATATTCGCTAAGATCAGGGATTGCTTTGATAATATAGACTATGAAGATATCACTGAGTTACTTGGCGGAGTATTAAAGAGGGTTTGAGGGGATGAGCAACGACAACGAGCTTAACATCATTGGTAATGTAATGCTTATCAGTACACAGGAGGGCGTGCTGTCGAGAGGCGTGAAACGAAAGCTGAAGGACTGCGGGATCGAGTGCTGCTTCGTCGGTACGGACGCGGATGCGGTGGAGGACTTCAGAGACAAGACCGATGTGTATATCATCATACTCAATGAAAACATCTCCGGACTCAGAAGCTGCCTTACGAGCCTGAAGAACATCGTGGACAGGATGGACAAGGTAGTGATCGTGATAGGCTCGAAGTTTGAGAAGGCCGAGCTCAGGAAGGCATATCCGACTCTGCTGGTTTCTGCCTGGTATGATAAAGAGGTGGATATGAAGGGGCTTACCAGATATGTGGACGAGTCATTAAAAAAGAGTGCCCTGAGTGAGATGGACAAGACAATGAAAAAGAACATCCTTATCGTCGATGATGATCCGTCTTATGCCAGGATGATAAGGACATGGCTGAAGGAGTACTATCATGTGTCTCTTGTCACATCAGGCATGCAGGCGATCAAATATCTGCTGGCAAACAGTGCCGATCTGGTCTTCCTTGATTATGATATGCCCGTGACCACCGGTCCTCAGGTGTTTGAAATGCTTAAAAGCGAGCCCGGCACCGAGGATGTGCCCATCGTATTTCTTACAGGCATAGGCGATAAGGAGAGCGTGATGCAGGTTATGTCCCTAAAGCCTGACGGATACATACTGAAGACGGCTACGAGAGAAGACCTGCTCGAATACGTGAAGGATTTCTTTAAGAAACAGATGTATACGGAGCCTTAGCTTCAAAATTTTATATCACAGGAGAAATGAATGAGAAAGCTGAATAAAAGAGGTAACATGAACGACAGGATAGATGTCGTTTTAAGAAAGTTCCGTTCAAGGATGACCTCGTACCCACCGGGGATGTGTCCTCTTACACTCTACAGATCGCTGCTGCAGATATCTATGAATCAGTCCTGCGGCAAATGTGTCCCCTGCAGAGAAGGACTCTCCGAGGTTGATTATCTTTTGAAGAGTGTGCTGGCAGGTGATGCAACGGAGGAAACGCTGGGGCTTATAGAGTCAAAATGCCGTATGATAGCCGAGACAGCTGACTGCGCCGTGGGAGTGGTCGGTGCAAATCTTATACTGGATTCTCTTTCGGAATTCGCCGATGAATATGAAAGTCATATCAGATACCATCGTTGCCATGAGAATGTGAGTCAGACCATTCCCTGCATCAGTCTGTGTCCCGCACATGTGGATGTCCCGGGATATATCGCTATGATCAAGGAGGGCGACTATGCCGGAGCAGTGAAGGTGATACGCAATCGAAACCCCTTTCCGACTGCCTGCGCCATGGTATGTGAGCATCCTTGTGAAAGGAAATGCCGACGGACTCTGGTAGATGCCCCGATAAATATCAGAGGTCTGAAAAAGTACGCGGTGGATGCCGCAGCCGCTGATACGGTAGCTACTCCCGAGGTAAATGTGAAGACCGGAAAGAAGATAGCGGTAGTGGGCGGTGGTCCCACCGGTCTCACAGCGGCTTATTATCTTTCGCTGATGGGACATGAGGTAGAGGTCTATGAGGAGCATGAGAAGCTGGGCGGTATGCTCAGATACGGCATACCCGAGTACAGACTTCCGAAGAAGAGACTCGACCAGGATATAAAGGCGATACTTAATGCCGGAGACATAAAGGTACATTACGGTACAAAGATAGGCAGGGATATATCCTTTGAAGATATAAGAAAAAGCCATGATGCCGTGTACATCGGCATCGGAGCGCAGATCGGCAATCGTATGCCTATGGAAAATGCCGATGCGGCAAATGTAGTACCTGCCGCTGATTTCCTTCAGGATGTGGCAAACGGTAAGGTGAAGGATCTGACAGGCAAGAAGGTGGTGCTCATAGGCGGAGGAAATGTAGCCATGGATGCCGCACGGACTGCGGTAAGGCTTAATGCCGGATCAATACATGTATTCACGCGTAAGCGGGACGACTACACGGCTCTGCAGGATGAGATAGAAGGAGCCATGCAGGAGGGGGTACGCTTCAGGACTCTGCTAAGCTTCCTGAACATAGAGGCTGACAGCGAGACAAATGAGGTACGCTCAGTATGGCTACAGCCTGAGATCATTGCCGAGTACGATAAGAACGGTATGATGACTACAGAGCATTCGAGCAACTA
Organism: Lachnospiraceae bacterium; assembly: GCA_017634315.1. Classification (GTDB taxonomy): domain Bacteria; phylum Bacillota; class Clostridia; order Lachnospirales; family Lachnospiraceae; genus NK4A144. Next base: position 14,536 of record JAGBNR010000147.1, read on the forward strand.
TCCTTACCGCTTCAAATGCGATCTGCTGATCCTGGGTGTGGGACAGAGAAGTGATGTTGCATATTTTGAAAAGGAAGGAGTGCCTGTAGAAAGAGGACGTATAATAGCCGATGAGACCTGTATGGTATCCGGTATGGACGGAGTCTTTTCCGGCGGAGACTGCGTGACAGGACCATCTACTGCCATAAATGCCATAGCTGCCGGACAGGTGGCGGCCTACAATATCGACGAATATCTCGGATATCATCATAAGGTGGCTGATGATACAGTGATACCTCCGGCCTACCCCAATCCCTGTGTAGCTACCGGAAGAGCGGAGATAGAAGAAAGAGACCCATTTGAAAGGATGGAAGATTTTGAATTTGTAGAGCTGCCGATGACCTATGAGGAGGCAATGCGTGAGGCCGGCAGATGCCTCAGATGTGATCACTACGGCTGCGGAGCCATGAAAGGGGGCAGGGGCGAATGATAAACGTAAAGATAAACGGTGTCTCCTATCAGGCTGAAGACGGAAAGACAATACTTGATATAGCCCGTGAAAATGATATAAAGATCCCTACACTCTGCTATATGGAGGGTGTGAGTGATATCGGTTCGTGCAGGCTCTGTATGGTCGAAGCAGAGGGCTTTACGAAGCTCCTTCCGGCCTGCAGGACCAAGGCAAAGGACGGTATGGTGCTCACTACCGAGTCGGAGAGGCTTACCGAATACAGAAAGAACATGCTGAAGCTGATCCTGTCAAATCATGAGCAGGACTGCATGAGCTGTCCGGCAAACGGTACCTGCGAGCTGCAAAAGCTCTCAAATGAATATGGTATAGAGCGTGCCGAGCACATCGGAAACCGCGCAAAGATAGACAGGAAGCTGCAGGTGCTGGATGCCAATCCGTATATTTCCTACAACCCTCTTAAGTGCATACACTGTCAGCGTTGTGTCAATGTATGCCACAATATCGCATGCAACGGTGTGCTTAAGAACAGCCGATCCGGCACCTTTCATCTGATAGATGCGCCTTTCGGAGAGGGCTTTAAGAGTACGGACTGTGAGAGCTGCGGTAACTGCGCGAGCGTGTGTCCTACCGGAGCCCTCACTCTCAAGAGACAGAAGAAATACAGACCGTGGGAGGTGAGCAGGGTGCTTACCACCTGTCCTCACTGCGCTACAGGCTGTCAATTCTATCTTGTGGTAAAGGATAATGAAGTAGTGGATGTGAAGCCGGCAAACGGTCCCTCAAATCACCACAGACTTTGCGTAAAGGGCAGGTCGGGAAGCTTCGATTTCATACATTCAAAGGATCGCATCACCACTCCGCTCATAAAAAACAAAGAGACGGGGGAGTTTGAAAAGGCCACATGGGAGGAGGCTGTCTCCTACACTGCAAAGCGTTTTATGGAGATAAAGGAAAAATACGGAGGAGACAGCCTTGCCGGATTTGCCTGCTCCAGATCCTCCAACGAAGATATATACATGGTGCAGAAGATGGTACGCACCTGCTTCGGTACGAATAATACCGATAACTGCGCCCGTGTATGTCATTCGGCATCCGTCGCCGGACTGGCAAGGACTCTCGGCTCCGGTGCCATGACCAATCCCATACACGATATCACACATGATGTCGACTGCATCCTGCTTGTAGGATCAAATCCCGAGGAGGCGCATCCTGTCGTGGGTATGCAGATCAGGCGTGCGGTAAAGGACGGTACGAGACTCATCGTAGTCGATCCCAGGGATATAGGGCTTGCAAAGCAGGCAGATATACATCTCAAGCTGAGACCCGGCACCAATGTCGCTTTCGCAAACGGTATGATGCATGTAATGATACATGAGGATCTGATAGATCATGATTATATCAGAGACTATGCAGAGGGCTTTGATGAGCTGAAGGAGCTGGTGGAGGATTATACCCCCGAAAGGGTCGGTGAGATCTGTCATATAGATCCAGATCTTCTTATAGAGGCGGCACGTATGTATGCCAAGGCTGATAAGGCTCCCATCATATACTGCCTCGGAGTCACTGAGCATTCGACCGGCACCGAAGGTGTCATGAGCATGTCCAACATGGCAGTGCTTTGCGGCAAGATAGGTAAGAGCGGCTGCGGAGTCAATCCCTTAAGAGGACAGAACAATGTCCAGGGAGCCTGTGATATGGGTGCCATGCCCACCGACTATCCCGGATACCAAAAGGTTGATAATGATGAGGTAAGACAGAAATTTGAAAAGGCATGGGGGATTCCGTTAAATCCCACCCCCGGACTCAAAGCCACAGATGTATTTCCCGCGGCGATCGAGGGGAGGATACACGGACTGTATATCTGCGGTGAAGATCCCGTGGTATCAGATCCCGATACTCATCATGTGATCAAAGCACTTGAGAGTCTGGACTTCTTCTGTATACAGGAGCTTTTCATGACGAAGACTGCGGAATATGCGGATGTCATTCTGCCCGGTGTGAGCTATGCCGAAAAGGAAGGTACATTTACCAACACCGAGCGTCGTGTGCAGAGGATAAGAAAGGCTGTTACGCTTAAAGGAGATATGAGACCTGATACGGATATACTTATCGATCTGATGAATGCAATGGGTTATCCGCAGCCACATCTTACAAGCAGTGAGATCATGGATGAGATAGCTTCCGTCACTCCGAGCTTTGCAGGTATCAGCCACGCGAGACTGGATGCCGGAGAGGGTCTGCAGTGGCCGTGTAAGAGCAGGGAGCATCCCGGTACACCCATAATGCATGTCGGCGGACCGGTGAGAGGAAGAGCTCTGCTTTATCCGGCGGTATATAAGGAGTCTCAGGAGCTTCCCGATGAAGAATATCCCTTCATACTGATGACAGGTCGTATCCTGTATCACTACAATGCCGCGGCAATGACCGCGAGATCTCAGGGACTTATGGATATTGCAGGAGAGGGCTTTATCGAGCTAAACTACAGGGATGCCGACCGGCTCGGTATCTCAAACGGAGAGCGTGTGCAGGTGCGCAGCAGGAGAGATGCGATCACGGCTACTGCACGTGTCGGCAGAAAGGTGTCTGAGGGAGAGACATGGATGCCCTTTCATTTCCCTGATTCACCTGTAAACAGGATCACGAATGCCGCACTCGATGAGTTCGCACGCATACCCGAGTATAAGGTCTGTGCGGTACAGGTGGAGAAGCTTTCGTAGATGGAGATCGAGGAAGCATTAGGCATAATAGCATCAAACGCAAGGCCGATAAAGGACAGCATATACGTCCCGATAGACGAAGCTTATGGGTATATCAATTATGAGGATATAAAAGCTGACGCTCCGGTACCCGCATTCGCGAGGTCGGCTATGGATGGATATGCGGTTCTTGCTTCAGATGTGGCAGGAGCAGACAGGGAGCATCCGGTAAGGCTAAGGGTGACGGGAGAGATGCTCGCCGGGGATCATAAGGATATGGCATACCTGCCGTCAAGTGCAGTAAGAATAATGACGGGAGCGATGATCCCTGAGGGCTATGACGCGGTGATCATGCAGGAGGATACCGATTATGGCGAGGATGAGGTAAATATATACTCTGCCATAGATTCCCACCGGAATTACATACCTGTGGGAGAAGAGCTGAAAACGGGAGAGGTCGCCATACCTGCGGGAAGATATATAGGCAGGGTCGAGATCGGACTGATGGCATCTCTCGGCATGCTTAAGGTAAAGGTTAGGAGACCGGCAAGGACAGCCATTATCTCTACGGGCTCGGAGCTCGCAGACATAGGGAGCGTGCTTGTACCGGGACAAATATACGGGAGTATCCTGCATATGCTTAAGGCATCCGTATTAAAGGAAAAGCTTGAGATATCATATGCATCAAACTGCCCCGATGATAAGGAAATGATCTGCGCCGGGCTTAAGGAGGCTGTCTCGCTGTCAGATCTTGTCATAACTACCGGAGGAGTATCTGTAGGAAAAAAGGATCTGATACCCGAGACTCTTGAGGAGCTGGGTGCGACAAGGCTTTTTTCAAATATAAACATACAGCCGGGCACTCCGACCATGGCAAGTATACTGGATGATAAGCTCATATTAAGCCTTTCGGGAAATCCTTATGCGGCACTTGCCAACTTTGATCTGTATTTTTGGCATACCATATCAAAGCTTATGGACTGCTCTTATTATCTCAACGAAACAAAGGAGGCTGTGCTTTACGATCGTTATGACAAGGTGAACCGCATGAGACGCCTCGTAAGAGCACATGAAGCAGACGGCAAGGTATATCTTCCCGTGAATGAGCATATGTCATCTGTATTCGGAAATATGCAGGAGTGCAACTGCTATATGGACATCCCTGCCGGGACAAGCGTGTCACCCGGTGACAAGGTAAGATTGATAAAAATACGTCAGATGTAAATTTTATTATTATATATAATGTGGAGGTAGTTATGGATATTCAATATTTGTTATGGCTTCAGGAGCTTAGAAACGCGACAGGCGGGACCTTTGACGAATTCTTTAACAGCCTGTCCAAATTTGCGGTGGATATCATGCCGTTTTTGCCCTTTGTGATTTTCTGGGGCGTGGATAAAAAATGGGGATACCGCTTCATAACATCATGGGGGATCGGAGAGCTGATAAATGGCATTATCAAGCTTACGGTATGTGCTTACCGCCCCTGGATACGCTCGGACCTGATAGAGCCTGCCGGTGATTCCAAGGTGGCGGCTACGGGATATTCGTTTCCGAGCGGTCATACCATGGTTGCTACCGTTACCTATGGTACGGTTTTTGTCTGGCAAAAGGACAAAAGAAGATGGCTTGCTGTCCTTTGCGGTATACTTATCCTGCTTACAGGTTTTTCAAGGAATTTCCTTGGTGTGCATACCCCTCAGGATGTTATCGTAGGATTTTGTGAATCTGTTATCATAATACTGGTCGTAGGTGCTGTGCAGAAAAAGGTGGAGGGTAATGACAGGATCATTGATATTCTTTCCATTATAGGAGTGGCTGCAGTAGCTCTTACACTCGTCTATATCCTGTTAAAGCCATATCCTATGGACTATGTGGATGGACAGCTGCTCGTCGATCCTGACAAGATGATGAATGATACGTTCAAGGCCTGCGGTGCTTTTCTCGGCTTCATTATCGGAGCCTATATAGACAGGCATTATCTTAAATATGAGATCCCCGTGGGCACGGCCAATCTCCCGATACTGACCTGCACAGGCGCAGCACTCATGTTCGGATGGAAGGAATGGTTTGCACCGGCTACAGTCGTTGCGGCATTCGGAGGACACTGGGGCAACATGATAGCCCGTGCGATAATGGTATTCTTTGCCATGTCTGTCTGGCCTATCGTCATAACCAAAGCCTGCGGAGACCGTAAGACATATCAAGAGTCATAGCATATGCACTTGACGGCTGACATTACAGATAAGCACAGGCTCTCTGTCGGCATACTTGCCGGTGGTGAAAGCTCCCGTATGGGACAGAATAAAGCACTCATAAGGATAGGCAACGAGCGTATCATAGACAGACTTACATCCGAGCTTGCAGTCTATCCGGAGATCATTATTTCTGCCGCTGAGCATGGCATATATGAAGGACTCGGACTAAGGGTAGTATATGATGAGCATAAGAAGACAGGTCCCATCGAGGGTATCCGGAGAGTGCTCTCATGTGCTGCCGGTGAATATGTCTTTATCTGTGCTGCGGATATGCCGTATGTGAGCAGTGAGCTCGTGGCATATCTGTCCGGCTATATCTCTTCGGACTATGACTGTTATGTGATAGCCGATGAGGATCATATACAGCCACTCTGTGCGATTTATTCCAAGAAGGTACTTCCTGTAATAGAGGAGCTCATAAGCGAGGGCAGATACAGACTCAGAGAGATATTCAGCCGTGTCAATACAAAGTATGTCTCGCTTGAGTACACCTGCTTTGACAGGAAGACAGTACGTAATATAAATACAAAAGAGGATCTTAAAGAGATCACGAAGCCGGTGATCTTTTGCGTAAGCGGCTACAGCGACAGTGGCAAGACCGGTCTCATAGTGAAGCTCATCAATGAATTCATCATGGAAGGGAAATCAGTCGGGGTGATAAAGCATGACGGCCATGACTGCCATGCGGATATGCCGGGCAGCGATACGGACAGCTTTCGCAAAGCGGGAGCCGTCTGTGCCGCGGTATATTCCGATACCGGGAATGCCGTTTATCAAAGGGAAAGCGTTAAAGCGGATGAGCTTATCAGGAGGATGGGTCTGATGAAGGCACCGCCTGATGCAGTGATCATAGAAGGCTTAAAGGATTCTGGATTTCCAAAGATAGAGATCGTCCGAAAAGCCGTATATGATAAAAGCGTATGCGATCCCTCCACATTGATATGTATCGTATCCGACTGTATATCTCCCGAAGATGCCGATTGTCCCGTATACGGGCTTGAAGATGTCAGGGGGATTTTTTCATGCCTGAAGCATTTTTTTAATATATGAACAGATAGTTATCAGATTACCAACGAACCGATATCAATTATCTGTCAGCAGATATAATGAAGGGCGAACACAATGAAACATATAAAAACAGAGGATGCCATAGGGCATGTGCTCTGTCACGATATCACGAGGATCATACCCGGTGTCGAGAAAGGACCGGTATTTAAGAAGGGTCATATAGTAAAAGAGGAAGATATACCCGTGCTGCTTTCCGTAGGAAAGGAAAATCTGTATGTATGGGAGAAACAGCCGGGTATGCTTCATGAAGATGAAGCTGCCGTCATACTTAAGGATATATGCATGGGCAGCTCTGATATGATGTCATATTCAGAGCCGTGCGAGGGGAAGATCACCATCAGTGCGGCTCGTGACGGTCTGCTTAAGATAAAAAGAGACAGCCTCAATGCAGTCAATGCTTTGGGTGAGATGATGATCGCCACCGTGCACGGGGACTTTCCGGTAAAAAAGGGGGATAAGATCGCCGGTACACGCATCATACCGCTCGTGATAGAAGAATCCAAGATGAGCATGGCAAAGAGAACGGCAGGAGATGAGCCGATCCTTTCCATACTTCCTTTCAGACACATAAAAGCAGCTATCGTCACTACAGGCAGCGAAGTGGCATCAGGACGCATTGAGGATGCATTCGGTCCCGTGCTCAGAAAAAAGCTCGCGGAATATGATACCGAGGTGATCGGTCAGAAGATACTGTCTGATGACAGAGCCGGCATCACAGATGCCATACTGGACTTTGCCCGGGGAAATGCCGATATGGTGCTCGTGAGCGGAGGGATGAGTGTAGACCCCGATGACAGGACTCCGGGTGCTATAAAGGATACCGGAGCCGAGGTGGTGACCTACGGTGCGCCGGTGCTGCCGGGTGCGATGCTTATGCTTGCCTACCTTAAACATAAGGAAAAAGAGATACCTGTAGTGGGTCTCCCCGGCTGCGTGATGTACGCAGGCCGCACGGTGTTTGACCTGGTGCTGCCGAGACTGCTGGCCGGTGACAGGATATCTGCAGCTGATATCGCAGGGTATGGTGAGGGCGGTCTGTGTCTTAACTGTAAGACATGCCGTTTTCCGGAATGCGGATTCGGGAAATAAGGGGTAACTATGCGGAACAGCTCCGGGGGCTTAGTCGTTGGGAGCGCGTCATAATAAGGAGTTTGATATGAACCGACTGACACATATTGACGAACGGGGAAACGCCGTGATGGTGGATGTCACGGAAAAGGATGTGACCTGCAGGACAGCACGGGCGAGCGGTCTTATATATATGAGCAGTGATGCACTTAAGGCGGTAGATGATGGTACTGTGAAAAAAGGAGATGTCCTTGCCACTGCAAGGATAGCCGGGATAATGGCTGCAAAGAGGACATCGGATCTCATACCTCTGTGCCATCCGCTGCAGCTCACCAAAGCCGAGATCAACTTTGAAATATCACATGAAAGGGGCTGTATACTCTGTGAATGCCTGATAAAGCTGCATGGCAGGACAGGAGCTGAAATGGAAGCACTTACCGGAGTGAGCACGGCTCTGCTTACGGTCTATGATATGTGTAAGGCAATGGATAGATCCATGAGTATATCCGATATTCGTCTTGAAGAAAAGAGCGGCGGAAAGAGCGGTCGTTATGACAGGACAGATGGACAGATAAGTAAAACGAAGCATACGGAAGAAGAGAAAAAGGAAATAAATATAGGATGGTAAGGATAATAAAAAAAGAAGTGATAATGACATTTTTTATCAATATGGTGTTTATCCTGATGCCTGTGCTTACTTCATGCGGCAAGGCACCGGCACAGCCCGTGGAGCTGACGATACTCGCCGCGGCATCACTTACGGATGTGTGCACAGAGCTTGAAGAGATGTACGAAAAGGAGCATCCGGGGGTGGAGCTTAATTTTTCCTTCGGAAGCTCGGGAGCACTACAGGCACAGATAGAAGAAGGCGCACCGGCGGATATATTTTTTTCTGCATCTACGAAGCAGATGGACGCACTGAAGGATGAGGGCATGATGAAGGATGACACCATTACAGAGCTCCTTGAAAACAAAATAGTGCTCATAGTGCCAAAGGGCAGTGACAAGGACATCACGGCATTTGAGGATGCTGCCGGAGAAAAGGTAGGCATGATAGGACTCGGGGATCCCGAAAGCGTGCCGGCCGGACAGTACGCGGAGGAGGTCTTTACGACACTCGGCATATCGGATCAGGTCAGGGCAAAGGCGAACTACGGCAGTGATGTGAGGACAGTACTGGCATGGGTGGAGTCATCAGAGGTGGACTGCGGTGTAGTATACGCCACCGATGCCTATACTTCGGATGATGTAGATATCGTGGCCGTAGCTCCGGAGGGATCATGCAGGAAGGTGATCTATCCCGTGGGCATAGTAAAAGCCACTTCAAACGAGAAGGCTGCGGAGGAATTTCTGTCTTTCCTGCAGAGTGACAGTGCCATGAAGGTATTTGAGAAATATGGATTTTGATCTGTCCCCTCTTGTGATATCCATGAAGATAGCAGTGGTATCCACTCTTATCACTTTTTTTCTCGGGATCATCTGTGCACGCGCGGTGTTTAAGATGAAACGCTTTAAGTATCTTGTCGATGGTATTTTGTCGCTGCCGCTCGTGCTGCCACCTACAGTGGTAGGATTCCTGCTGCTCATACTGTTCGGCAGAAACTCGATCCCGGGCAGGATATTGGACAGCATAGGTATGGATGTGGTATTCACCTGGCAGGGAGCGGTGATAGCGGCGATAGTGGTTTCTTTTCCGATAATGTATCGCATCACTCTCGGAGCTTTTGAACAGATGGACATGGAGCTCACCGATGCCGCAAGGACACTGGGCTTTGGCGAGACCGCTATATTTTTTAAGGTATGGATACCTCTGTCGTGGCCCGGGATAGCAGCCGCCACCTCCCTTACATTTGCAAGGGCACTCGGTGAATTCGGAGCAACGATCATGATAGCAGGCAACATACCCGGCAGGACAAGGACAATGTCGGTCGCGGTATACTCAGCCATGCAGTCGGGCAACCGTGAGCTTGCGTATCAATGGGTCATCGTGATACTGCTGATAGCTCTCTGTACGCTTATACTTATGAATTACATGAACAGCCGGCAATACAGCAGGGAAGACAGGGCATACAGGGTGAGAAAGAGGATCGGTACACGAGACATCCGGGAGGACAGATCATGACTGACGGATACGGCAGAGAGATAGACTATCTGAGGATATCGCTCACCGACAAATGCAATCTCAGATGCTCCTACTGTATGCCGAGAGAGGGTATAAGGCATATTGAGCACGGGGATATCCTTACTTTGGAAGAGACCGGAAGGCTTGCCCGTATTATGGCAGAGCTTGGGATAAGGAGAGTCAGGCTCACAGGCGGAGAGCCTTTGGTAAGACGCGGCATCACTGATCTGATAAAGATACTCCGTGAGGAATGCGGCTTTAATGAGATATCCATGACAAGCAACGGAGTGCTGCTTGCAGATATGGCAGAAGGGCTTTACGATGTGGGACTTACGGATATCAATATCAGTCTGGATACACTGCGTGAGGACTGTTTCTCACTCATAACACGAAGTGAGGGCTCGGGGCTTATATGTACACTTGACGGTATAGACAGTGCTCTTGAAGCCGGATTAAGGGTGAAGCTTAACTGTGTGCCGATGAGAGGGATCAATGAAGAGGATATCATCCCTCTCACCGAATATGCTGCGGACAAGGGAGTGAGCATCAGATTTATAGAGCTGATGCCGATAGGCTGTGCCGGGAGCTTTGAGCGGATATCCACCGATGAGCTCATAAGAAGACTGGAAGACAGATATGGAGCCTCTACACCGGTACAATGCAGTATGAAAGCAGATGACAGAGGTCCGGCGGAGTATTACACCTTTCAGGAGTACCGCGGACAGATAGGCTTCATCAGTCCGATATCACACAAGTTTTGTGACAGATGCAGAAGGATAAGACTGACAGCAGGGGGCTTCTTAAAGCTCTGTCTTCAGTATCCTGATGGAGTGGATCTTAAGATACCTTTGCGCAATGGTGCGAGGGATGAGGAATTAAAGAAGCTGATAGCCGATGCGGTCAAGGTAAAGCCGGCATCACACAGCTTTGATACATTGCGTGACACTATAGATAAAAGACGTATGGTAGAGATCGGAGGATAGGATATGGGAAGCATAGAGGCTGTCTGTATCAGTGAGAAAAAAGGCACGGTCAAGCACGATATAGGAAGCTGTATGGTCATAGAGGACTACGGACTCGAAAATGACGCGCATGCAGGGAGTGAGAGA
>JAGBNR010000001.1 GCA_017634315.1 Lachnospiraceae bacterium
GGCGTATACCTATACTTATAGATAGTATACCTCTACAAGGCGCAAAAATCAAGGGTCATAGGAAATTTTGTATAATTCCTATAACCCTTGATATAAACTGACTCTATTTGGTTATCAATTATGCTTCATGAAAGAACCCTGAAGTCCGATTTACTGCTCTCCGAAATTATTCTCTATCATCACAGGTATATAGTCATATCTTTCTCTGAAGAAGAGCTTCAGCTTTTCCGCCTCTTCATAGAATCTCGCGTCATCCGTCCCGAAGAATCTCATATAATGCTTTTTCATGGGCTCCCTCATCACAGCTGCGTATTCATCTATCCTTTCCGCCACCTTATCCGGGGCGAATTCATTATCCCTCATGGACATCAGCCTGTTTACAAATGCCTCCTTAAATTCGGGATTGTTAAACAGATTGTCAAATACCGGACTGGGCTCTCTTGTCGATACTATGGTATCTCTTGTCGCATCACCCAGGTCATAGGTAAGCCCTCCCCAGTTCACATCAAAGAGCATAAAACGCCATCTGCAGTCCCCGTACTCGCCCTGTTCTTTTTTTCTGCTTCTCCATAATGCTATATTGCCCGTGGGCCAGTCAGACCATCTGGCGATGTATACCTCGGCTGCCATATAGTCAATAAAACCATCCATGTCCAATAATTCACACGCTTTTCTGTAATTCTCCTCCGATGTCATATCGGCAGTTCCGATAAACTGCATATCCTCCATGTATTGCTCAAAATCCTCCGGCATACTCTCACTCGGATCATTGTTTTTTATTATCATTACATTATCATCATCGACACCGTACTTCTTTTCGACGTACTTTTCATTATATTTATCCGAAAGAAAGTAGCAGCCCCAGTATTCGCCGTTTATATACACTTCACAGAGCTCAAAGTCCAGTGTGGCAAATCCCATATCGGAGCAAAGCTCTGCCATGAGCGGATCCTTCATTTTCAGAAATATGTCCTCTCCTCCGGCATAAAGTGTCAGCACATCATAGCAGTCCCTGATATTTTCCTCAGTATGTATCACGGAATTGCCGTCATATTCCCGTCTCGCATAGAGATTGAGGCTCTTGGGGTAGTACTCCCGGCTCCCTTCTCCTTTTATCCTGATGCCTGCCTGTTGGGACAGCGTCAGCTTTCCGTCATCAAATATCTGAATATACGCCCTTCTCTCCCATTCTCTTCCTTTTTCCGTGTAGTTGGCCGGCCAGTGACTGTCGAGCATCTCCTCCCTGTTCTCATCGGTAATCGCGCTGAAAAAGTCGTCTCTGAGCTTTCCGGTCACATATATGCCACGCTCATAATCAAAAAGCTCCGCCGGATCTGCTATGACGGATATCCTCTTCACGGTATCCTCACCATCATCATGCCTGTCACCGACAAAGTATGAGCCTGCCGCACTCCCCTTTTCATTACCGTCTTTATCATAATATACCGCTTTGATCACAGTGCATTTATCTATATTGTACCCGGGAGCCACATACACAGGAGCATCCTCACCTACAGCCCAATGAGTATCACGGTACAGCTCTCTGGTGCTTTCATCATAAAAGGCACTTACATCGGTCCTCATGGACAGTCTGTTGGGATCATCCGTTGCATCATAAATATATATCGGCTCTGTGTATCTGATCGAGCTCCTGTCAGGGTCTGTCCCGTCAAGGGTGTAATATATCTCATCCTCAGGTGCGTATATACTCAGATAAAACGGCATATCATAGGATCCCGGAGGGACAGAAAACCTGATATTTCCGTAGTATCTGCCGTCCTCCGCGTATTCCACACTTTTTTTACCGTTCAGTCCGACTATACCCAATGTCAGAAGTATCATTGACAAGGGTATAAGTGTTATTAACAGTTTGTTTACGGTACCTTTTTTCATTCTCCGAAATTATCCTCTATCATCACAGGTATATAATCATATCTTTCTCTGAAGAAGAGCTTCAGCTTTTCCGCCTCTTCATAAAATCTCGCATCATCCGTCCCGAAGAATCTCATATAATGTCTCTTCATCGGCTCCTCCGCCGCGCCTTATAAGCCGTCTATCTCTTCGGATACGTGCTCCGGTGCAAACTCCCTGTCTCTGAAGGACATAAGCCGGTCCGCAAATGCACTCCTGAATACATCACTGTGACACAGGTTGTCAAAGATGGGGCTGTATCGTCTTACCCATGCTATGCTGTCTCTTACGGCATCCCCGTCATCATATGACATACCGCCCCAGTTCACATCAAAGAGCAGCATACGCCATCTGCGGTCGCCGTATTCTCCGTTTTCGGCTGTCCGGCTTTTCCACATGGCAAAATTGCTTCCCGGCCAGTCGAGCCATCTCGCAATATATATTTCCGCTGCCATATAGTCTATAAATCCGTCCATATCCATCAGTCTGCAGGCTTTTTGATAGTTTGCCTCATCCGTCATGTCCGCACCCGAGATAAAGTCCATATCCTCCAGATAGCCCTTAAGATCCTCCTCAAATCCCTCCTCCGGCTCATTATTCTTTATAATGACGACATTGTCGTCATCTACATTGTATTTTTTCTCTATATATTTCTTGTCATATTTTTCAGTAAGATAGTAAAATCCCCAGTACTCTCCGTTCAGATATAGCTCACACGGGATAAAGCGCATCGTTGTAAAATCCATATCCGAGCAGAGACCGGCCATAAGGGGGTCCTTCAGCTTGGAGTATATGTCTTCGCCGCCATTGTACAGTGTCATCTTATCGACTGTCATATCCACGGCATCAAGGGATATGAGCTTATTCCCGTCCATTTCCTCTCTTGCGTACAGATTCAGGCTTTTAGGGCAGTACTCCCGGCTGTAGCCTCCCTGTATGCGCACTCCCGTCTGCTGGGTAAGCTCTAATCCGCCGTTCTTAAATACCTGAAGTGTGGCTTGTCTCTCCCACTCTCTTCCTCTCCCGGTATAATTTGCCTCCCACAGATCTCCGAGCAGCTCCTCCCTGTACTCCTCATCCTCCGCTTCGGATATTTCTTCAAAGTATTCTTCCGCCCTGTCTCCCAGCACGTAGATACCGCTCCTGTGATCAAAAAAGGAAGCGGGATCAGTAAAAAGTGAGATCGTGACAAGATCGTCCCGGGTGTATTCCTCCTTTCCGACGAAATACGACCCTGCCAGCACATCGCTTTTATTGCCTGTCTTATCGTACCATACTGCCTTTATCACCGTACATTTATCTATATTTTGTTCAGGTATCTTATAGTCAGGCACGGGATACTCTATATCATCATTCAGTCTGTAGCCGTAAAAAAGCTCCTTCAGCTCATCATCATAAAACGGACTGACATCCTTTATCTCACAGTACACATTCGGCTCCGATGACACATCGTATATATATATCGGCCCGGTATATCTTATGGAGTCTCTGTCAGGATCGGTGCCGTCAAGAGTGTAATATATCTCGTCCGCCGGAGCATCTATCGACAGATAAAAGGGCTCAGCATAAAAGCCGGGAGCTGCGGAAAAACTCAATACATCACCGTATCTGCCCTTGTCACCCTGCGCCGTCTCCGGACAGACTGCTCCGGCGCACAGCATTATAATAAGCAGTACAAATACTGCCGTCATAGCTATTACCGCATTTCTTTTGCCCGGCATAACCTTCATTTCAGCTCTCCTGCCCGCTCCATCAGCTCAGGCAGCTTATCAACCATCAGTAGAAAATCACATCCGTCCCTGAATTTGCGGATCTCATCATCATAAGGCAGCATGGTCTTGCTGCATATGCCTGCCAGCACACCCCTTTCATCAAATATCGCTGTACCGCTCATGCCGTTTTCGGATGCTCTGGTGACTGCAAAGTATTCATCATCGTCCACATATTTTTGCTGTATCTCCGAAAGCGTAAAGGATATCACCCTGACATATTTGATGATCTCCGGCTTCAGTCCGGCTCTCCAGTTTTTACAGTACTCTATCAGCTCGGTACCGACCCGCACATTATCATATATGTTCTCATCATAAGCCACTTCCTTGAGTCTTACAAATGTGTGATACGGTATGTCCGATACGGGTATCCTGAAAAGAGAGGCTTCATTTCCCGCATTCAGCCTTACGGATTTAAAGGTCTCCGTTATCCGGCTGCCGTCATAAAACGTGATCTGCGTGGGCGTGCCGTCAAAATAACTTGTCACATGGTAAACCGAAACAATATAAACGTACTCCGGCGTGATATCATATATGAACCCCGAGCCGCTGCCTGTGGCATCCTCGTCACTCCTGTACAGGTTTACGAGTGTAGGCTCGCATACATCAAGCACCAGCTCCTTATTGTTTTCCTCCAAGGGCTCATAGGTAAAATAATCCTGATCGATCAGCTCCGAAAGCTCCTCTTCCGACAGGCTGTAGTCGTCATAGTGCCTCTTTACCCTTTCGGCAGATGATATGACATGCACAGTGGTCTTGGCACTTGCTTCAAGACCGTATGAATCCTTCACTTTATAAGCTATCACATAATCACCTATATTGTTAAAATCCACTCCGGAGATATCGGCCTCAATACTATCTCCCAGATCTCCGTCCACATCGTCCTTTGCAAATACGGGATCCAGCTCCCCCTCATCACTTCCGCGCAGTATATACTGTTCATGTACTCCGTATATAGTCGGAGGAGTATCCACGAAAAGCCTTATCACCTTTTTTGATCTGTTGGCATTGATATCAGTCGCTTCCGCCACGATCTCGGGTCTGCCCATCCCATCAAAGTAGAGACTCTGTATCTCTCTGTCATTATAGTAAAAACGGAGAAAGGTCTGCCCCGAAAGATCACTCGCCACAGTCTGCAGTACATCAAGATCATACTCCCTGCCGGTCTCAAGCACGGTATCAAGAGTATATCCTGTCATTATCGTGGGAGGTACGGTGTCCCTTACATGAACCGTGTATTCGAATACGGCAAAAATATTGCCTGCCCTGACAGTATAGTCCCCCACCCTCATGTTATTAAGACCCGAAAGATCCACCCGGGAATGTGTCAGGGTGATCTCAGGTCCCTCCATATAAAAGGCAGGATCATTGCTCAGTGTATCTCCCAGCTCTATCGTAATATCATCCCACAGCGGCGCACCGTCAAAGAGCTGTGACACCAGCGCGGCACATAAGCTAAAAACGGCGATCACACATAGTATGACCACCGCCGCCTGTTTTACAGCAGATATTTTATTATCGCGGGATTCTTCTTCCAATTTCTTCCTTGAAGTGTTTTGTGAGCTCCGCAGCATTGCCGCCGAATATGGCAGAGCCCATGACTATGATATTGGCACCGGCATCAATGACAGTGGGAAGTGTCTCACTTGTGACTCCGCCGTCCACCTCTATGTCAAGCTCTCTGTCCTCATTCATCGCCATAGCCCTGAGAGCCTTTATTTTTTTCGTGGCCTTTTCGATATATTTCTGTCCTCCGAAGCCGGGATTGACCGTCATGAGCAGCACCATATCCACATCGTCTATTATATAGTCCAGCGTGGAAAGAGAGGTACCGGGATTCAGTGCCAGTCCCACCTTCACACCTGTCCGCCTTATCTGCTTGAGCGCATTTTCTATGTCCCTTGTAGCTTCCGCATGTATGGTCACTATGTCGGCACCGCACTCTACAAAGGTCTCTATATATCTCTCCGGATTAGTCACCATCAGATGTACGTCAAATGTCACATCGGTAGCACTGCGTATGGACTTTATCACCGGCATTCCGAAGGATATCTGCGGCACGAAATCCCCGTCCATCACATCAATATGTATCCCGTCCGCTCCTGCGGCCACCACGTTTTCTATATCTCTGCCAAGATTCTTAAAATCAGCGGCGAGTATGGAAGGATGCAGCTTATATTCCATAGTTCAGTATCTCCTTTTTTCCCTCAGCTCATTATATATATCGATATACGAATCATACCGTCTGCCCGCTATATCGCCCGAATCCACCGCCTGCTTTATCGTACAGTCCGGCTCATGGGTATGGCTGCAGTCGCTGTAGCGGCATCCTCCGATATAGCCTCTCATTTCCGGAAAGCAGTCTGCCAGCTCGCTTTCTTTCATTTCAGGAAGATCCATGGCCGAAAAGCCCGGAGAGTCGAAAATGAACGTATCCTCCCCCAGAAATAGCAGCTCGGTATGTCTGGTAGTCTGCCTGCCGCGTTTGAGTCTGCGGCTCACATCCCCTGTCACCATCACTTCCTCACCTATGAGCGCGTTTATGAGTGAAGATTTGCCGACACCGGATGGACCTGCGACTGATGTGACCCTGCCCTTTAGTACCTCTCGTACCTTATCCAGACCGCTGCCGTTTTTGACCGAAGTAAATATCAGGCTGTATCCGGTACTCTTATATATATCCTCTATATCTGACAGGTCGCATGTATCCGCCAAATCATCCTTATTGACGCAGATGACCGGATGTATGCCGTTTCGTTCCATCATCACAAGAAACCTGTCCATCAGAGTCCATGCCGGCTCCGGGCTGTGTACCGAAAATACTATCAGTGCCTGATCTATATTTGCCACCGGAGGTCTGTCAAGGACATTTTTCCTCTCCAGTATCTCCGTGACGTTGCCCTCCACATCGTCAGTATGTGTCAGCTCTATCGTGCATCTGTCTCCTGCCAGAGGCTTCAGTGCTCTCTTACGAAAGAGACCCTTTGCCCTGCACTGAAATATCCCCTCATCGGTATATACGTAATAAAAACCGCCTATCCCCTTTAGTATCCTGCCTTCGATCATCCGAAGCCGTCACCTTGCAAATGAGATGATCTGCGAAGTATCCACGCTCTGCTGATCCACCGTATATGGTGTGCCGTTCTCATCCGTACCCGTGATCCTTGCCGTATACTCTATGGTAAACACCCCTGCCGTATCCATGCTGTTGATATCCGTGCCTGCTATCTGTATCGTGACAGGGAAGGAGGTCACTTCCTTCTGGCCATATACTGTCCCCGATACATTTCCCATCAGCGTGATACGTGCTGCGGTGCCTGCCACATATCCGTTAGGTGCCTGCACATCCTGTGCAAACATACCGCCTGCCGCTCCGTCAGCACCCAGACTCAGCAC
>JAGBNR010000148.1 GCA_017634315.1 Lachnospiraceae bacterium
CACAAACGATGCCCGTATAGCAATAGATGATGCGCAGTATGTATTCGGTTCAAAGAGGATGGTGGACATCTTCGGAGGGGAAAAGCAGAGCTTCCCCTTTTACAAGCCGGTTGACATAATCCAATACCTTGACCGCCTCTCCTCAAGCCTTGCGGACGATACGATAAAGACAGTGGTGCTGTACTCGGGCGATTCAGGCTTTTACAGTGGAGCAGCTGCTCTTATGCCGGCTCTCTATGACTGGAAAAACGAACAGAAGGATCGCGGGACAAAGGTTTACATAAGACAGATACCCGGAGTTTCATCCATTTCCTCGCTTGCATCACTGCTGAACATACCCTATGAGGACAGCAGCGTACTCTCGATGCACGGGGTGGAGCAGGATGATGAGTCCGATATGACGTTAGTCACCACGGTAAGAAACAGCGAACGGACGTTTCTTCTCATATCAAAGCCGTCGGATCTGATACATTACGGAAAGGTGCTAAACGATGCGGGTCTTGGAAAGGTACAGCTCGTAATGGCACTTGATATGGGCACTCCCGACTGCAGGCTGTTTTCGATGACGGCAGAGGAGAGCTCCGAGAGGTCGGAAGAGGATATACCCGAGGGACTTGGTACAGTGTATATTCACAATCATGATCCTTTGGATACGGTGGGCTTTGCCCTTAAGGACAGCGATTTTATCAGACATGAGACGGTACCTATGACCAAGGAGGAGATACGGTACGTGATACTCGGCAAGCTCGGTCTCCATAAGGGGGATATCTTCTATGATATAGGCTGCGGCACCGGCTCCATATCCGTAGCTGCGGCAGGGATATCCGATAAGATACACGTATATGCCATAGATGACGATGATGAGGCACTGGCAGCCACAAAGGAGAATAAGGAAAAATACGGAAGAGACAACATCACCGTGCTGAATGCCACGGCTCCGGACAATTTTGATCTGCTGCCAAAGCCCGATGCAGCATTTATCGGAGGCTCTAACGGGCGAATGCGCGAGATCATAAAGGGTGTAAGAGATAAAAACAGGGGAGTGCGTGTAGTCGCAAGTGCAGTGAGCCTGGAGACCCTGAACGAGATAATGGAAGTGATGCGTGAGATCCCCAATTCTAGAGTTGACATAATACAGCTGACTATCGGAAAAACCGTCACAGTGGAAAAATACCATATGGTAAAGGCTCTGAATCCGGTATTCATAGCCTGTATGTCGTTTGAATGATGCACGGTGATGTTTGCATAGCCGCTCCGAGGAGCGGCTCAGGCAAGACGATGACGGCCTGCGGACTGATAAAGGCACTGCAGGAGAGAGGGCTTTCGGTTCAGCCGTTTAAGACCGGTCCCGATTATATAGATCCGCTGTTTCACGATACGGTGCTTCCGGGTGAACCGGCTTCCGGTGATAATAGAGTATTTCCCGAATATAGTTTACATAAGTGTGAAAATCTTGATACCTTTTTTCTGGATGATGATGCCGTAAGACAGCTCTACGACAGATGCTCCGAAGGTACTGATATTTCCGTGATAGAGGGTGTGATGGGACTGTATGACGGTATAGGCTGTCATTACAAAGGCTCTACATATGAGCTTGCCGCCATACTTGACGTACCGGTCATCCTTGTAGTGGATGCAAAGGGCGCAGCCATGTCTCTTATCGCCGGCATCAGGGGATTTATGTACTACGACAGGGCACATCTCATAAAGGGTGTGATATTCAACAGGTGCTCCGGCAGATCATATGAGTCTTTGAAACAGGCGGTGACCGGAGAGCTTGGGATCAGACCGCTCGGATATATTCCGGTACTTAAAGATATCAGTATAGAGAGCAGATATCTGGGTCTTATGCTGCCCTCGGAAATAGTTGACATAAAGTTAAAAGCTACTTCGCTGGCACGACAGATCGAAGAAAGTGTGGATGTGGATGGGATACTTGAGATTAGCCGTAGCGCGTGATGCTGCCTTTTGCTTTTATTACAACGAAAACCTCAGGGAGCTGGCGCGTGCGGGGCTTGAGCCTGTATTCTTCTCGCCTCTTTCTGACAGGGCATTGCCGGAGGATGTCGCGGGTCTCTATATTGGAGGAGGCTATCCGGAGCTTCATGCCGAGGGTCTGAGTGCGAACAGCTCACTTATGGTTGACATAAGGCAAAAGGCGGCAGCAGGTCTTCCTGTATTTGCAGAGTGCGGCGGATTCATGTATCTCACTGAAAAGATCATAGTTAATGAAGTTGACATAAAACAATATGCGATGTGCGCCATCATAAAGGACAGGTGTAGGAGGAAAGGCAGCCTTGTGAGATTCGGATATGTATATATCAGAGACAGGACCGGGCTGTGGCTTGATAAGGATGCCGTGATAAGGGGTCATGAATTTCATTACTTTGATGCGGATGATAACGGTGACGGAGCTGAGGTGGTAAAGGCTTCGGGAGATACTGTTTACAATGAGATACACATCACAGATACGATGTGGGCGGGGTGGCCGCATCTGTATCTTCCCGGATCATCGGGATTTGCGGAAAGTTTTGAAAAAAAATGCAGGGCATTTCATACTTACAGGTAACAGCATGTGAAAATGTGGTATACTATCTGACAGTGATATACTGAGCAGCACTAACAGATAACCAATGAAGGGAAACAGGTATGGATACAAACAATATGCAGGATGACACCAGCCATCTCGACCTGCTGGTATTTAAGATATCGGGAAGGGAGTTTGGCATAAATGTCGCCAAGGTGCAGGAGATCATCATTTATGAGCCTCTGACACCGGTGCCGCTCGCACATCCGAGTGTGGAGGGGATCTTCATGCCGAGAGGCGATATGATCACCGTCATCGATCTGAAGCAGGCACTTCGTCTCGGTAATTCAGAGCCCAAGGGTAACTTCATACTTACCAATTTCAATTCCCTGAATATGGCTTTCCATGTGGAGGAGATAAAGGGAATACACAGTACCTCATGGGCTGATATCATGAAGCCCAACGGTGCCACGGGACCTCTGGAGGAGGGACTCACCACGGGCATAGTCAAGGACGGGGACAGTCTTATCATCGTACTTGACTTTGAGAAGATAGTATCCGAGATAGATCCCGAGACGGGACTGAAGGTGCAGGATATAGATAAGCTCGGAAACAGGAAGAGGATAGACATCCCGATACTTGTCGTAGAGGATTCGATACTGCTCAACAGGCTCATAGTGGAGTCGCTGAGCAAGGCGGGCTATACCAACCTGACGCATACGGCTAACGGTCAGGAGGCGTGGGAGCTTATAGAGCAGTGGAGAGACGAGGGTACTCTGGATGAGCATGTACGCTGCGTCATTACGGATATAGAGATGCCACGGATGGACGGGCATATGCTGACCAAGCTCATCAAGGAGGGCAAGGGTACAAACAGACTCAAGGTAGTCATCTTCTCGTCCATGATAAATGATGCTACAAGGAAAAAGGGAGACGATCTCGGGGTGGATGTGCAGATGACAAAGCCCGAGATAGGGCTGCTTGTCGGAGAGCTGGACAAGCTCCTCGGAGTGACTGCGGACTGATCTGTCCTTTCGACCCCGAATCAGATGATGGCATCAAGTGAAAGGCCCGGCTCACTGCCGGGCTTTTCGCATGACATGCTGTTGTCTGAGGTGACAGATGCTGTAAACTTTGATAAGGTGTATCATATTGATGTATGTTATTATTCAGGTATTAGGGGAGGAAACGAAGGGGATGAAAAACTGGAAAACCTGGCAGATCGCTTTGTTTACCGCTATATGTGTATGCCTGAATGTAGGCGGAAAGATACTTGCTTTCAGCCTGGAGCTGCCGCTCTGGGCTGACTCGTTCGGCACGACACTCTGCGCATATATAGCAGGTCCCGTATGCGGAGCGATCGTAGGGCTGACGGGGAATCTGGCCTATGGTGCCATAGATCATTTCTCTGTGGCATATTCTGTGACCAGCATAGCTCTGGGCATAATAGTGGGTATCGCTGCAAAGGGTAAATGGTTTGACCGGTTTTACGGCTTTATGAAGGCTGCTTCTATGGCGGTATTTACGGCTCTTATCGTGTCAGTACCCCTGAATCTGATGCTCTCGGGAGGTTACACCAACAATAAATGGGGAGACGGTGTCATCAACTATCTGCTGGAAAGAGACTGGCCTCTTTTAGTGTGTGCCGTACTGGGGCAGCTGTCACTGGAATTTGCCGACAAGGTGCTTACGATCGCTGCCGTATATATCGTTATCCTGATACAGCGTATACGAAGAGATGACAGCAGTGACGTGACGATAAACAGGGAAAAAGCCGCAGGTACGGTTGTATTCCTTGCGCTTACCCTGTCGATGCTCATGTCTGCCGATGCCAAAGCGGCAGTATCCGGTGGGACAACAGACTATAATGATTATGTGCAGAGTGTCTATAGCAGCAACAACGGACTGCCGTGCGGAGAAGCCAATGACATCGCGCAGACCAACGATGGAGTACTCTGGATCGGCACGTACGCAGGACTGTACAGATACAACGGGCGCGAATTCCGGTGGGTGGACGAATACGAATCCGTCAAAAACGTGAACTGCCTGTATGTAGATGAAGAGGGTCGTCTCTGGATCGGTACCAATGACAACGGACTGTCCATCGTGATCCGTGAAAAGGTGGTGAATGTACTGGATCAGACCAGCGGACTGCCGTCTAATTCCGTGCGATGCATCATACGATCATCGGACGGGTATTATTATGTCGGTACGACAGGCAGTCTGCAGATCCTGACCATGAACAACGGACTGAAGGCTACGGATACACTGGATGAGGTAAACTACTCTGACAGCATTACCGCCGATGATCTCGGTCATGTGGCTGTAGTCGCATCAGACGGCCGGCTGTTTCTTATGAAGCAGGGAAGGATACAGAGCTCGATACAGCTGCCGGACGGGCAGGAGCAGTTTAACTGCTGTGCTTTCGCCCCGGACGGTACACTGATGGCGGGTACCTCCACCAACCATATCTACAG
>JAGBNR010000149.1 GCA_017634315.1 Lachnospiraceae bacterium
TATAGTCCTGATAAATACAGGGAAAGAATGGAAAAGAACACATATAATAACGTTCATTATTATAAAGATAGACCATATAATAACATGGTGCCAACATACGGAAATGCAGTAATATTCGGTGGGAACGGAGACGAAACGGACTACCAGTCTACAAATGAGAACACAAGCTATGTATATAAAAGTAAGAACAATATACTACCGTCGGCAGGAATAGGGATGTATGATGACTGGAGCATGCTGCGTAAAAAGAAGAAAGCCGGGGCAGCCAGACTCTGGAGCGAGGAGGGCTCGGACGGGGAATGGACTGCCGCAGACAGTGGGAGCGGAGATGAGCTTGAATACAAGACGGAGATAAGTACGCTCCTGAACAAAAGGACCAGTCCTTTCAGTGCGGAAACATCCTGTATCGGAGATATGATCATAGAGAGCAGCAGGGAGTCTTATGATGCAGGCATGTCGTCTGAAACTTTTTCAAGACGTAAAATCACAGGCATAATCATTATTGTTGTACTTGTTTCCGCTTCACTCATCGGTATATGCTTATTTATTATGAAAAAGGGTAAGGAGCCGCCTGTTCGGTAATAAAAGGTGCTCTGAACGGGTACTAAAGGTAAAACATCATGATCCGGAGGAAAAATGATTAAGCAAATAAAAAACATGGATCTGCGACAGATCGCGGAAAGCGGACAGTGCTTCCGCATGACCATGACGGGAGATAAGAGTGCCCGGGTGATAGCAGGCGGAAGGGTATTGGACATAAGGGAGGATGGAGAGGACAGGTTCGAGCTGTCGTGTGACGATACGGAGTATGAAGCCTACTGGAGAGCTTATTTTGACGCGGATACCGATTACTCGGTTTATATCAATGCCATAGATAAGGAGGACGGATTCCTGACCGGAGCGGCGGCATACGGCAGCGGGATAAGGATACTAAGGCAGGAGCCCTTCGAGACGCTGATAAGCTTTATCATTTCACAGCGTAAGAATATACCGGCTATTCAGTCTTCGGTGGAAAAGCTGTGCAGGATCTGCGGGACAAAGATATCGGATGATATCTATTCATTTCCAACCCCCGAAGCCATTGCAGGGCTTTCGGAGGATGAGCTCGGTGCATGCTCTCTGGGCTACAGGGTGCCTTATATAAGAGAGACTGCAAGGCGGATTGCAGCCGGTGAAGCTGACCTTGAGATGCTAAGGGAATTATCCGATGACGAGCTATACAATGAGCTTCTTTCATTTCATGGGGTCGGGAAGAAGGTCGCAAACTGTGTGATGCTTTTCGGATATCACCGGATCGCTGCTTTTCCCGTGGATGTCTGGATACAAAGGGTGGAAGAGCTCCATTACAACGGGAGATTTCCCGTCGAGAGGTATCCGGGATTTGCCGGTGTGCTGCAGCAATATATGTTTTTCTTTGGGCGGAATAACGCGGAGTAAAACGCCATATCTTGTGGTTGCTTAACTTATCAGTCTGCGTCTATAATAGGAATGCTGTAACCGTTCGGAGTCCAAGGGCTTTGAACGGATCATTAAATGTTTGCGCAGTGGTTGGTTTTAACGGGAGAGTGATCTATGAAGCGTATATTGTTATATGCAGCTGTAGCAGCCGCGTTTGTACTTGGTATTTTGGTGCCGTCTAAGGAGGCAAGAGCGCAGGGTATCGCGTCTGTAGTCTATGATTTCAGTGCATATCCCATCCAGAGCGGTGCGAATACACAGTTTGTACTTGACCAGGGTACCGTGGCCGGCATGCTGCAGAAAAATGCAGACGGTTCTTTCGTGCAGGATGCGGCAGGAAACTATATGGCGGACAACGGTGCAGTCAGGAGTTTTGTTTCAGGACTCGCTTCAGTCTACAATATTCCCGGATATACTACCTTAAATCAGGAGGTGGAAGCCCAGTACCTGTCCGCGGCCATCACGCTCGGCAGGACGGACGGAGCACACACACCTTCTGTAACGGTCGGAAATATAGATGTACTCAGGGCTCAGGAGGAAGCGGCGAAGCAGCAGGCGATCCTTGAGCAGCATGCAAAAGAGGCGATCGAGCAGCAGGAAAGAGAGCAGGCCGAAAGGGAAGCAAAGGTAAAGGCAGCGCAGGAGGCTTTGAAAGCAGAGCAGGAGAAGGCTGTAAAGGCAGCGCAGGATCCTGCATATGAGGAGGCCGAAAAAAAAGCCGAAGAAAAAGCGGCGGACAGCATGGCAGCAGGTACGGGACAGACCTTTATAGATATAAATATCACTGAGCAGAAGCTCACCTACTATGTGAACGGTCAGGCGCAGCTCGTATCGGACATCGTGACGGGAAATGAACGGGCACATCAT
Organism: Lachnospiraceae bacterium; assembly: GCA_017634315.1. GTDB lineage: Bacteria > Bacillota > Clostridia > Lachnospirales > Lachnospiraceae > NK4A144. The sequence continues at coordinate 2,326 of JAGBNR010000149.1, forward strand.
GATACCCCTCATGGCACATATCAGATATACGGCAAGCAGAGGAACAGGACACTCAGGGGAGACGATTACGAAGCATTCGTAAAGTACTGGATGCCCTTTGTCGGGCATTACGGGATACATGATGCCAGCTGGAGAGGCTCCTTCGGTGGCAGCATATACAAGACAAACGGCTCGCACGGATGCGTTAATATGCCTACCAGCACTGCCGAGGCACTCTACAATTCGGTGGAAATAGGCACTACAGTCCTGATACACGCCTGATCCTAAGCAGATGAAACGAGTCGTAACGTTGCAGGATATTTCCTGTGTAGGTAAATGCTCACTTACTGCGGCGATACCGGTTCTTTCGTGTCTGGGAGTAGAAACAGCCGTTATTCCCACGGCTCTGCTTTCTACACACACGGCATTTGACAGCTTTGTTTCTGTCGATCTGTCTGAAGAGATAGACTCTATTTCGGAACAGCTTCTTAAAAATAACATAAGCTTTGATGCAATATATACCGGATATCTCGGCTCCTATGAGCAGGTAAATGAGATATCCGGTTTTATTGATTCCTTCAGAAACAAGGACTGTATCGTGGTGATAGACCCGGCTATGGCTGATGACGGAGAGCTTTATGCCGGTCTGCCGGAGGATTTCGTAGAGTATATGCGTCCTTTTACTTCAAAAGCGGACGTTATCATACCCAATCTCACCGAGGCATGTCTGCTGCTCGGTATGGGATATAAGGAGCCGGTTTTATTCTCGGAAGAAGAGATACAGCAGATGCTGTACCGCCTGGCGGATATGGGACCGGAAGGGGTGGTGATAACAGGCATACATTTCGGCGAAAAGGAGATGGGAGCCGTTTCATATGATAAAAAGCAGGATATTTTATCCGATGCCAGGAGCATAAGACATCATGGACGATTCCTGGGCACCGGGGATATCTTTTCTTCCGTAGTCACCGGATGCCTGCTTGACGGACAGCAGCTGTCAGAAGCCACTGAGCATGCCGTGCATTTTGTGAACCGCTGCATTGAAGAGACGGAGAAGGCTCCCGACAAACGCTGGTATGGCGTCAATTTCGAAAGCTGTCTCGGAGAGCTCACCGGATACATCTGAAAATATTTTCCTTAGATTGAAAATTATGTTAGTATTACCTAATACTGACCGACAATAAGACAAAGCTTTAAGGAGACATATCATGTCATTACTTGAGATAAGGGATCTGTCCGTTGCAGTAGACGGGAGTCCTATACTGAAAAACATAAATCTGAATATAGGTAAAGGAGAGACCCATGTGCTGATGGGGCCGAACGGTGCCGGCAAATCCACGCTCGGCAATGCCCTGATGGGTAATCCTGCCTATGAGATCACCGGTGGAAGCATATATTTTAACGGACTTGATATAAAGGACGAATCAGCTGACAAGAGAGCTAAGGCTGGGATGTTCATGTCATTTCAAAATCCCCTTGAGGTGCCGGGTATCACGGTATCTTCTTTTATAAGAAATGCGATCATGCAAAAGACCGGAGAGAAGATCAAGTTTTCCGAATACCGCAAGGAGCTCGCGGCGAATATGGAAATACTTAACTACGATGCTTCCTACAAGGACAGGGACCTCAACGTGGGCTTCTCGGGCGGAGAGAAAAAGAAGGCCGAGATCCTGCAGCTGCTCATGCTGAAGCCCAAGTTTGCGATACTTGACGAGACTGATTCGGGTCTCGATGTGGATGCGGTAAGGACTGTTTCCGCAGGGATAGAGGAGTATCAGAAAAACGAGGACGGAGCCTTGCTGATAATCACACACAGTACCAAGATACTGGAGTCTCTTCATGTGGACTTCACGCATGTGCTTGTAAAGGGTGAGATAGTAGCTGACGGAGACGCTTCGCTTGTCGCGGAAATAAATGAAAACGGCTTTGAGAAATATATATGAGTGATAAGGTAAGAGAAAGAACAGAAGTAGAGGATATCGACAGGAGTCTCTACGATTTTCGTTATGAGGAGACTGATGACGGATTTTATAAGGTGAAAGAGGGTCTGACTCCCGATATCGTGCGCGAGATATCAAGGGAAAAGCATGACCCTGACTGGATGCTTGATTTCAGACTTAAGAGCCTTGACATATACAATGAGCTGAGGACTCCTGAATGGGGACCCGACATCTCCGGCTTGAATATGGATGACATCGTGACCTATGTGAAGCCCAAGACCAGGATGCAGGCTACATGGGATGAGGTACCCGATGACATAAAAAACACATTTGAAAGACTGGGTATACCCGAAGCCGAGCGCACCAGTCTCGCAGGCGTGGGAGCGCAGTACGATTCGGAGCTTGTGTATCACAATGTCAAGGAAGAGGTGCTGGCTCAGGGTGTGGTATATACAGACATGGAGTCTGCGCTGACCGGAGAGTATGAGGAGATGGTACGCGAGCATTTCATGAAACTCGTGCCGCCGACAGATCACAAATTTGCGGCACTTCACGGAGCGGTGTGGTCGGGTGGTTCCTTTGTGTATGTGCCTCCGGGAGTAAAGGTCGAGATACCACTGCAGTCATATTTCAGGCTGAATGCTGCCGGAGCGGGACAGTTTGAGCATACTCTTATCATTGTATCCGAGGGAGCCGATCTGCATTTTATCGAGGGGTGCTCCGCACCGAAATACAATGTGGCAAATCTTCATGCAGGCTGCGTGGAGCTCTTTGTCGGTAGGAATGCAAAGCTAAGATACTCCACCATAGAGAACTGGTCCAAAAACATGTACAACCTCAATACCAAGCGTGCCATATGCGAGGACGGCGCGACCATGGAGTGGGTGTCGGGTTCCTTCGGCTCACATGTCTCGTATTTATATCCGATGACGATACTAAAGGGTAATGATTCCCACTGTGAGTTTACGGGCATCACCTTTGCCGGTGCAGGACAGAATCTTGATACCGGAGCCAAGATAGTGCAGATCGGAGAGCGTACCTCTTCATTCATAAATACCAAGTCGATATCAAAGAGCGGTGGAGAGAGTACCTTCAGGAGTGCGCTCACTATCAGGGAGAAGGCAAAGGATGCCAAGGCTTCGGTCTCCTGTGCTTCTCTTATGCTGGACGACATATCCAGATCAGATACCATACCTGCCATGGATATCCGTACCAATGAAGCAGATGTGGGGCATGAGGCAAAGATCGGACGCATATCCGATGAAGCCGTGTTTTATCTGATGAGCAGGGGTATCCCGGAGGAGGATGCCAAGGCTATGATCGTATCGGGCTTTGCAGACAATGTGTCAAAGGAGCTGCCTTTGGAGTATGCGGTAGAGATGAATAATCTCATACAGCTTGAGATGAAAGGAGCGATAGGATGATGCGCTTGAACAGGCTGCATTCGCTCACATGGAATGCTCTCAAACTGAATGAAGTGGTACTGGAAGACAAGATCACGTTAAACGGCAGCGGCAAGGCTATGGTAGAGAAGATACCGGCCGGAGTGATAATAGGCAATGAGTCATGCAGTGAATGCGGAGGCTGTGATCTTAAGGATACGGCATCGCTGAAATCCATCAAATGCGGCATGGGAGAAGAGGCTGATGATTTTTTTGCGGAAGCGAGCAGGGATGTACTGATGATACATGCCAGACCCGGCAGGAAGGTATCTGAGCCGGTAAATATCAGGTATCTTATGGAGAACGGTGATTCAAATGCCGACAGGGTAGAGATCCTCGCTGAAGAGGGAAGCTCCATAACCGTGATAATGGATTATTCATCTTCCAAAAGAGAAGCCGCGGGATTTTTCGGGGTGCAGACAAAGGTCAGAGTCGGAGCGCATGCCCATGTGCATCTGGTGAAGGTAAATCTGCTGGGAAGCGGCTTTATGTGCTTTGACGATATAGGTGCTGCCGTTGA
>JAGBNR010000150.1 GCA_017634315.1 Lachnospiraceae bacterium
CACGATATCCTTCATGTTGTCGTCATTCAGCTGTCTGAACACTATTATATCATCTATACGGTTGATGAATTCCGGCTTAAATATACGCTTCACCTCATCCATCACATCACTCTTCATCTTCCTGTAATCATGCTCCGCATCATCCACCGCTCCGAAGCCCAGCTTCTTGGGCTCCACTATCTTCTGCGCCCCTGCATTGGAGGTCATGATGATGACTGTATTGCTGAAGCTGACCCTCCTGCCCTTTGAATCAGTGATCCTGCCGTCATCCAGCACCTGAAGCAGCACATTAAAGACATCAGGATGTGCCTTTTCTATCTCATCAAAGAGCACCACCGAGTAGGGATGTCTGCGCACCTTCTCCGAGAGCTGTCCCCCATCGTCAAATCCCACATACCCCGGAGGAGAGCCTATCATCTTGGATACCGAATGCGGCTCCATAAACTCCGACATATCCACTCTGATAAGTGAATCCTCGCTTCCGAAGAGTGCCTCGGCAAGTGCCTTGGACAGCTCGGTCTTTCCCACTCCGGTAGGTCCGAGGAAAAGGAAGCTTCCGACCGGACGTACCGGGTCCTTCAGTCCCACCCTGCCTCTCTTGATAGCCTTAGCCACAGTACTCACGGCCTCATCCTGTCCGATCACCCTCTTGTGCAGGATGGATTCGAGCTTTAAGAGCCTCTCATTCTCTTTCTCCGTGATCCTTGATACGGGGATCTTGGTCCACATGCTCACCACATCTGCTATATCTTCCTCTGTAACCGACAGCAGATTCTCTTTCCTGCTCACACGCGCCTTTTCCTTCATGCGCAGCAGACGCTTTTCTTTCTTCTGCTGCTCCCTGTATATCTCGCCGGCCTTCACGAAGTCAGCATTTTTGATCGCCTTTTCCTTTGCTATAGCGAGCAGCTCTATCTCTGTCTCAAGCTTATCCTCGCTTGTACCGGTGGTGATATGTCCTATGCGTTTCTTTGAGGCCGCCTCATCCATGACATCTATGGCTTTGTCCGGGAGGAATCTGTCGTTGATATATCTCTCTGACAGCTTTACCGCCGCCATCACGGCATCCGGACTGATCGTCACGCCGTGATGCTCCTCATACTTATGCTTGATGCCCATGAGTATCGACACCGTCTCATCCTCTGAGGGCTCTTCCACGCTGACAGGCTGGAAGCGTCTCTCCAGTGCCGCATCCTTTTCTATATATTTTCTGTATTCCTCTATGGTAGTGGCACCTATCATCTGCAGCTCGCCCCTTGCGAGCGAGGGCTTAAGGATGTTGGAGGCATCCATTGCCCCCTCTGCGCCGCCCGCGCCTATGATGGTATGAAGCTCGTCCACGAAAAGGATGATATTACCGGCTGCTATGACCTCTGCTATGACCTTCTTTATCCTCTCCTCAAACTCCCCTCTGTACTTTGAGCCCGCGACCATGGCAGACAGATCTATGGAGACCACGCGCTTATTCTCCATAACAGACGGTACATTTCCCTCTGCTATCTGTATGGCAAGACCCTCCACTATGGCAGTCTTTCCCACACCGGGCTCTCCGAGCAGACATGCGTTATTTTTGGTTCTTCTCGAAAGGATCTGTATAGTCCTCATTATCTCCGTATCCCTGCCGATAATGGGATCAAGCTTATCCTCTCTCGCAAGACGGGTCATGTCCCTGCTGTATTTATCGAGCATGGGTGTACTGCTCTCACCGTCATCCGACTCGAGAGGACGCATTACCCTGTCGGGCAGATTGCCCTGTCCGAAGCCCATGGCAGTCACGGTATCATCAAAGACCTTTTGGATGGAGACCCCCATAGTGTTCATCAGTCTTACCGCGGTATTGTCACCCTCGCGGAGTATGGCGATAAGTATATGCTCGGTTCCTATGGCTCTTGCATTAAAATTCCTTGCGGTGTCACCGGCGAGTGACAGTATCCTGGAGGCTCTGGGAGTCAGTCCCTCCCTCTCGGCCACCGAAGTATTCATATCCGCTCCCGGTGCCACGAGCTGCTCCGTGAGCAGTCGGATATTCTCCGCCGTCACCTTGTTCATCAGCAGCACCTTGGCTGCCACTCCGGTATTCTCTCTTATAAGTCCTATCAGCAGATGCTCCGAGCCTATATAGTTCTGCCTGAGCTGCTCCGAGGCCTGTCTCGCCAGTGCCAGAGCCACCTCTGCCTGCTTTGTGTATTCTTCAAACATCAGAGCTCCTTTATCCTGCGTACCGCTTCCGCGGTATTTTCATGCGAGCCGAATGCGGTAAGTCTGAAATACCCTTCACCTGATGGTCCGAATCCCGAACCCGGAGTGCCGACTACATTAGCCTTTTCAAGAAGCATGTCAAAGAAATCCCAGCTCTTCATCCCGTCAGGTGTCTTCAGCCAGATATAAGGTGCGTTCACTCCGCCGTACACAGTATATCCCTGCTCCTTCAGAGCTTCCTTTACGGTTCCTGCATTTTCCATATAGTAAGAAACCAGCTGTCTGACCTCCTCCTGTCCCTCCGGAGTATAGACTGCCGCCCCTGCTCTCTGCTGTATGTAGGGTGCACCGTTAAACTTTGTACCGTGTCTTCTGGCCCAGAGTCCGTGTAAACCGACTCCGTCAGCATCCTTCAGCTCCTTCGGTACCACGGTATAGCCGAGTCGCACCCCGGTAAATCCGGCATTCTTCGAAAAAGAATGTATCTCTATGGCGCAGCTCCTTGCTCCGCCGCACTCATATACGGAATGCGGCACTCCCTCCTCGGATATATATGCTTCGTAGGCAGCATCGTATATTATGACCGATCCGTGATCATTCGCATAATCGACCCATTTCTGCAGATCGTCCTTCTTCATAGCGGTACCGGTCGGATTGTTGGGTGAGCATATATAAATGATATCCGGCGTTTCGTTTGGAAAAGCCGGGACAAAATCATTATCTGCCGTACATGGCATATAGATCACATTGCTCCACTGTTCGCTGCCGCTGTCATATGTTCCCGTGCGCCCGGCCATTACATTGGAATCCACATATACGGGATAGACCGGATCACACACCGCTATGCGGCAGCTGTCTGCAAAGATCTCCTGTATGTTTCCCGAGTCACTCTTGGCACCATCGGAGACAAATATCTCATCCTCGGCTATGTCACAGCCCCTGCTCCTATAGTCCTGCTCCGCTATCGCCCTTCTTAAGAAAGCGTAGCCGAGATCCGGGGCATATCCCTTAAATGTTTCCTTTACCGCCATATCGTCTACCGCTTCATGCAGTGACTTTATTATCGCAGGTGAGAGCGGTTGGGTTACATCGCCTATCCCGAGAGATATCACTGTCCTGTCGGGGTTTGCCTCTTTATAGGCTGCCACCTTTTTCGCTATTGTGGAGAATAGATAGGAGCCCTGAAGTCTTAAATAATTTTGATTTGCCTTTAACATAGTATCTGTCCTTTCATCACTTCACCGTATTTGTTCGGAACCCTTCAGGCTCCTCACATATACGTCTCACCCTCAAATACGGTTTCAGCCGGACCCGTCATATATACGAAGTCATCCTCCGGGCTCCAGTATATATCCAGATCTCCTCCGAGCAGCGAGACCTTTACCTTTCTTTCGGTATATCCGTTCAGTACACATGCCACCACGGAGGCACAGGCTCCCGTACCACAGGCAAGAGTCTCACCGGAGCCGCGCTCCCATACCCTCATGGATATATGATCTCTGTCATGAACATTAATGAACTCGGTGTTGACCCTGTCAGGAAAAATAACACTATGCTCAAACTGTGGTCCGATAGTGGTAATACCAAGATTTCTGATGTCATCATCCATAAAAATAACACAGTGCGGATTTCCCATTGATATACAGGTGATATTATAATCATCACCGTTGATTTCCACCGGTACTGATACTATTGGTTTATTGCCATCCTGCCCTTCGATAACAGCCGGTATCTCTGCGGGTACGAATATGGGAGCTCCCATGTTTACCGTAGCTCCGACTGCCCTGCCGCCCTCTGTCTTCAGACCGAGCCTCTTCACTCCGGCTCCGGTAAGGATATCAATCGATGTCTTATCTGTAAGTCCGTGGTCGTATACATATTTGCCGACACAGCGGATGCCGTTGCCGCACATAGCTCCCTTAGAGCCGTCGGCATTATACATTTCCATCTCAAAGTCCGCCCTGTCTGTCGGATTGATAAAGATGATACCATCGGAGCCTATGCCCTTATGTCTGTCGGACAGCCTTACGGCCAGAGCCGGTTTGTCCTCGTTGCGCACCTGCTCCGTACCTGTGTATATGTAGATGTAGTCATTGCCGCACCCATGCATTTTGGTAAACTTCACTGTCTTATCTCCCATTTAAGCCCTATATGTAAAACTTCATCCTGAGAAGAGTGCAACCATGTGCGCAGCCTCGACCAGTCCTGTGCCCGTATCCATGCTCATCTTCTGCAGATAACGGTGCGCCTCTTCCTCAGTCATGTTGTTGCGCTCCATCAGCAGCTCCTTGGCTTTTGTTATGGCAGCCTTGTCCTCATCGGATCTGAGTCTGGGCTGTTGTTTGCGTTTTTTCTTCCTCCGCTCACAGGTCTCGACCATCATAGACAGAGTGTCTATGAGATCCCGACCCCTTATAGGCATCTCTACACAGACGATATTCTGACCGGCCGCTTCCTGCAGATTCGCTCTGCCCGCTACAAGCATCACATCAAAGCTTTCGGGCAGGTTTTCTCTCAGCTCATTATACATCATGTCCGGAAATTTGTAACCGCAGACGACGACCCCTTCACTCAGATCATCAGCCGCAGCAAGCACCTGAGCACCCGTTGTACAAACGGACACCACGGAAAAACCCGCCTTCCTGAGAAGGCTTTGTATAGCCTGCGCATTTTCAGGCTTGGGAAAGGCTACGATTATGCCGATCATACTCAGATCTTATACAGATACTCGTCCACTTCCCACTGGGATACATGGGTAAGATAATCGGAGAACTCACTTCTTTTGGCCGCAATATACTTTTCCGCAAGTTCCTCGCCCAGTACACCCTTTATCAGCTTATCCTTTTCAAGCGCATCTATCGCTTCGCCGAGAGATCCCGGGAGCGTGCGTATTCCGGCTTTTTCTCTCTCAGCCGGTGTCATCTCAAAAATATTGCTTTCGACCGGTTCGGGCGGAGCTATCCTGTTTTTTATCCCGTCAAGACCGGCCTTCAGACATACTGCAAGTGCCAGATACGGATTGGAGGAAGAGTCTGGACTTCTGAAATCAATACGTGTATGCTCCTTCATATTTGAGGGTACCCTGATGAGAGCGGTACGGTTGGTAAAGCTCCACGCAGTGTATACCGGTGCCTTGTCATCTCCGGGATTAAGCCTTTTATATGAGTTTACGGTAGGATTGGTCACCGCTGAGAGCGCATCCACATGTGCCATGATCCCGCCTATGAAGTACCTCGCCTCGTCCGTGAGTCCGTCTGCGGCATTCTTTGAATAAAAAGCGTTATTGCCGTCTTTTCTGAGTGAGATATTAAGATGCATCCCCGATCCGTACAGGTCGTTTCTGGGCTTCGGCATGAATGTGGCATGCAGCCCGTGCCTTCTGGCTATCGTCTTTACCGCCATCTTAAAGGTCTGTATATTATCCGCCGTCTTTATGCCTTCATCAAACATAAAGTCTATCTCATGCTGTGCCGGAGACTTCTCATGCTCCGAGGACAGGATCTCGAACCCCATCTCTTCAAGCATCAGCACCATATCGCGTCTGGCATTCTCTCCGGTATCAAGCGGAGCCAGATCAAAGTATCCTGCCTTCTCAGCGGTATATGTAGTAGGATTGCCGTTCTCATCGGTGTTAAAGAGGAAAAACTCGCATTCGGGGCCCACCTGAAACGTATATCCCATTTCTCCCGCTTCCTCCTGAACCTTTTGGAGTATATATCTCGGATCTCCCTCGAATCTGCTGCCGTCAGCCCTGTAGATATCACAGATAAACCTTCCGACCTTACCGGTCTGCGGTCTCCACGGGAAAGTGACAAAGGTAGTCAGATCGGGATACAGATACATATCCGACTCCTCGGTCTTGGCAAAGCCCTCTATCAGTGAGCCGTCAAAGAGACATTTATTGTTCATAGCTTTTTCGAGCTGTCCCTTGGTGATTGCCATATTCTTCATCGTTCCGAACAAATCGGTAAACTGAAGCCGTATGAACTCTACGTCCTCCTCCTCGACATAATTGATTATCTCCTTCTTGCTGTAGCCTTCCATCATTATCCCCTTTCCCTAAAACAAGCTTTACTGCTCTTTATTGTCCTCCGAGCGGTTTATTGTATCCTCGTATGTATTCACAGGCAGCGCGTAATCTATGGCCTGATCTTTCAGTATCTGTATGAGCTCACCCGCATTATCCCTTGTAACATACATACCGAATCCCTGAGACAGCAGTCTCTCATCCGTTTTTCCGCCATAGATAACATCGACTATCATATCTCCGACCACCGGGCTGTAATGTGATGTCTCATAGTAATTGGAGTAATCCAGCGTCACATCGCTGAACCCGGAGAAATTCCAGTAGGGTGTGATCTGCGCCAGCTCCTCAAGGAATACCAGATACCCGTTATTTATATCCTTAGCATAGGTGATACCGTGTATGGGGTTTGTAAACACCCTAAGGTTGATCCCGTAGGCATCGCACAGCTCCTTAATCTGCCTTATTTCCTCCAGTGACTGCTCTCTGGGATAATAATAATCAGACCACCATGCCTTTGCATCCTCATAGTTGAAGTTTGCCGGTATATCGAGCTTTTCGGTCCCCGTCTCAAGGAGTCTCGCGGGATAGTCGGGATCATTCTCGCCGTCCCCGTATTTTTCCTTATGCTTTCTCATCACCTCTATGGACTGGGACAGGGTTATCATATCGAAATATCTCAGATAAAACCCTGTCTTTTCGCTGAATGTGCCATCCCACGGAAAAGGCAGTCTGTACAGCTGTCCCACATGCAGCCCCGGATCCACGAAGTACGATATATCATCCACACCGATCGTCACGTTTTTCGGCACTATCCCTCTCTCTATCATGACCCTCAGGTTGTCCAGATGCTCTGCCGGAGTCCCCTCGGAATACATCATGTCATAATAAGTGCCGTCATTCATTTTGGACACATCAATAAACCCCACTCTCGACGAGCCGAATAAAAACGAGTCGTATTTATCCGGATGCTTCAGTACGTTGTTCATCTTCATGTAGTTTTTATTTGGCTCCACTCCGTTATTTCTGGGATGGTTCACATGGAATATATTGTACGGGTCCGCGATAACGGCAAACGGTATGAATATAATCCCCAGTATGAGTGCAAAGCATATGCATTTTATGATGAATCTTTTCATCTACTGCCGCCCTTCTCCCTCATTCCTTATCTCTGCTAGTGATAAAGCCCTCCGCCGTCCTTCGTGCTTCGCACTCTCGTTCGGCTCCATGAATTCGGATTTCGGGCCATCGCCCTTCTTCCTCATTCCTTATCTCTGCTAGTGATAAAGCCCTCCGCCGTCCTCCGTGCTTCGCACTCTCGTTCGGCTCCATGAATTCGGATTTCGGGCTATCGCCCTTCTTCCTCATTCCTGTTAGCGTCTCTCATGCCGATACATATGGACTTGCAAGCAAGACCATATGCCCGTCATGGAGACTGGGCTTTATCACTAAAATTGAAAATATATGAATTCCTGATGCTGCCCGC
>JAGBNR010000016.1 GCA_017634315.1 Lachnospiraceae bacterium
CAGAGCGATCCGTCTGTGTTTCTTCCTATAAAAATCATCGGGAAATCCGGCCGTGCCTCCGTCCACTCTTATGCTCACCTTTGAAGGGGAGGCAAAAGGATCTCCCTGTACATGGTCTATTGAAAGTATATATCCCTTAAACCTGTACTCGCCCTTTGTCTGCTTATAGGCAGGATATCCCCTATGGTCTATCTCGATCAAAAGCTTCTTTAATTCATCCGAAGATCTCATAATGTCTGTACCGTCCCTTCACAGTATTTTGCCTGCCCACTATTGGTGTGTATTATCAACTATCATTATTGTGCCAGCTTATACAGAGCCCATTGATTGAGACTCACTCCCTCACGACTCGCCTCCACAGCCAGTCTTTGATGCAGCAATTTAGGCAGACGTATCACAAATTTGCCACTGTATTTGCTGTCATCAACCGGTTCCGGTATAGATAAACCGTATTCAAGCTTCACTGCAATATAGCTTTCCATTGCTTCTACAAGATTATCATTTAGCTCCTCTATGGTATCACCCGTACTTTGACATCCCTCAAGCTCGAGTATTGTCCCATGATAATAATGCCCACCTTCGTCATCTATTTCTCTTATCATTCGGGTGTAAGGCAGCTTCATATAGTATTCTAATTCTTTTTTCATAAACATCCTCACTTTGTTATTCTTTTAAGAATATCCGTAATGTAGACCTTTTTTAATGGATTTTCCTGTTTTATTGTAATGAGCTCTCCTGTCGTGATATTTAAATACTGCCTGTGGCTTCCCTTTTGTCTTACCGGTCTGTATCCGCATGACCTTAATACTTTATCAGCCTCATCCGGTCTGATGCCGTGTGGCTGAGATTGCATTTTCTCTATTATTTTATCAATATTTGACATCCGTATGCCTTTCTTTATGATACTATATTCGATACTAAAATTCAATCATTACCAGTTTTGCCAAATTTTAATATAGTTATGCTTAGCGCACTCTTTTGCCACACCTTTGACGGAAAGTGATATAAGGATCTCGAGCAGCTCCGAGACGGATAGACGGGTCTGACGTACCAGTTCGTTCAGCCCTTTGGGATACAGATCAAGACATTCATAGACAAGCTTTTCTTTTTCGGTAAGCTCTGCCGGAGCAGGCTTTATGACTGTGAAGGCATCGTCGCGGCTTCTTCTCTTGACGACCACCGGCTTTTCGTAAGAAAGTCCCAGTGCCCTCAGGATATCATCCGGAGTCCTTGCTATCCCCGCACCTTCGGATATCAGCTTGTTACATCCTGCAGAGAGCGGATCTGTCAGCCGGCCCGGCACCGCAAAGACATCTCTCCCCTGCTCCAGCGCATTGGATACGGTGATCGAGGTACCGGACTGAAGCCTCGCTTCTATTACAAGGAGCAGATCACACAGCCCTGATATGATCCGGTTTCTCGATGCGAAAAAAGCCTTTACAGGCTGTGTCCCGCCCGGATGCTCCGTGATCAGTCCTCCGCGCTCGGTTATCATATCAAACAGATCTTTATTCTCCTTCGGGTATATCACATCCAGACCAAAGCCCAGCACGCCGTAGCTTACTCCGCCCGCATCAAGTGCGGCTCTCTGGGCTATCCCGTCTATGCCTCTGGCCATTCCGCTGACTATCTGCACTCCTGCCGATGCCAGATGCGATGCAAAATATTCCGCCATACTATACCCGTAGTGAGAGCAGGCTCTTGACCCGACTATCGCCACAGTTTTCCTCTCCGGATCAGGCAGCTCTCCCTTCACATATATCCCCGACGGACAGCCGGGTATAAAGCGCAGCCTCGCCGGAAAGTCATCCTCAAATCTCGCAATATATCTTTCCTCAGCCATTCCAATACCTCCCGTCTATGCTTCTGAAGCCTATCGCTTCCGAAAGATGATTTACTTTAATATCCGCGCTTCCGTCCAGATCGGCTATTGTCCTTGATACTCTCAGCATCCTGTGAAAAGCCCTTGCCGAAAGCTTCATGCTCTCAAATGCATTTCTCATCATCCTTTCCTCCGCTGCTCCGAGATGACAGTATGTTTCGATATCTCTCACACTTATTTCAGAGTTAAACCTTATACCTGTACCTGCATATCGTTCATGCTGTATGTTTGCAGCCCTTTCCACACGTTTACGGATCGAATCCGAGCTTTCGTTTTTTCCGTTTCCTTTAAGACTTCCGTAGTCCACCTCCGAGGCTTCGGCACATATATCTATCCTGTCCAAAAGAGGACCGGATATCCTGCCGAGATACTTTCTTACATCATTGTCCGTACAACGGCATTTGCTTCTGTCGGGATAATAGCCGCACCTGCACGGATTCATCGCGGCGCACAGCAGAAAATCAGCCGGATAAGTACATGCCGCCTGCGCTCTCTGTATATTTATTTCTCTTTCCTCAAGCGGCTGACGCAGGATCTCGAGTGCGTTATGTGAAAACTCCGGAAGCTCATCCAGAAAAAGCACCCCTCTGTGGGCAAGCGTACATGCTCCGGGTTTAGGCAGCCCGCCTCCGCCGGCAAGAGCCACCTGTGATATGGTATGATGCGGATTTACAAACGGTCTTGTGGTTATAAGACCCTGTCCGTTTCCCAGAAGCCCAGCGACACTGTATATCTTGGTGATCTCCATGCACTCACCGTGATCCGGAGCAGGCAGTATGGTCGGCAGTCTTTTCGCAAGCATGGTCTTACCAGCACCCGGCGGTCCTATGAGAAGTATGTTGTGCATACCTGCCGCTGCTATCTCCATCGCTCTCCTGCAGGTTTCCTGACCGTTTATCTCTGAGAAATCCACATCATATCCTCCGCCGGATATACATGTCTGCTTTCTCTCCCGTATACAGTCTGTCAACTCTCCGTTAAAAAAAGAAAGCATTTCATCTATTGAGTTGACTCCCGCTATCTCCATACCATCCACCGCAGCTGCCTCGGTATAGTTATCAGCCGGCACCATGCATTTCTTTATGCCTATTTCCTTTGCCTGTATCACCATAGGCAATACTCCGCTGACGGCATGTACCTTGCCGGAAAGCCCCAGCTCTCCTATCACCATCATCCCATCCGCGGCATCGGTCGGTATCTCTCCGAGCAGCTTCAGAAGTGATACCGCAACTGCAAGATCATAAGAAGTGCCTGTCTTTCTGATATCAGCCGGTGACAGGTTTACCGTGATCCTTTTAGGCGGTAGCGTGATGCCGTTATTCTTTAATGCAGTCCTGACCCGCTCACGCGCCTCCTTTACCTCTCCTCCGAGAAACCCGACCATTTCAAACACAGGCAGACCGTCTGACATATCGGCCTCGACATTTATCTCCGTACCGACAAGACCAGACAGTGCAAGTGTCTTCACTGAACTGTACATAATGTTACCTCCTTGAATATTTAGTTATGCTGAGATCGTTGATGAGTTACCTTGAATTGAATGTTATGAATGATACAGATTTGCAGTTTGCTGCTGTATTGATTTTTTCTGTGGACGGCTCTTATACAATGTATATCGGCTCTGCGGTCTTGCATATGGTTTTTGCGAAGTACTATCGAACTTCGTTATGTCAGTTCATAAGTGCGGCACATAAAAATGTTCCATTTTTATGTGCGACAGGCAGGGGCAAAAATACTGACATAGAAGTGAGATAACTACGGGCAACAAACTATATGCAAGCCGTAGAGCCCTCAGAACCGTCTTGAAATAAACTACACGAAATCCTCAGATCAGAGATTGATACCCGCGCGCTTGAGCGCATCCCTGTCAATGACATTACGATTATCCATCGTCTTCATGATATCCTTGATGGCAAGATCCCCGTATATCATCTTCTGCCCGAGATCAATGATGGTATTGTCGGCAAAAGAAAGAATGATGGGTTCAAGGACATTATATCTGTTTTCGGTGATGACAAGTCCCTTGTCACCGTTGGTAAGCTCGACACTGGTACCCGG
>JAGBNR010000151.1 GCA_017634315.1 Lachnospiraceae bacterium
ATAGTCCATGACAAGGAAGTGGAAAGAGTGGTATTCGATGTGGCTGCCCATCTTGCAGGTACGACAATGACAGAGGAAGCAAACAGTGAGCTTTATGATAAGTTTCTGAAGCAGGCATCTCATAATGAGTGATATGGAAAGCAAAAAAATAAAGGCCTCCCTCAGATATGTCGTAAAGCCGAGCGAGTCTCAGACGGAGCAGTTTCTCGATTTCCTTGCTTCGCGCTATGCTGCGGATAAGGAAGATATAGAGTTTACTCTGATAAAGGATGAGAGTATACTCGGCGGCTTCATACTGACGGCCGGTGATGATGAGTACGACTGGAGTCTGGAAGGCAGAGCCAAAGAGATAATGAGCGATGCCGACCTCGATATAAGGAGGCATCCCGGCAGCAGGGATATCATTTCCGTAATAAAGAATGCGGCGGATTCGCATATCTTCCTGGCAAGGGGACATGAGACCGGACATGTCATATACTGCGGTGACGGCATTGCCCGTATAGAGGGACTGTCGCATGTGGAATACGGAGAGATAATCATCTTTGAGAGCGGTGTCAGAGGTATGGTGCTTGATATCCGGGAGGATAACGTAGGCTGCATACTCTTTGGTACGGATGATGAAGTATATGAGGGAGAAAAAGCCGTCAGGACCGGAGCTGCCGCAGGTGTTCCGGTAGGAGACGCGATGCTGGGGCGTATTGTCAACGCGCTCGGAGACGCGATCGATGAAAAGGGTGATATAGATACCAAGGAGCAGCTGCCTGTAGAATCCCCCGCGCCGGGTATCATAGACAGACAGCCTGTCGCTACTCCCATGGAGACCGGCATACTTGCCATCGACAGCATGTTTCCGATAGGAAGAGGTCAGAGAGAGCTGATCATAGGTGACAGACAGACCGGTAAGACTACCATAGCTACCGACACGATCATCAACCAGAAGGGAAAGGATGTCATCTGCATCTATGTATCGATAGGGCAGAAGGCCTCTACTGTAGCGTCACTTGCACAGAGTCTCAGGAATCACGGAGCCATGGACTATACCGTGATCGTGGGTTCCTTTGCATCAGATCCCGCACCGCTGCAGTACCTCGCGCCATACGCAGGTACAGCCATTGCGGAGTATTTCATGCATAACGGCAGGGATGTGCTGATAGTGTATGACGATCTTTCAAAGCATGCAGTGGCATACAGGGAGATATCTCTGCTGCTCAGACGTCCGCCCGGCAGAGAGGCATATCCCGGAGATGTATTCTATCTTCATTCGAGGCTGCTTGAGAGATCGAGCAGACTTTCGGAAAAGCTCGGCGGGGGCTCTATCACGGCACTGCCGATCATAGAGACACAGGCCGGAGATGTATCGGCATATATTCCCACCAACGTGATATCCATCACCGACGGACAGATATTCCTGGAGGGGGATCTGTTTGCGGAGGGTCAGAGACCGGCGGTAAACGTAGGTCTATCGGTATCGCGGGTAGGCGGTGCGGCCCAGACCAAGGCGATGAAAAAGGCTACAGGTTCCTTCAGGATAGATCTGGCGCAATACAGGGAGATGGAGGTCTTCACACAGTTTTCATCCGATCTGGATGAGGCTACTCAGGCACAGCTTACAAACGGACGTGCGCTGATGGAGGTGCTGAAGCAGCCCGGAGCCTCACCGATGAGCATGGAGCATCAGGTCATTACGCTGGTCGCTGCGGGGGCAAGGATCTTTGCGGGCATAGAGCCGAAGGACGTAAAGAGGTTTCAAAATGAGATGCTTGCAGCTATGGATGTAGGCTATCCGGAGATCCCGGAGGAGCTTGGTAGGGACAAGATCCTTACGGATGAGCTGAAGGATAAGATAATAAATGCTGCTTCGGAGTTTAAGAGCAATTGGCACAGCTGAGAGAGATAAAGGATCGGATAAGCAGCATAGAAGGCACGCAGAAGATCACGAATGCGATGTATATGATCGCTACTACAAAGCTTAGGCATGCAAAGGAGTACCGTGACCGCAATGCTGTCTATTTTAATGCGCTGAAGAATCTGGTGGAGCGTCTGTTAAGGCATGTGCCGGATACTGACAACAGATATCTGAAAAAAGTCGACAAGCCAAGGGACAGGCAGGTACATGGCTATCTTGTCATAACCGCCGATAAGGGGCTCGCAGGAGCCTACAACCTTAATGTGCAAAAGGAGACCGAGAGGCTGATCCGTGAGAGGGGCGGACATTCCAGACTCTTTGTCGTAGGTATGACCGGCAGGAGATACTTTGACCATCACGGCATACCCATGGAGCCGGATTTCAATTACTCCGCCGAAGAGCCCACACATCATCTGGGCAGGCTGATAATGAGAGCAATCTTTCCTCTTTATACAAGCGGTGAGCTGGATGATATCACGATCGTATATACTGCGATGAAGTCTGCGATGGAGGTGGAGGTAAGAGCCAGACAGCTGCTGCCTCTCGTATCCCAGCTGGACAGGACGGATATGCTGCTGTCCCACGGACTCACGAGCGGGGTGAGTAACGAAGAGTTCCTTTTCTCGCCCTCGGTTGACGAAGTGGTAGATGCCGTGGTGCCGAACTACATGAACGGATATATATACAGCGCACTGATAGAGAGCTATTGCTCCGAGCAGAATTCGCGCATGCTCGCGATGCAGACCGCATCGGATGCGGCAGTATCCATCACGAGGGATCTGACGATGCAGTACAACAGGGAGCGTCAGAAGGCTATCACGCAGGAGATCACGGAGGTCTCCGCTGGTGCCGAGGCTCTGAAAAGATAAAAGTCTTCAATGATACAGGAGATGTGTATGAAAGGTAATATAGCGCAGGTCATGGGACCTGTAGTGGATGTAAGATTTGATGATGGCGATCGTCTTCCGAAGATCTCGGAAGCACTGACTGTTGACAATCATGGTACAAAATGCGTGATGGAGGTGAGACAGCACATCGCCTCCGATACAGTGCGATGCATAATGATATCTGCTTCCGAAGGACTCTCAAAGGGACTTGCGGTGGATGCTACCGGAGCTCCGATCAGTGTTCCCGTCGGAGAGCACAATCTCGGCAGGCTCTTTAATGTCACCGGAGAAGCGATAGACGGACTGCCGACGGAGGAGCTCGATAAGGCGGAGCACTGGTCAATACACCGTAAGCCTCCGGCATTTGCGGAGCAGTCTACCGTACAGGAGGTACTTGAGACCGGCATCAAGGTCATAGACCTTATAGCACCCTATGCAAAGGGAGGTAAGATAGGGCTATTTGGAGGTGCCGGGGTGGGAAAGACCGTTCTTATCCAGGAGCTCATAAGGAATGTGGCAAACGAGCACGGGGGCTATTCCATCTTCACCGGTGTAGGTGAGAGATCGAGAGAGGGAAACGATCTCTGGAGCGAGATGACCGAAAGCGGGGTGATAAAAAAGACAGCTCTTGTATTCGGACAGATGAACGAACCCCCAGGAGCAAGGATGCGTGTCGCGGAGACCGGACTTACGATGGCAGAGTACTTCAGGGATGTGGATCATCAGGACGTCCTGCTTTTCATAGACAATATATTCAGATTCATACAGGCAGGCTCGGAGGTATCGGCACTGCTCGGACGTATGCCCTCGGCAGTAGGATATCAGCCGACTCTTGCCACAGACCTCGGGGCACTTGAAGAGAGGATCGCTTCCACAAAGCACGGATCGATCACATCGGTACAGGCAGTATATGTACCGGCAGATGATCTTACCGATCCCGCGCCTGCGACTACGTTTGCGCACCTTGATGCCACTACGGTACTCTCGAGAAAGATAGTGGAGCAGGGCATCTATCCCGCGGTAGATCCGCTTGAGTCGTCCTCGCGCATACTTACTCCCGGTATAGTGGGAGAGGAGCATTACAGGGTGGCTGACGAGGTGCTCTCCATACTTCAGAAGTACAAAGAGCTCCAGGATATCATCGCCATACTTGGTATGGAGGAGCTTTCGGATCAGGACAGACTCACTGTGGTCAGGGCAAGAAAAATACAGAGATTCCTGTCACAGCCCTTCTTTGTAGCTGAAAATTTCACGGGAATTCCGGGGAAATACGTGCGCATAGAAGATACGGTAAAGGGCTTTGCGGCGATCATATCGGGTGAAGCAGACGACTATCCCGAAGCCGCTTTCTTCAATGTAGGAACGATCGATGAAGTCGCAGAGAAAGCGAAGACTCTATGAATACCTATGCTGTCCAGATAATCTCATCTGACGGGGTTTTTTATTACGGCAGGATAAAAAATCTGATAGTACCGGCTACCGATGGGGAGGTAGGTGTACTGCCCGGGCATGAGGAGATGATCCTTGCGCTAAGGGAGGGCATCCTCAGGTATCAGGACGGTGAGGGTGAATGGTACAAGGCGGCCATTGGAAGAGGGACGCTGCAGTTTGCAAACAATCGCTGTACTGTGGTGGTGGACACGGCCGAGAGACCGGAGGATATAGATATACACAGAGCAATGGAAGCCAAGCAGAGAGCGGAGGAAAAGCTGAGACACAGGCTCTCCGACAGGGAGTATCGTATACTGCAGGCAGCACTGGCAAGAGCACTTACGAGACTCAAGCTCACCAGTCAGGATTGATATATGGAAGAATACGTCAGACTAAAGGATATACCCGGATACTTCGGACTGGAAAGAGGGGACTCCGTATGGATAGCTTCGGATGTAAAGCAGCTGCTGTACAGCTGTATACAGCATGAAGACGATACGGATCTGAATGTCCTGCTTGACGCTGTCATGGATATCATAGGTCCCGAAGGGACTCTTCTCATACCTACCTTTAACTGGGATTTCTGTAAGGGCAGGACCTTTGATATCAGGAAATCGCCCTCACAGACCGGCTCCATAGGCAGAGTAGCACTGAAAAGAGATGATTTCATGCGGACGGCACATCCTATTTATTCCTTTGCCGTATGGGGTAAGGGTACGGAGGAGCTTGTGTCCATGGACAACCGCTCTTCATTCGGAGCGCACAGTCCCTTTTCATGGTGCAGGGAGCATGACACGAAAAACGTGTTCATAGATGTGGAGTGCCAGCACAGCTACACGTTCGTACATTATGTGGAAGAAATGATAGGGGTGCCTTACAGATATCTTAAGGACTTTACCGCAGGGTATATAGATAAAGACGGCAACTACAGCGAGCGTACCTACTGCATGCATGTACGCGATCTGAAAGCGGATATATTCGTGACCATATATCCCTATGAGGAGGAGTTTATAAAGGCCGGAGCATCGAGAAGATACGAGGTAAACGGCATACCGATGAAGACGATATCAATGGGCAGGACCTACGATATCATAGCGGATGACGTGCGATACCATAAGAGCAGTAAACTGTGTACATACCGCTTACTTTAATAGTTTTTTTCTTCTCTTCTTTCCTTTTGAGTCATTGCACAATACCCCCTTTTCAACTATACTTTATCACAGATTTTACAGTTATTTTATGGGAGAGCGTATCATATGACAGACGGACAGCAGATGTATGATCTCTGCCGGGAGATATTTCCGTTAAACAGAAGCATTACGGGGAACGACGTAAGAGAGACCTTTCGCATCCTGCAGAGCCATATACCGGACATAAGGATCGAAATGTACGAGGTGCCGAGCGGTACGAAGGTGCTGGACTGGACGATCCCGGATGAGTGGAACTGCAAAGAGGCTTATCTTGAGGGACCGGATGGAGAGAGGGTAGTCGATATGAAGGATCACAATCTCCATGTCATGGGATATTCCCTGCCCACGGATATCACACTCCCTCTTGAGGAAATGAAGGAGCATCTGTATTACCTCAAGGATCAGCCCCACGTTTTTCCTTATGTGACAAGCTACTATTCTCCCAGATGGGGCTTTTCCATGTCCTATGACCAGTATTGCTCGCTAAAGCCGGGGGATTATCATGCAGTGATACGATCCACCCTTGAGCCCGGATCTCTCACCTATGGGGAGATGTATTTTCCGGGAGAGAGCGAGGAAGAGATATTCTTCTCGTCCTATACCTGTCATCCTTCCATGGCAAACAACGAATGCAGCGGACCTGCACTGATCACGGCACTCGCTCGATATATAGCGGATATGCCGAAGAGGAGATACTCCTACAGGCTGGTGCTCGCTCCCGAGACTATCGGAGCACTCACCTACATAAGCAGGAACCTTGAGCATCTGCAGTCACATGTCATTGCCGGCTTTAACCTTACCTGCGTGGGCGATAACAGGACATACAGTATAGTGCATTCAAGATATGCTGACACCTATGCCGACAGAGTACTCACAAATGTACTCAGGTCGTCCGGTGTCGGATTTGAAGAGTATCCTTATATCAAGAGAGGCTCCGATGAGCGTCAGTATCAGGCTCCCGGAGTGGATGTTCCGATGGTCTGCTTCTGCCGGAGTAAATATCACATCTATCCCGAGTATCATACGAGCGCGGACGACCTGGATCTGATCTCGCCCGAGGGGCTGCAGGGCTCCTTTGACATCATGAAGAAATGCATAATGCTGACAGAGTACAACAGGAAGTACCGCACCACCACTTTGGGCGAGCCTCAGCTTGGAAAGCGCGGGCTTGTGCCTACCATGTCGACAAAGGAGACTTATCAGCAGACTCTCGCACTTAAGGATCTGATAGCCTATGCGGACGGCCGTAACGATCTGATAGGTATATCCGAGATCATAGAGCAGCCCGTGGATATGCTGATACCGCTGATAGACAGGCTGCTGGAGTGCGGACTTTTTGAGGTGGTAGGATAATGAATACATATACATATGACGAGATAGAGACGGGACAGAAGGAGAGCTTTACCGTTGACATCACGGAGGAGATGCTTGACACCTTCCGCGGTCTTACGGGAGATATCAATCCGCTGCACAATGATGATGACTATGCCATAGGAAAGGGCTATGAGGGCAGGGTGGGTTACGGTATGCTCACGGCATCCTTCATGTCCACACTCGCCGGAGTATATATGCCCGGAGAGAGGTCTCTGATAAAGGAGACCCACATCAAGTTTACGAAGCCTGTATTTCCCGGCGACAGACTGGAGATCACCGGAGAGGTGACAGAGAAGCATGACGGCTTCAATATGATAGTGCTGAAGGTGACGATCAAAAACGGAAAGGGAGAAAAGGTCCTGCGCGGCAGCATGGACATAATGGTGCAGTAATGACAAGAGAAGAAGTATTTGAGGAAGTAAGAAAGATATTCAGGGACAATTTTGATGATGAGGAGCTCGTGATCGTGGATGAGACCAACTCCGGGGATATAGAGGACTGGGACTCCATAGAGCACATTAATCTCGTCATAGCCATGGAGAAGAAGTTCGGACTCAAGTTTGACATCAAAGAGGTCGGAAAGCTCGCAAATGTAGGCGAGATGGTGGATCTTATATTATCCATGCTCGCCTGAGCACTTTTGCACAGAGTATATTTGTAAGCTGGGAGCATAATAGCATTTTAAGCGATTGCACCAACACAAGGAGGAAAAGGATGGACAAGGAACTGGAGGCAAAGGTACGGAAGCTGCAGGAGCTGGTGGACAGCTCGGACAATATCGTGTTTTTCGGAGGCGCGGGAGTATCGACGGAGTCAGGCATACCTGATTTCAGGAGCCGGGACGGTCTTTATAATCAGAAATACGAC
>JAGBNR010000152.1 GCA_017634315.1 Lachnospiraceae bacterium
CAGAGCCTGTGGCAGTATCTCCATAATGGACTTCAGCTCCGAGAGCTTCTTTCCCGTCTTCTTTACCACCTCAAGGAGATGCAGTGCCGACAGCAGACCGTCTCCGGTAGTGTTTTGATCAAGGAAGATGATGTGACCGCTCTGCTCTCCTCCCAGATTCGCCCCGATCTCTCTCATCCTTTCGAGGACATATCTGTCTCCTACCTTGGTCTGCTCTATGTGTATACCCTGCTTCTCCGACATTATCTTAAAGCCGAGATTGGTCATTACCGTGACCACTATCGTGTCGTTTGCAAGAGTACCCTGCGACTTCATGTAGTTTCCGACTATCGCCATGATCTCATCACCGTTTACCGGCTTACCGTTCTCATCCGCTGCGAGCAGCCTGTCCGCATCGCCGTCAAACGCGAGTCCGAGATCCGCCTTCTCCATGACTACTCTCGCACACAGCTCCTCCATGTGAGTAGAGCCGCAGTTGGAATTGATGTTTGTGCCGTCGGGATTGTTGTGTATCGCTATCACTTCCGCCCCGAGATCCCTGAGTGTCTCCACAGAGGTGTAATAAGATGCTCCCTCCGCGCAGTCCACCACTATCCTCATGCCTCTGAGATCGGTATCTATCTGCTTCTTTGAATGGTTGATATACTCTTCTCTGGCATCGGTGCGGTACTTGATCTTCCCTACCCTGGAGCCTGTGGGCTTGGGTACGTCCTTGAGCCCGTTCTTTATGAGAGCCTCGATCTCATCCTCCATCTCATCCGAAAGCTTATAGCCGTCACCGTTAAAGAATTTGATACCGTTAAACTCTACCGGATTGTGAGATGCGGATATCACCACTCCCGCATCAACCTTGTATTTATTAGCCAGATATGCAACTGCAGGAGTAGGTACCACGCCTACATATACCGCATTGGCTCCCACTGAGCATATACCTGCCATGAGAGCGTTCGCCAGCATATCTCCCGATACTCTGGTATCGCAGCCCACCATGATCGTGGGTCTGTATGACCTCTCATTTGCAAGTACCGTAGCTCCCGCCGCTCCGAGCTGCATGGCAAGTACCGGTGTGAGCTCCGTATTTGCCACACCTCTTACTCCGTCTGTTCCAAACATTCTAGCCATTTTTACATTCTCCCGTGTTAATCGTCATTATTGACCAGACTTCCCGTACCATCGATGTCCGTATCTCCTTCCGGTGATGCAGTATCAGCTGCTTCAGGTACGCTTTCCACATACACCTTGACAGTAGTGGTGACTCCGCTGCTGTATACTCCCTCCGGATATGCAAACGTCACATCCGCATCATACAGTCCTGTAGTCCATGTATCTATCCCATTCTTGGTCTTTACCTCATCCATATTTATGCGTCCGGTAAGCATCGTGCCGTTTACCGACGCAAGTACTTCGGGCAGACCTCTGACACTCGTTACCACGCTGGTAGCTCCTCCCCCTATATGAGCTGCCGTCCCGGAGGGTATATTCTCTATAGTGATATTCGAAGCCGGCACTTCTACATTGAGCAGACTCATAGCTATCACCTCGACCGTAACAGCAGCGACTGTCTCCTCATCCTTGTCCGCAAGGCTCACTCCTGACGGCAGATATGCGGATATGTCAATGGATTTGACCACACTTTCGGTAGCCCCTGTTATATCTATCTCGCTCGCAGGTATGGTCACTGAAGCCAGCGATGACAGTATATCGGGATCTCCGCCTACCGTGATCGTATTGATGGTGGATGATACCCTGCCCGTAGTGGCAAAGCCCTCTGCCGGGGTACCTGTATAGCTGAAGGATATACTCAGCTCTTTATTCTCCCATATCTCTACGGATACCGATACCGAGCTCCTCGACAGCTCGAGATTGTCCGTATTCACTTCCTCACCGTTACGGTCTATGAATATGATGGGTGCCTCGGTCCTCATGTCTCTGGTCATATTCTGCGCCGATACCCTTACCAGTGCCCGGTCTATCGTATCCACTATGGATTCCGGTCCCTGAACTCTTACTACGTTGTTTGCCAAGGTGACGCTTCCTGTCGAATAGCCTTCAGCCGGAGTACCGGTGATCTCATAATCTATGGAGAACTGCTTCGTACCGAGCTCCTCCACATGTACCGTGGCATACGCGTTTCTCGGTGTGATGCTGACTATCCTGTCGGCCAGACGGTTTGCCTTTACAGATATGGGCACCCTTCCGTTTGAATAATTATTCATGTCTATGCTTGCGGAAAAATCATCCCTCGAGAGCTGTGCCAGTACCATCCTCTCGGCTCTGGCAGTCACCGTGACATATCTGGATGCTTCGGCTATCTCATATGCCTGTCCTTCGCTCTCAAGCACCTCACCATTCAGCACACTCACAGGTATCTGCGTGAAGTTCTGATCCTTGACGGGATTGTCTATACTGACAACGACCAGCCAGACCATCACCGCAAGCAGCAGCGACAGCAGCTTGATGCCTATATTGTTTGTGAGTCCTCGAAGGAAATCAGACAGGGTCTTCTTCATGTCCTGTTCCTCCCCCGTATGATACTCTTCCTGTCATCTATTACTGTCTTATTCTGAAGTCTGACCAGCTCTTCCCTGAGCTTGTCCTGATCCACGTTTCTTATCAGATTGCCGCCGTATGCTATCGATACACGTCCCGTCTCCTCAGATACGATGATGGTGAGTGAATCCGTCGCCTCGGATATACCTACTCCGGCTCTGTGCCTGGTACCCAGCTCCTTGGACAGCTCCATATTGTCCGACAGCGGCAGATAGCAGGTGGCTGCCACCACTCTGTCACTCTCCACGACGACAGCTCCATCGTGCAGCGGAGTGTTGTGTTCAAATATATTTATCAAAAGCTGGCTGGTAACTATCGCATCCACCTCTATACCTGTACGCACATATTCGGAAAGCGGATCATTCTGCTTCATAACGATGAGCGCACCGGTTCTTGCTCTGCCCATCTCGTAGCATGCCTTGATTATCTCGTTTATCGTCTTGTCGGAAAACCTCTCATTTACGTTGGAATTGTTAAAGGTAAGAAATGACATGATAAAGTTCTTTCTTCCGAGATTGTCCAGGGCTCTCCTCAGCTCCGGCTGAAAGCATATCAGAAGTGCCATCAGCAGCACACTGATGCCGTTACGCACTATCCACAGTATGGTAGTCATCTGAAGAAGATATGCCAGCAGCACAAAAACAATGATCACCACTATACCTCTCATAAGTGACCATGCCCTTGTGTCCCTCAGCCATATCATTATTTCATATACCAGAAAAGCGATTATGAGGATCTCCAGATAATCGGTGATCCCCATGACAGGAATGGAATCAAAGCTGATAAAGTTTTTTACCTGCTCAACGAACTGCTGCATCTATTCCTCGTCCCACGGTCTCGGTGCCGATACTCTCCTTTTCCTGTGTGACTTTATCTTTGGAACAGCCTTCACATAATAGTAATATCCGTCATCCTCAAACTGAACCCGCTCTGTCTTCGCATAGTCGACACTGAAGACAAACAACTTGAATACCATGGCGATAAGAAACGTGATCATAGAGCCGAGTATCAGTCCCGCGATATTCACATCGGTATCCAGTCTTACGGAGAGCAGCATCAGCAGTATCATATCTGCCACAATACCTGAGACTATCGCGACAGTCCACGAGTTTTTGAATGACAGCCGTTTGATGATGTTGACTATCACCACGGTAAAAGCAAAAGCTATCACATATGCAACCATGGTGTTGTTCTTCAGCACCCCGTCCAGTATGGTCCTGAACCGCTCGACTGTAGTAGCCTCCGACATCCCGCGTATCATATCCGCGGAGTCCGAAATATAGTCGATAGTAAAATACGCAACGGCTCCGAATCCTACCGAAAGAGCTGACAGCGGTGAACCCTTCAGTCCGTATATGACCGGCATCACATAAGGGAGCCTGAAAACGAAGGAAAGCGGGGTAAGCTGCACCGCCAGCGTATCCTTAGGCGTAAACCTGAAATAAAGCAGGAACATCAGCAGGAATACGACTATGACTATCAGTGCCGCCTCAAGTGACAGAGCGTAGCAGTGAAGTACGGTAAACACTGCCGAAAAAAATATGATGACACCTGCCGGAAGCAGTGCGCAGAGCAGGGAAACGGCAAGGACTATCCCCGTCGAATCCAGCCTCTCCATGTAGCCCAGCTTACCGTTTACCACCGAAAGCGAAACAAGTGCCAAAAAGAACCGCAATGCACCCATGATCAGTGTTTCATAACGGCTGACAAACTCTTCTATATTGTCTCTTACATCATAAATATTATTCATGGCTTTCTATTTCCTGCATATTGGACAGCTCTCTCAAAGCATAGTTATAATCGTTCAGATGCTTCTTGGCCCAGTCATATCTGAATGAATATACCACATACGCAATTATGCCAAACACACCTGCAAATATCACATATGAGGTAATAAGCTTTCTCCCTGTCTCAAGCAGATCCATGGTGTATATATCCTGCATCATGTTGTCAATATTGTAATAAATATACAACCCGAGGATGAGAGCAAACGAGATCGTCGCGGAGACTATGGCCTTTACCACATTAAGCGTGACATAGTCGCTGCGAAAATAATTGCATATACGGATAGCCTCCCTGCCTTCGTTTTCTTCAAAGGAGGCCATCCTTGTCATAAGCTTGACCTTGTCTCCGTCGACACGGCTCATTTTTACTTAAGGAACCTCATGGCAGGATTGCCCTGCGGCTTCTTCTGAGGCTCCGGTGCGGCTGTCTGGGGCTTTGCTATGGCGGAATTGAGATTGTTCGCCAGCTCATTCTTACACTTCTCGCAGTACTTGCCGCTGTGGATGAGAGTGCCGCAGTTCTCACAAGGTACTCCTATGGGAGACTCGGCAGTAAGTTGCAGTCTCTCCTCACGTATCCACTGCTGTATCTGGTTGGAATCCACTTCACAGGCTTCGCATACTGCCGGTATACCTACCTTCGGATTCTCTCTTATGTAATTCTTTACCGTATCAAATTTTTTCTCGATCTCCTCGCGGCATGAGGGGCAGATGGGCTGTCCCCCTATATAATTAAAAATCCTTCCGCATCTGCGACAATTCTTGACATTCATATCCTTTCCTCCTCTGTACGTTCAAATAATGATCCCTGATGACAACGTAACAAAATAAACCCTCTCCACTCCATGACCTTTTAAAAGAGCAGCCATGGCATCAATCGTACTTCCCGTAGTGTATATGTCGTCAACTATAAGGACGTTCCTACATTTTACATCAACGTCACCTATTTTGAAAGCCCCTTTAAGGTTTTTCATACGCTCTGTCCTCGACAGTTCCTTCATCGGAAGTGTATCCGTTATTCTCGTTATAATGGTATCACTCACAGGGATTCCCGTAAGCCTCGAAATATGGCTCGCCACAAGCTCTGCCTGATTGTATCCGCGGCTGATAAGCTTCTTTTTTGATATCGGGACCGGGATCATCAGATCTGGTCGACAGGCTGATATGAAGCTCCCGAGCCTGTTTACCATATCGATGCCGTAATGCCGGGCATATTCCTGTCTTCCCCCGTATTTGAACCTCGCTATCGACTCTCTGATCAGATCGTCATATACGTAAAGCGATCTGCCTCTGTCATAAGCATGACCGTGTCCTTTACAATCCCTGCAATACTCCTCCATCTCATCACTGAGCTGTTTTCCGCATTTCATACAATAGCTTCCGCCTACATAACGTACCCTGCCTCTGCAGCGAATACACGCGCCCTTTGTGCCAAACGGCAGAATATCATCGCAAAAAGGGCACCTTGCGGGGTATACCAGATCAAGTACCGGCTCCAGCCATTTCCCTGATCCTCCTTTCAAGACCTGTATGACGGTTTTCTTCTCTCTCATTAGCTATCATTTCCTCTACGGTGTTTTTACTACCGAGTATGCATACCATCTGCTTCGCTCTTGTGACTGCGGTGTAGAGCAGATTTCTGTTCATGAGCATCCTGGGACCCTGCAGCAGCGGAAGCAGCACAGCCATGTATTCACTCCCCTGAGATTTGTGTATCGTTATCGCATAAGCAAGCTCCAGCTCCGACAGAGTCTCCCCCTTATATTCCGTTTCCCTTCCGTCATCAAACCGGACATACACCTTGTCTGAGGACACCGAGAGTATCCTGCCGATATCACCGTTAAACACCCCCGTTCCGGTCTCAAGGACCATCCCTCTGCCGTTTGATACGGTCCACTCCAGATCATAGTTGTTCTTTACCTGCATCACCTTGTCTCCGGTACGCAGTATGCCGTTTGATGTGCCGATCTCTCTCTTCAGCCTGCCCGGAGGATTCATGGCTTCCTGCAGCCGCAGGTTCAGATTCTCCACTCCGAGCACCCCCTTCCTCATCGGGGTCATGATCTGTATATCAAAAGGGGTGCATCCCATATGCTCCGGGAGCTTCTTTTCAGCCAGATATACCATACCCTGTATGATCCGCTCC
>JAGBNR010000017.1 GCA_017634315.1 Lachnospiraceae bacterium
GATCTCTCCGAGTACTCCATCTATACCATCTCTTTCGTATACTGACCTGTAGTATCCTACTTCATCTCTTATCATGCCGTCAATCTCCCTCATGCCGAGGAGCTCTACAGGAGCCCGGTCGTCCGTAAATATATGTTGACCTCCTTCATATTCCTGCATCCCGTCTCTGACTGCTGCCATAAGAGCTATGAGCTCCTCGTCAGTACTGCCTGTACTGACTCCCTTTTTTCTTATGTAATCTATGCCCGCATCAAATCTTGCAGACACCTCCCCCTCTTTCACCGCAAAAAGCTCTCTGTTGGTGTAGCCCCTTACATCCACAGTCGCCACAGACGGAAACACCGACGCTATCGTATCGGACAGATATTCATTTATATTGCCCTCAGTATCGGATCTCATGTTCATATTTACGACCATCACACCGTCATCATTCAGGTGATCGTACACTTCCTTAAAGAATTCTATGGAAGACATCTGGAAGGGGATGGATATATCCTGATATGCATCGACCATGATCACGTCATACTTCCCGTCGATAGTCTGAAGATAAGCCCTGCCGTCGTATGTAGTCACCGGCACATCGGGCGACGCGTCAAAATACTTATAGGAAAGCTCCGTGATCTTCCCGTCTATCTCCACTCCCTCTATATCCGTACCATCAAAATATCTGCTGCATTGTCTGCCGTATGTGCCCGTGCCCATCCCCAGGATAAGCATGGACAGCCCCTCATCTGCCGCAGTAGCATCCCTGTCCTGCGAGCCGTACACCATCACCGGAGCTGCCATCGCATAGTCGTAGTACATACCCGTGAGACTGTCATCCTTCATGGTGATCGACTGCACCCCGAAGAGTACATTGGTAGACAGCCTTACGGCCTTTTCATCCTCCGCCACCTGCAGGTAATTGTATATGCTCTCCCCCTCATAGGTAAGGTCTGACTGCCAGAATGCGAAGGAGCCCGAGGAACCGGATACGGCGCACAGCACATATATCACGATACATATCACACAGCTCCTGATATGCGTCCTCTTTGAAAAGAAATAAACAATGCCTATCAGCAGTATAATACCGGAAAAAATAAGAAAGGTCACCGCCGTACCGACTGCCGGTATGGTAACGAATGTAGGGAGGAAGGTGCCGATGATCGAGCCTATGGTATTTGCCGCTCCGAGCTGCCCCACTACCCTGCCCGAGTCATCAAGTGAGCCTACGGTGTACTTCGCAAGTGACGGTGTCACAGTGCCTAAAAGAAAAAGCGGAAATACAAATATCACCATACAGGCAGCAAATGCCGCTATGACAAGAAAGTTTGTACTTATCGTAAATATGAGTGCCCCTGATATGAGTATGATGATATACTTTCCGATGACAGGTATCGCGGCTATCCATACCGACGCGATCAGGAGCCTGCGGTAGAGTATATCAGGTGAAGGATCTCTGTCCGCGCTCCTGCCCCCGTATATATTGCCCAGTGCCATCGCTATCATGATGGTACCTATGATTATCGTCCATACTATCTGACTGGAGGAAAAATACGGAGCGAGCAGTCTTGATGCGCCGAGCTCCACTGCCATCACACCCATACCGCTGAAGAACTCGGTAAGATAAAGATATGCCTTGCTCCGTAAAATATCCCGCCTCATAATATGTTTTCTTTTATTTCTTCTCCGAGACTGCCCGCTGCTCCCGGATCGATCACGACATGCGCCCCGTCATCCAGACCATCTATCTGGGTATAGGTACTGTCCTTTACACCCGTAGTCACGTATTTTTTAGCTACCGTACCACCCTCGGTGATGTATACAAAAGAGCCGTCATCATCAGTATATATGCACTCTGTGGGTACCCTGAGCACTCCCTCGACACCCCCAAGCTTCAGCGTGACATCTGCCTCCAGACCGACTATGAGCTCATCATCTGTATCAATGGTGATCTCTATGCTTGCTTTTGCCTTACCGGAGGCATCATTCTCGGCAGACTGGCTTATTTTTGAGACCTTGCCTTCATATGCGAGATTTCCTATCTTAATGTCTGCGGTCTGTCCCTCCGCCACCGATGCTATGTCGAACTTGGATACCATCATACGCACCTTATAGCTTTCATCCGACTGCATCTCAAAGATCGGCACACCCTTCTCCACATAGGCTCCCACATCCACCAGACAGTTCGTGATGATACCGTCAGCCGGTGCCACGGTACCGCCTTCGGCACGCGCGAGCTCCCTCTCCGCCTTTGATAGCGAGAGCTTGTTATGCTCCACAGCCTGTTCATCCGCATATATCTCCTGATAGGCCGTAAGCATGGACTGGGCGGTATCCCTGTCTGTCCTGGCTTCGGACCACAGTCTTGTCACGGTCTCGAGGTCATTCTGATAGCCTATATACTTTTTATAGGTCTCGGGGTCCATACCCTCCTGCGGCAGACAGAGACTTGCCCTCTGCGCGTCCGATATCTTTTCATTCAGTCTTTTGATATCATCGTACTTTTCCTTCGACTTGTCGCGGAGTGAGTCTATTTCTTTCTTTTCTGCGTCAGTTTGGGGATCCTCCTTAAGCTCTATAGTCTTAAGATCCGCTTCTATCTTTGACAGATCGGACTGCTTCTCGGAGATCTCCTCCTGCATCTTATATATATCGTTCTGATAAGCCTTCTGCTGCTCCTTTATCTGGTATGTCTTTGCCTGATCATTGGCATTGATCGACATTATGTAGATCTCAAGCAGGGCATACACGCTTTTGCAGTTCTCTATCTGCGCTACCGCTTCATTATACTTCCTCTGATACTTTGCCCGGTTGTCCGATGCTGCTCCCAGTATCTTTTCACTGTATTCCACATCGGTGGCTGCGAGCTCCACATCATCCTGCTGACGCTCTCCGGCATAGCCTGCGAGCAGATCTCCGGTTCTGACCCTTTCACCGTTTTCCACATATCTCTCGTCTATCACACCCGCCACATCGGAATATACCGTGACCTTCCTGTCACCCTCTATCTTTCCGATGCCGGCAAGCGTAGGCGAGACACTGCCACGATCAGCCACGACCACATCCATGGTATCGGGTGTCAGCAGATACACGGCTCCTGCTACTGCCGCAGCAAGGCATACTACGATGATGATTACAGCTTTGATGATCTTTTTCATTTACTCCACTCCTTTTAAGGCTTCTACCATATCTATATCCTTAACTTTAGATGATATTATACTGTTTACCGCAATCGACAGGATAAAAGACAGCGCAAACGCATATACATACGGCATGGGACTCATTCGTGAATACATGTAGTCTGCATCCACATCGACCTCAGCCATCATGAACTCCAGCACTGTGGGTCCCAGGGCAAGTCCGATCGCCGTGCCTATCCCTGTAATAAATATATTCTGCTGCTGCAATATCCAGCGTATCTTATTTGTCGGAAAGCCCAGCACCTTCAGCGTAGCGATCTCCCGGACCTTCTCTATAAAGGAAAGAATGCCGAGATTATACATGACCACTATGCCTATTGCAACAGCTATCACCATTATATACAACACCGAGTAATCAAATGATGCTCCCTTTGCCTTCATGGATCGTATATACTGCTCCTTGCTGAAAACGCTCGCTATCTCTGTCCTGTCATTTACATATGTAAACGGCACCGTCATATCCGTATACAGGGTGTCCGGTCTGAAATCCGCTCCCAGCTCCTCGAAGCAGCTCCGCTTCATTGCTATACCCTGCGAGTTCGGTGCCTTGTATATAAGCTCTACCTTCACGTTGTAGACCTTTGATGCGGGAGGCATCCTGAATCCCATGGTATCACCCACCGCTATGCCAAATCTGTCCGCCGCCCTTTTGCTGATAGCCACGCCATGATCCGGCAGCTTCGTATAGTCGCCGTTCTCCGCCTGAAATCTGTACAGATTCCCTTCGTCAACAACAGTGATGCGATACAGACCGGAATCATCGCCGCTTATCAAATCGGCCGGTGCACTCTGCACCATCTGTCCGCTGTACTGTCTGGCATAGTCATATACGGTTCCGTAATCGGTGCCCGCGGAAAACGTGACAGTATAATTCGCAGGACTCAGCTCACTGTATTCCCAGTTCTCAACGGATTTGTTGAGCTCGTTTACACCAAACGCAGTATACAAAAGCATCGCACACTGCAATACACCCAGTACAGCGGCTATGGTACGCAGCCGGTTGCGATTTACATCCCTCAGATTCCACCTTGTCGCAAAGTTCATTTTACTCCACAGGGGTGTCTTCTCAAGTAATCCGGCTCCCATGACTGCGGGCGGCTCCGGCCGCAGTATCTCGGAAGCGCGCTGTACAAGCAGCTTCCTGCAGGCCATATAGTTAGTCACACCGGCAATTACCGGGATCAGTACGATGGTGATCACCACTGTACCGGACACCTCCATGCTGTATCCCGGTATACAATAATAAGCCTTCATTGCATCAAAGATGCTCGCTCCGAGAGTATACCAGCCAGCGACTGCCCCCAGTATCGCTCCGGTCAGGGCTATCACTACGGAATACGATACATAATGGATCATGACTACGACATTCGAAAATCCCAATGCCTTTAACGTACCTATTACGGTGCGCTGTTTCGTGACGAGTCTCGTCATGGTAGTCACGATACCCAGCACCGCTATCATCATAAAGATCGCAGGAAAAAACGTTCTCAAGGTCTTATAAGAGCCGACGTCTACCGCTATAGAGTCATATCCCGTCTGCTTCTGCTTGGCGGTAAAAGCAAGCGAGGTCTTTGATATCGCCTGTGTGATATCCTGCCGGCAGCCGTCTATGGCAGCCTTTTCTTCATCGGTAAGATAGTACTGATGCTCCACCCCGTATACGTCAACATACATGGTGTCAAAAAGCAGCGACTCTCCGGGATACTCTCCCGCATCAAGAAAAGCGTATCCGTATCCGCCTATGTCGGGCTCTATATAGGTACCGTCTATCAGAAAATATACATGCTCGGGATTGCTGACTGTACCTCTTACGGTCTCATAAAAATCCACTCCCTCACAGGTGAGCTGAAGCGTATCTCCTACATTTATCCCCTGCCTGACTGCAAAGTCACTGTCGATCCATATGCCGCTCTTCTCCTTCTCATACGGTTCACCGCTGACAAGGAGCATTTTGGATATCTCATTTCCGTCTATATAATTGAATTCAAGCTTTTTTTCCGCTCCCCCAAGCCTTGCCTTGCCGTTGACGGTATATCTCAGCTCCGCATTCTTTACCGAAGGCAGCATCCTCACTGTCAGAAGATCCTCTGTCGTAAAGCCCTCCGATGATGCCTCAAGATCCGCAAAGTCCGTCTGAATATAGTATCTGTCAAGAGAATTGCATGATCCGGTCACGACTGAGTCAAATGCCTCAAGCACAAACATCGCCAGAAAGCACATGATAAAGATGGCAAGAAACTGCACGAAGTTCGCCTTGAGATCCCTTAAAAGCTTTCTCCTGAGATTACGTGTCATCTCTGCCTACCACTGAAGCTCATCCGCATCCTTGGGACTCTCATTTATCTTTACTTCCTCCACGGTACCGTTCTTTACCATGATGACCTTGTCAGCGATCTCGGCGAACATACTGTTGTGCGTGACCATGACGACAGTCCTTTTATACACCCTGCTCTGATCCTGCAGTATCTTGAGCACTCCGCGTCCGGTATTGGTATCCAATGCTCCGGTCGGCTCATCACACAGCAGGAGTCTGGGCATCTTGGCTATGGCTCTCGCTATGGATATACGCTGCTGCTGTCCACCGGAGAGCTGGGACGGAAAATTGTCCTTCCTGTCGGCAAGCCCCACCATTTCCAGTGCCTCAAGCGGGTTCATGATCTTCACCCCCAGATCCTGCATCAGATCCACATTCTCTATCGCAGTAAGCGTGGGAACAAGATTGTAAAACTGGAATACGATGCCCACATCCACTGCGCGAAACTTACCGAGCCTGCTATCGTCAAAAGCCGTGATCTCGTCATCTCCGAAAAATATCCTGCCGCTGGTCGCTCCGTCAAGTCCTCCCAAAAGGTTCAGCAGTGTACTCTTTCCGGCTCCGCTGGGACCTAAGATAACCGCGAGCTCACCGTCGTTTATCTCAAGATTCACATCGTGCAGAGCCTCATAGACGATCTGTCCGGTCCTGTATATCTTTCCCACATTTTCAAATCTGATCAAAGCTCTTTCATCTGCCATAATACCGCATATTATAACGTTTTTTTGGATTTATGTAAACAGTGTTTTTTCGTTGACATACGCTTTTCTCCATTGTAGTATCTCTGATATGAAGATCGTTGCCATAGTTTTATTTATTCTTATGTATATATGCCTTATCGCGATGCCCAAACGCAGAGCCATTACCGCGCTTATCACGGCAGCGGTATTTGTCCTGCTCGGCATACTGCCCTTACGCTCTCTGCCTGCGGCGATAGACTGGAATGTACTTCTCATGATACTGGGCACGCTGCTGCTCGTTGACTACTTCATAGAGTCCAAAATGCCAAACCTCATAGCGGATCAGATACTGAAGATAGCCCCGAACGTAATGTGGGTGACTATACTCATGTCTCTCTTTTCGGGCATTATCTCAGCCTTCATTGATAATGTGGCGACGCTTCTCATGGTGGCACCGGTAGGACTTGCCGTCTGCAAAAAGCTTAAGATCAATCCGGTGCCCATGATAATATCCATAGCCGTTTCATCCAATCTGCAGGGTGCGGCGACTCTTGTGGGAGATACGACCTCGATAATGCTGGCTTCATATGCAGGCATGGACTTTACGGATTTCTTCTGGATGCACGGCAGACCCGGCATATTCTTTGCAGTGGAGTTAGGAGCATTGCTTACCGTTCCTATCATGATGATCCTATTCAGAAAGGATCGCGAAAGCGTTTCTTCCGATGAGAATACAGTCGTAAACGACTATGTACCCACCATAATGATGGTTGCTCATGTGGTTTTGCTTGTGATCGCATCCTTTATCCCCGAGAAGCCGGAGATCACAAACGGTGTGATCTGTATGGTATGCGGTGTGATCGGTATCGTATGGGAGTACTTAAAGGACAGGGACAGCGGCCGGGTCGTACGCGTGCTGAAGAACCTTGATTATGACACGCTGCTGCTTCTTACAGGTCTCTTTGCCGTGATAGCGGGGATCACCGAGGCAGGCATTATAGATGATCTGGCTGGCATCATAGCTTCTGTGGGCGGTACAAATGTATTTCTGCTCTATACTATAGTGGTCTGGGGCTCCGTCCTTATCTCCGCTTTCATAGACAACATACCTTATGTGGCTACCATGCTTCCGGTCCTGCAGGGAGTGACCCTTGCGATGGGTGTCCCGCCCTATCTGCTCTACTTCGGACTGCTCTGTGGTGCCACCCTCGGAGGAAACATCACTCCGGTAGGTGCAAGCTGTAATATAGCGGGTGTCGGTATGCTCCGTAAAGAAGGATACGAGATAAGCTTTAAGGATTTTGCCCGGATAGGCATCCCGTTCACTTTAGCGGCCGTCGTTGCCGCCTATGTCTTCCTTTGGGTCTTCTGGAGACCCTGAAAGGATATCTTTTAACGTCCTCACCAGTATATTCACATCGATAGGCTTCGCAATATGACCATTCATACCTGCATCCTCTGCCTTTTTTATATCCTCCGCAAAGGCATTTGCCGTCATTGCTATGACAGGTACACCTGACAGTATGGGATCGTCCAGAGCGCGGATACTTCGAGCCGCCTCGTAGCCATCCATCACAGGCATCTGTATATCCATAAGCACAGCATCATAGTATCCCGGTTCGGAGCTCTCTACCATCCTCACAGCTTCCGTACCGTCAGCTGCCTCCTCCACCTCTATCCCCTGCATCTGCAGCATCATCATGGCCATCTGCCTGTTGATCTCTATATCATCTACAAGCAGTACCCTCCTGCCCTCAAGTCCGGCTTCGCCCGCATCAGTGCCTGAGGAGTCGGTCTCCTCCCCTTTGCCGGATGACTCTGCCTGTCCCGTCACCGTATCGGATGAGATATCAGGCGCGATTGACGTCACCGAAAAGTCCAGCAAAACCGTAAACTCGGATCCCCTGCCCTTTTCGGTATCAAGGAAGATTTCACCTCCCATCATATCCACTAAGGTTTTGGTGATGGCCATGCCGAGTCCGGTCCCCTGTATGCCGCTCACGGTCGAGGTCTGCTCTCTTTCAAAGGCCTCAAATATCCTTGAAGCAAACTCCTCTGACATGCCGATGCCGTTATCCTTTACCCTGATCTCATAGGAGGCTCTTCCGTCTTTTACAGGGGTCTTCTGCACGAAGCTGACCGCTATCCTGCCACCGGAGGGAGTATATTTGATCGCATTGGATATCAGATTAAGCATCACCTGATTGAGCCTCAGCCTGTCACACAGTACATTCGCATCTGTCATCCGTGAATCTATCATCAGCTCCTGCTGTTTGGCCTCTGCCTGCCCTATTATGATAGCCTGCAGGTCACTCAGCAGCTCCGGCAGATTCACGGGCTCCTCCTTCAGCTCTATCTTGCCGCTCTCTATCCTGCTCATCTCCAGTATGTCATTTATCAGAGCCAAAAGATGTGAGCTCGATGCCTTGATCTTTCCCAGATACTCCTCCATCTTTTCTTTATTGCCTGTATCGAGCATGGCGAGATCGGTGAACCCGACTAT
Organism: Lachnospiraceae bacterium; assembly: GCA_017634315.1. Lineage (GTDB taxonomy): Bacteria > Bacillota > Clostridia > Lachnospirales > Lachnospiraceae > NK4A144. The sequence goes on from JAGBNR010000017.1 coordinate 8,680, forward strand.
CGCATTCATGGGAGTACGTATATCATGTGACATATTTGAAAGGAATTCAGACTTGGCCCTGTCACGCTCTTCCGCCTTTATTATCTGCAGATCGAGCTCTTTCTCTCTCCTGAGCATCGTGACAAAAAGTCGGAACATGATGAAAAGAGCCACCACAATTATCGCAAGCTGTATCAGACTGCTCCTTGCAAGCACGGTATTTACGAAGTCTCCGGCATCTCCCGACACACTCTCTATCTTCTCCTGAGTGTCAAGCCTGCCCCATACGTTTATCGAAAAGAAAAGCAGAAACAGCATCATGATCCACATGATCGTAGAATTACCGAAGCGATGCTTGCGGTCTCTTGAAAAGACATACCAGTAGTAAAGCATGCCCGCAAGGCTCCATACGGCAAGCATCAGATAGGATTCCGTAGCAAGAGCATCTACGGCAAATATATTGGGCACAAGCAGGAAGAAGAGTACCGCTGCGGAGGATATGACTCCCATGACTCCGCTCGCCATGACTCCCTTATTCCCGTCACCTCTTGCCGTCTTCCACGCGCATAAGGATATGTATACATAGACTATCGCGACACTGAGTGTGGATACATCCGCATTCCACCCTATGGCGGTACGGCCCACGAACGGTATCGGCAGTGAAAGAAGCCATACGAGTATACTGGCATTTATGGGTATACCGTCGTCATTTACATAGGCTATCTTTTCCGAAAGCAGGTTTGCGGCTGCCATGTTTTTCAGTACCCTTGCGGCTGCGCGGTGAAAGCCCATCATGCTCGTGGCAAGTGCCGAAAATGAGGCTATCCCGACAAGCCTTATCCCCCAGTCTCCCATTGCCTTCCACGAATTATAAAAGACCGGCATAGCCATGATGCCGCGTTCCCTGTCCAGCCCCGATACATACTCTGACCAGTCGGCGTATCCCGACGGAGTATCGGCAGCTGCGGTAAGGGCGAGCAGTATATATACTATCATTCCGGTGATTATAGCGACTGCCGCATACGAGAATATCTTCCTTGCCGAAAACCTTACCTCTCCGACCGAATGTACGACAACCTCAAATCCCACATACATCCACGGTGCAAGCACTGCTATATTGAGTATCTGTATACCTGCTGGCTCCCTGTCGGAAAAAGCGGGAGAAAACATCCCGTCGAAGCCTGTATGTGCTGCCACCCCGACAAAGAGTATGATCACGGACACAAATAAAACAACGGCCAGCACGGTCCTCAAAGCATTCGCCAGTCTCTTGCCGAAGCAGGTAATCAGCCCGAAGCCTGTCTCTATCATCATGGTGACGAGCACCTCACCGCAGTATACATCATATCCTGCTACGGTATAGTGAAATCCCCACTGCAGTACATCGCCCACCAGATATCTCGCCAGCAGTACAAAAGCAGAGGCATTTGCCCAAAGCAGCGAAATGTAGGCCAGCTCAAGTGACCATGCCGCAAGAAACGCATGATCCTCACCCAGAGCCATACGCGTATATGCGTACGAACCGCCTCCCTCGGGGTGTTTCTGCACAAGCCACGAATAATTCGCGCACATTATAAGTCCCATGCACGCTGCAAGTGCTATGCCTGCGGCTGTACCCACAGGTCCCGCATCAGGCAGGAATGTCGTACCCGGCATGACAAAGCATCCCCAGCCTATGACGCAGCCGAATGCCATAGCCCATATCGATATGCCTGTCAGATACCTGTTTCTGCCGTTTTCTGTTATGAATCCGTTTGCCGTTTTATCTGACATTATCTGTTCTGCTTATGCAGTATGAAGAACTCCTTCATTTTCGTGAGCAGCTCTTCGCGATCTATATTTTTAAGGAAATACCCCTGCGGCTTGAGCGCGACTACAGCCATCACGCTCTCCTTGTCTCCCTTTCCCGTAAGGAAGATGACGGGTATGTCCTTAGTCTCCTCATCACTCCTCAGCATCTCAAGCACCTGTGGTCCGCTCGTGACCGGCATCTCATAGTCGAGCAGTATGAGATCCGCCCTGTTCTTCCCCAGCCATTTCAGAGCCTGCAGTCCCGAATTTGCCATCGCTACCTTGTAGGTGCCCTTGAGCCACTCTCTCACGAGTCCCATATAGCTGGGATCATCATCCACGATCAGTACGCTCTTCCTGAACTCCCCGGCCGCTGTCTTGTCAAATACCTCCCTTACGGTATTGATATACTTTTCGTTGTCTACCGGACGGACAAAGGTCTTGTATAAAAGCTCTCCCGGCACGTGATCGCACATGTACCGGACATTATCCTCGTCACCTATGGCTATCATGAGCTTTCCGTCCTCCATAGCCTTGTCCGCGAGAAAATGCAGTATGTCCCTGCCGGCCTTGGCATGCTCATCCATGTATATGGTTATGAGACTGCATTCCTTCCATTTCGTGTTTATATCGTTGACACTTAGGGGCACAAACTCAGAGCCGATACCCGCATCCCCCATCTTTTTCATAAGTATGCGGATGACAAAAGTCTCCTTCTCGCCCAGTACCATCACACGATTATCTGACATAGTAAACCCCCCGTATCCATTCAGAACCACTTTATTTCCGAATAGTTACATCCTCACCTAATATCAGCGCACACAAAAATTCAATATGAATAATACCACATTTTTGAGTTATGTAAAGTGGTTTTTAATGACGATTTTTTATCCTGATATCGGTCAGAGCTACCAGATCACCGGTAAGAGCAGCGTATACCTGTCCGTCTTCCTTAAGAATAGTAGTATTTTCTATGGCTATCCCCAGATTTTCCGTATGTACAGTCACCCTGTTTCCCCTCTTTACCACGCTTGCAGAGCACTCCATACCCTTTCTGTTGGTTTCCTTCCATTTGCCCCATCCCGGGAAGCCCTCGTCCTTTTTCATATGGAAACGGTTCTCGGCGCACTCCTCATCTCCAGACACTTCGCCGTTAAGCTTGATCAGCGCATACTCCCGATATCCCTTACCGTTTATCTGTCCGTCCTCGGAGTAAAATATCACTATATGCGGACAGTGCCATGCAAGCTCGGCGGATGGCAGGCTCATGGTATGGAAGGCCATCTCCAGCCTGTCATGCAGAGGTATGCCCGCTGTGGATGCGGAATGGAAATGATCGATCTGGATATTCGGCAGGTCGGACTCCATTCGGTCGATATAGCTGATCTCATTTACGATCCTCTTAATGTCTCCGTCCTTTACGGTCTCACCGGTCTTTTTTACCTCAATATCACTGATCCGGCAGTTCTCACCGGTCAGTCCGATATACGAAGCCTTCGACTTGTCCGGGATCGCGGTTATGATATCCACTGTATGTGACGTTCCTTCCATTTTGATCGTCAGATGATCCTCATATCTTCCGGCCGTGATCTCATACCCGTCATACATATCCTTTGCGCCGGCATCTCCACGCTTTGTCACCTTCACTTCAACGTTTCTCGCCGCTGTGGATACATAGTGTCCGTCAAACCAGAACTCGCCGTATTCCATATACCGGTATGCCTCTATCGACTTGATATTATCATGAGTATGTCTGTCATATGAGTCGAATAATATGATGGAGGGTGCAGAAAATGCGTCTTTTTCCGACATTCTGACGCACTTAAAGCTGATCCTTACGATCTCCTCCTCTACGGGTATACCGACTGTCACCGCACTCCTGTAATCGCTGCACTCTATCTCCTTTTCGATCTCTCTGCTTTCTCTTATCTCCTCCCGCGTATGCTCCTCATCCATGATGTGAACCATGGCTCCGGCATAATCCGGGTCAAACCGCAGTCCCGCCTGCTCTATCAGCTCCTCACGTACTGCATTGTACGGCATCGGTTCCCTGTTTCTCTTTCTTGATGTCATATCCTCGTATGCATCTGCCACGGCTATGATCCTGGACAGCTCGGGGATATGATCTCCGCTGATCCCGTCAGGATATCCCTTCCCGTCGTATCTCTCATATACGGAGCGTGCGCCCTTCGCAAGCCACGGATACTCAGTGATGCCCGAGAGTATCTCCTCGCTCAGCAGAGGCTTTTGCTTTATCTCCTCATGTGTCTCATCGCTGACATCCCCAGCCCCTTTCATCACGGCATCAGAGACTCCGATCATCCCGACATCATGAAGAAGTGCCGCGTAATATGCCTCATAGCACTCCTTCTCCTTTTTGCCAGCAGAAAGTGCTATCTTTTTCGCATATTCCGCTACCTTTGCCGAATGTCCCACTGCGTACTCATCCCTTTTTTCAACGGCTGTGACAAATGCCTCAGCCGTCTGCTCGAAAAGCCGTCTCATGCTCAGCTTCTCCTGCTCATGCACCCTCACGACCATATCATTGACATCCAGATATGAAAATATATATAGCGATATCGATACCATCACCATAGCCATATTGACAATGGATATCCCGTAGGCAAAGATCTGTATCACACCTACGATGATCGGCAGGAATATATACAGTATGAGCGAGGCGAAGATGAGACGGCTGAAAAGCTTCCTGTATTGCAATATCACACTGAACTGCACGAGAGGGATGATGACCGGTATGATATAAGCGATCAAAAACCCCGGTCCTCTGTGATAGACATTCTGCCCGTCAAAATAGTAATATAACCCGGTAAAATGAGCTATGACCGCAAGAGCCATCCCCATCATCGCACCGATCTGTGATACCTTCAGACGTATCGGCATCCTCTCAAGCTTACCGTCAGTCATCAGCAGATTAGTCACATACATATTAAAACCGAGCACGATGCCGGACGTAAGAAAAAACACCATGAAATTGGAAAGCCTCACCATGACATAGCCCAGTGTCGAGGTATCCCCCTTGTACAGATATGCTGCCCGGTCAAAGCCCAGCAGACACGTGGCGACACATTCCATAAAGATCAGTATCCACTTTCTCTTTTTCGGAAGAAAGCGTGTAATTAAAAGCAACACCGCCATCATCGCGCATACGGCACAGAGTGCCAGCATGATATTCATCTGATGCTCTCTTATATACTCATACATCTCCCGTCTGCTCCTTTACGACCCTGATCCGATCAGACTCTCCATCCCGTCCCAGTCCAGTACCTTCAGCATATTCCTGAGCTCATCCATCCTTTTGGCATCCTCATCCGGGAGCCGGTACTCAGCGCACTGATCCAGCACCATTTCCGCTGCATCATAGTCCATCTGCGCGATGCTGTCCGCAAGAGCATCATAGGCATCCTGCAGCTCCTCCTCCGCTATCGGCTGCCTGTCCTCACCTGCATCCTGCTGCTTAAGCCTTGACAGCTTCTCCTTATATGCCTCGTACTCTGACATGAGCTTTCCCGTATTATCCTTTATAAAGTCTGTATCCTGTTTATTTCCCGCATTCTCCAGGCTCTCGGCAAGCCCGGACAGCTCCATGGCTCCTATGATACGTGCAGAGCTCTTCAGCGCATGTACCTTGATGGTATAAAGCCTGATATTGCCGCTGTCATAGGCATCTCTTATGACCTGTGCATTGCCGTCGATCGTGTCCAGGAAAAGATTCAGTGAGAATATATAGCTTGATACCCCGCCGGAGTTCTTCAGTCCCTCTTCCACGGATATGCCCTCAGTTTCATAGATCCACTTCATATCCTCAGGGATCTCCGTGATCTCCTCCTGTATATCATCCTCCGCAGGCTTTTCCATCATCTCGTCCGGTATGTGCTGCATGAGGGTCCTCTCCAGAGTCTCACTGTCTATTGGCTTGGACAGATATCCGTTAAAGCCCTTCTTCTTGTAATACTCCTCTCCTGCGGTAGAGTTTGCCGTAAGAGCATATACCGGCAGCTCCTTATCAAACTCTCTTATCTTCCCGACGGCCTCTACACCGTCCATGCCCGGCATCATATGATCCATGAGCACTACATCAAAATGAGAATCTCTTATCTTTTCCAGAGCGTCCTCTCCGCTTGTGGAGGTCGTGACAAACACCTTGGTTGCCTTGAGCAGTCCCTTTATCACGTTCAGGTTCATAGGATTATCATCAACCACAAGGATGTCTGCATCCGGTGCGATAAACTTAGGCACATACGGTCCCTTCGAAGTGCTGTCTTCATGCTCGATAAACACTCCGATCGGGGTATCATCGACTATCCTCTGATCTACGGTCAGGATAAACTCCGAGCCCTCCCCGTATACGCTCTCGCACCACAGTCTTCCGCCCATCAGCTCAGCGAACTTCCTTGATATGTCAAGTCCCAGTCCCGTCCCCTGTATGCCGCTGTTCCTTTCCTCATCGAGCCTCTCATAAGCCGTGAAGAGTCTTTCCATGTCCTCCTCTTTGATGCCCATGCCCGTGTCCTTGACTGAAAAACGCAGGGAGGCTCTGTCTCCGTCCCGCTCCTCCATGGATACATTTAATATGAATCCGCCGAAATCCGTATACTTCACGGCATTTGTCAGGAGGTTCAGCACTATCTGCTTGATCTTGCCCATATCACCGTACATACGCTTGGGGAGCATTTCATCTATGACCACATCAAAGGTCAGCTCTTTTTCCGTGCTCCTTACTCTTATCATGGATACTATCTGACGCAGCATATCCGCCGTATCGTATTCCTGCTCCACGAGATGCATCTTGCCGGACTCTATCTTTGAAATGTCAAGAAGGTCATTTATCAGACCCAGCAGTGACTCTGACGCATTCCGTATATCAAATGCGTAGTTCATTATAGACATGAAGTATCCCTTCGGTACCCCCGTAGGATCCTCTCTCATTGCCATCTCGTTCATTCCCATGATGGTATTGATGGGAGTACGGATCTCATGCGACATATTCGCGAGGAATCTCGACTTCGCGGCATTCGCCCTCTCTGCCTCCTCCTTTGCCTTGCGTATCTCATCATACTGTCTTGCGACAACGGTGGAGCGCATAAAACGCCACACTATAAGACCTGCCGCGATTACAAGCAGTGCTATAAAGAGTATCCTCACACTAAGGAGCTCACCGGGTCTCGCCGCCTTTTTCACCTCGAAGGCACTGTCCTGCAGGACATCTCCCGTAGCCTTATCTACAGCCTGAATATGCAGGAGGTAGTCTCCGTAAGGCAGGTTGGTGTACTCCAGCGATGTGAGCCTGCTTCTGAGCATCGTGATCCCGTCATCCGGTCCACCCTCGAGGTACATATGCACCATGGGATTTTGCACTGTGTAGTCAAGCACCGAAGCCATTATCTGCACTCTGGCTTTTGAGGCGGGTATGTGAAATACCCCCTCCTCATCCGGATATATCCTCTCTTCGCCGCAATATATCGCCTGGACATCCATCAGTACCTTTTTATCCTGATCGTAATAATTATTGATATTTACCTTTATCAGACCGTTTCGTCCGGGTATATAGAGATCGCCGTCATCACTCAGGGCACTGTATGAGTTGGACGTGATGGCATACGGCAGTCCGTTCTCCACCGTATACAGACTGTATTCGGATATGGTATCGCTTATCATTTCATCGGCATCTACGCTGTACAGACCGTATGACGACAGTATCCACGCATTATTGCCGTCACCAAAATACATGTCATAATTATTATTATAAGGGAAAGACGCTACCTGCTTTATCTTTCCGTCCTTCATGTACTCTATGGAGTTGGAGGTCACGATCCATAATACGTTCCTTTCATCATCCCTTATGATCCTCATCACGACCTCACTCGTCAGACCGTCATCCCGACCGAGCCTCCTTACTCCGTCCTCACCTATCTCGTAGATGCCGTCACCGTCGGAGCCTGCGAGGATCGTCCCGTCCCATGCCTCCTCCACTGTCAGGAATACGGTATTTACGATCCCGTCTTCCGAACCTACGGTACGCACCACCCTGCCGTCCTTTATCACTGCCAGACCGCCGTTTGTACCGGCGAGCACCTCTCCCCCCTGTGAGAAGGCAATGGCTCTCACCTCATTGGAGGGCATCCCGTTTCCTGTGGTGTATGCCTCTATCTCACCGTCAGCCGTATAGCAGATGAGTCCCTTTTCATTTGTATATGTCGAGAGCCACAGGTTCCCCTCTGCGTCCTCCTTAATGCAGCGCACTCTCGTGTCTCCGATGTAGGCACTCAGTCCGGTTGTCTCTGCATTACCGTCTTTATCTATGATCCTGAGCCCGGCATCTGTTCCTATATAGATATCACCCTTGTAAAGACATGCGGCATTTGTTACCTCTCCGGGTATCCCTGCCCTGTCGGTCAGGTCTACAAAGCTGTTTGTGACTATCTTCATCACTCCCTGCGTGGATGAGGCCATCCACATATTACCCTGATAATCGGATGTCATCATTTCTATACCGCTGTCCACGGGAATATCGTCCAGCAGATGAAAGACATTATTATCATCAAGATATCCTGCCTGATTAATGTAGGATATCCATATACGTCCGCAGTCATAGTTTATCCAGTGGATGCCGCCCAGCCCCTCCGGCAGTATATGCTCCATAGCGTTAGCCTTATCGCCGAACCTGCCGTGATAGACGATACCGCTCTCCGTACCGATGTATACCTTACTCTCCTCATAAGGATCGGGCATCATGGTCCATATGACTCCCGTGCCCAGCTCCTCGCTGGTATACAGCTTTGCTATGCTGCGGTCATTTATCACAAATACGATCCCGTTCGCTGTCTGTCCGTATATCTGACCGGACATATCCCGCTCAAGCCTCAGGACGCGCTCTCCCGATATATCCGGTCCCGGCACCTCATTTATCCTCAGCTCCTCGTCCGCATAGCATATCCCTGCCGTAGTCCCTATGAATATATTGCCCTCCCGATCCTCGGCAAAGGTACGGATGGAGGACGACGGCAGCCCGTCTTTATAGGTGAGATGCGTCTGCACCTCCCCGTCGAGTACTACCACGCCGTTATCGTTTGTACCGACCCATATCCTGCCCTTACTGTCTTCGTAGATTCCTCTGGCACTTGTGAGTCCTCCTGATGTATCCATCCTCTCAAATATGGAGCCGTCATAGCGTATGACTCCGGCATATCCGCCGATCCACACATATCCGTCACTCGCTCCGAGCAGGCACATCGCATCAGAGGTAGGCAGTCCGTTGGTAGCATCGTAAACCTCCGCCACATATCCCACATCGGGGATCTGTCCCGTAGCCGCATAGCCCCCTCCGTAGCTGTCATACTCCGTATGTGGGACCTCAGCCTGTCCTTTCATATCCGATGCTGAAGCAAGCACCTCATTATCAGCAGTCACCGCAAGCATCATACAGATGCCGGCGATCACCAGAGCCGCAGCATGACTGAGCCGCTTTTTGCCTGTCTTCACCGACGATATCCTATCCAACCGCATCCACATTTGCATCCTCATTATACTTCTTCAGTATCACCTTGACCTCGGGCAGTGCTTCCATCAGCACCTCTACACATTTTGCGTCAAACTGGGTGCCTGCGCCCTCCTGTATCATAGACAGAGCCTTGTTCAAAGGAAAGGCAGGCTTATAGACACGCGGCGAGGTAAGGGCATCAAACACGTCAGCTACCGCCATGATACGCGCAGAGAGGGGTATCACCTCCCCGTGCAGCCCGTCCGGATAGCCCTTTCCGTCCCACCGCTCATGGTGATACCTGGCCATATTTCTTGCCTCCTTCAGATAATTCTCACCCTCTACGGTATTTATCGCCTTCTCGATGATCCTTCCGCCCATGACGGTATGTATCTTCATGATCCCGTATTCTTCATCAGTCAGCTTGCCCGGTTTATTTAATATCTCATCAGGAATGTTTATCTTTCCCACATCATGAAGCGGCGCACTCCGGACCACATCAGACATAAACTTCGGCGTGATCTTTTCGGGATAATATCCCTTTCTCTTCAGACCCTCCACTATGATCTTGACATAAGCCGCCGTCTTCTGTATGTGGGCTCCCGTATCGGAATCCCTGTTCTCCACCAGATCCGCCATCGTGATGATGAGACCGTCCTGCATCTTTGCCGTAGACTCAGAGAAATGCCTTATGTTCCTCATCTGCTCCGTCTGCTTAAGTGCCAGTGCGCATATAGCCTGATACAGCTTTTCCGCCTCATCACCTGTATGGATATCTATGCTCCTGATGCTTCTGACGCTTTGATCCATACTCTCCTGGGATTCACCCGCGGCAAGAAAAGCGTCCACCGATCCGGTCATGGCATTTACCGGATAGATGATGTGGTAGTTTGTAAGCCATATCACGACTGCACATAGCAGGATAAAGAAGCCTATAAATATGGAGGTCATCTCCACCAGAAACTCCCTTTGCATGACAAGGATCTGCTCCATATCCACGTCAGCTCCGACATAGCACGCACACTTGCCGTCCGAGCGGTATACCGGCTTATACGCAGTCAGCAGATACCCGTACTGGTCATTCGTAATGATCGGATCTATCTCCCTGCCTGCCAGAAGCCTCGGTATATAGTCGGCGAAGCCCGGATCAAAGGCTATGACAGTACCCGTTTCCTCCCCCGGCGTTTCCTCCGTGTCTATATCAAAGACCACATGGCATCCGTCCTCTTCTACCCTGTATACATATAGGTAGGCGATATCCTCCGAGCTTTTAAGTATGCCTGCGAGGCTTCGCTCTGTCTCCCTGTACTCCTCCAGCTCCGGGCCATGCTCAAGGAAGTCATCTATACGGTCTCCGTCCAGCTGTCCGGCAGCTATCTCTACCGTCCTCTGTGCTATACGCGAGCGCTCGGATATCACGGTTTTCTGATATATATTGTAGCTTGTCGCCGCACACACTATCGCAACGGTGGTCAGAGAGACACCGAGCATCAGCAGTATCTTTTTCTGAAAGGACATTACCCTGACAGGGGAGCTCTCTCCCGAAAGGATATTCCGGCTGGAATCCGGAGACTGCATCCAACAGGTAAATGAAAACATCTCATGATATCTGTCCGGTACCAGACGGCATATGATGACAGCGATCAGCACAGTGACTGTCTTATCCGACAGATCCGTAATGATGCCCGCGGTCAGATATGCTCCGCCGTTACTGAAAATCCCTGTCTCATAGAGTATATCGGCGAGGGATTCACTGTCAAAGGCAAGACCGTCCATGAACCACGGGATGGCCGCTCCCAGACCTCCGCCTATCAGTGCGAGCACAAGGATCATACCGATGATGCCCGGTGCTCTCTTCATCCATCCTCTATGCACCATCCAGGTGGTGGCAAAGGCTATGAGCACATTCAGTCCCCCATAATATATGGCGGACGCATCATATGTGCTTTTGACGATATTGGTGACAAAGCCGACTATGATACCCGGCAGATAGCCGCCCATAGCCGCCACTGTCACACTTCCGACCGTATCCAGATAGAGAGGCATGCCGATCGCGGTAATACACATACTTAAAAGCAGGTTTACCGCAACCCCTGCCACACACAGACCGACTGTTACTAAATTATGCCGTCTATACTCTTCCATGATCTCCTGTCTGACCTTAAAAGTGAAACACTATACGAACAATATATTGTATCACTTTATCGGGTCTTTACACCATCATGTGATAGATTTTTTCGCAATCATCCTCGTTAAGCTTCATAAAGCCGTCCAGGCTGCCGTCCCTGCCGTTGCCTCTGCAGAGACTCTCCACAAGCTTCGGTATATCCTCTTCCTTAGCACCGAGCTCCTCGAAGTTACGCGGCATCCCGATAGATATGAGAAAGCTTCTGAACGCCTCTATACCTGCCTTTGCCGTGACCTCGGGATGCGCAAAGTCCATCTGACAGCCCCATACCCGTACTGCGACCTGGGCAAACCTCATCACATCGTGCCCCATCACATATGTAAATACGGCAGGCATCGTCACTGCGAGTCCCGCTCCGTGGGCACAGTCATAAAGGGCAGAGAGCTCATGCTCTATATCATGGCTGCTCCAGTCCTGGCTCCTGCCTACCCCGCAGGAATTATTGTGAGCCATCATCCCTGCCCACATGATGTTGGCTCTTGCCTCATAGTTGTCGGGATCCTCGATGACTCTGGGGCCCTCATGCTTCATGGTAAGAAGCAGTGCCTCTATCATACGATCCGTGACCTCCACTTCCTTTGAGTTCGTCAGATACCTTTCATAAAGATGTGCCATGATATCCGTGATTCCAGCCGCCGACTGGAATGCCGGAAGAGTCTGTGTCAGCGCGGGATTGAGGATACTGAACCTGGGCCGTATGGCATCTCCCGTTGCTCCTCTTTTATACATCCCGTCTTCTTTGGTTATCACGGAGTCCGGGCTGCCCTCGCTTCCTGCTGCGGCTATGGTAAGTATGGTGCCTACAGGCAGTGCCTCTTCTATCAGCTTCCCACTGTAAAAATCCCAGAAATCCCCGTCATATACCGTCCCTGCCGCTATGGCCTTGGCAGAGTCTATAGTGCTGCCTCCGCCCACTGCGAGGATAAAGTCGATCTTCTCCCTCCTGCACAGCTCTATACCCTCATATACAAGCCCGCTCCTCGGATTGGGCTGCACACCTCCGAGTATCTCATAGGGTACATTCGCCCCGTCCAGCGACTTCTTTACGCGATCCAAAAGTCCCGAGCGCACGACGCTCCCTCCTCCGTAATGGATGAGCACCTTTGATCCTCCGAACCTTTTAACGAGCTCTCCCGTCTGAGACTCGGTGTCTCTGCCGAACACAAAATAAGTAGGTGAATAAAAGCTGAAATTTTCCATGAGATCCTTATCCTCCTTCATGTCAAACAGCCTGTAGTATCCGGGGATATTTTATCAGATATTACGTTCCTTTAAAAGACAGTATATGTATCAAGACTGAAGCGTACCGTTAAGTATGGCATGAAGATAAAAGCACCTTAATACAATAATCCGAACATCCATAGAGGAATCCTGTTGCCTCTTCCAATCTCCACATCATCTATCGCCAGAAAGCTATTCGGAATATCTTTTATCTGATCGAATCTCTTGTCCTTTCCGCCAACTTCAAATAAGTATTTTTCTTCGACAAGAAAATCACCGCTGTTTGGATAGAGTACATCATATCCGGCAGACCTCAATTGATTCAAAAAAAATGTTTCTCTCTTCGTCCCGACGTTTATTCTTTCCGTCAGAGAATACATTATATTCGGATTGTCACAATAGATTTTATCGGGTCTTGCCATATTTTTCAGGCTTGCTTTCTCAGAAGACAGAATATTCAGTAAGTTTGCCTTGTCAAGGATATTAAGCATCTTTAAGCCTTGATTTCTGTCTGTTTCCAATTGAGCATACAGCTCCGTCATCTTGGGTGTCTGCGGACAGCTCTGTGCCAGAATGAAAAGCATTTTCTTTATTTTTTTTACCGTCGAATAATTAATCTTTTCTACAGCAGGATAATCACTTTCCAATATCTGATTTGTTATCTGAGATAATCTCTGATCATATCCGGCATAGACTTCTCTGTAGAAAGGATAATATCCTCTCATCAAATACTCCGAGAAATGTTTCAAAATTGCATTCTCCGGCGCAATTTTCTCTGCAATGGTCTTGTGGTCAGCTAAGAGTTCATTCAAGCCGATGGCCTTTAAATCAATTATATTCTCAAAGAAAAGGTATTCCCTAAACGAGAGGCCGGGAAGATGATATGTTACCTGTCTTCTTGATAAATCCCCACTCTCATAGTCAATTTTCAACAGGGATGAACCTGTATATACGATTTTCATCTTAGGGTATTCATCATACAGGTTTTTGATGATTATCTGCCAATCCCTTAAATAATGTACTTCATCCAAAAAGATATGTGTTCCGCCGTTTTTATAATGCATATCGACCAATTCCGACAATGAATTATTAGCAAACCAAAGATTATCCAACGAGACATATAGTGCCTTATCATAATCCTCGTTAAATGCAGAACGGATATGTTGCAGGATCAGCGTTGTTTTCCCACAGCCTCTTGAACCGGATACGCAGATTAATCTGTCCCGCCAGTCTATCTTATCTAAAAGAAAGCGAGTGGTTGTGTAGGTATTGTCACGGATTCTTTTGTTGGATGAATCCAGTATTTTAAAGTATTCTTCTATATCCATAGCAAACTCCTGAAAAAAGCAAAATAGTGTTTGTAAACACTATTTTAACGATAAATATGGTGTTTGTAAACACTATTTAAAGTCGCATCTTTCGATGCCGCTCATACAGGCATGTTCATAAACTCATCTATAACCTTCAGCACAGGCTCCCGGTATTTTTCCTCACCAAACACCCACTGCTCATGCTGCATGTCAAATTCTCTTATGTCGGGGTCGCGGAAATACTTTTTATACCGTTTCAGATATTTTTTACCCATTTTGTTGGCATATATAAAATGAGCCCTCGTATGCTCGACATGTATATCATTTTCAAGGTGAGTGATGAGGTCAGTGTAGTACTCATTCCTTATCGACTCGGGACTGAACCTTGAAAAGCACTCCATGAATCTGTCTGCAGTCTCGTCGTCCATAAGGAAGAAGCTCTTAAGCTTATCTCTTGTCTTATCACGCTTCTTCTGACTGCCGGTAAAGCTTGTAAGCAGCGGTACCACCAGTTTGGACTGCAGTCTGGCCGGGATCGTCCCGCTCTGATCCAGATCGGGACTGCCGAATATCGCATGATCTATATGCACATTTTTTCTCTGTACCAGCTGTCCCACGAAGCTGGAGCCCAGTGAGGAGCCTATGGCACCGTCCAGCCTGCCGCCGTGATGCTCTGTGATATACCTCTCTATCTTCCCGGTAACAGTAAGCATATCAGGAAAAATGACATCACTGCCGTCGAAGCCGTCATAATTAACGCATATCAGATGATACTTCTCTGACAGTCTCGGGATTACCTTACCGAAGTTAGTCTGCCAGTCACAACATGTGCCGGGTAAAAGCATGAGCGTTTTCCCGGTCATCTTACCCATTTCTTCGTATCTCATCTCTCTTCCTCACCTGTTAATATGCGTATCGGTCCTCATCTCACTGAGCTTCACTTCATTTCCCTCCGTTTTTTCTCTGTTTTTTGTTAGTTTAGTCTAACCGCATTTCGGATAAATCCATGACTGCCCTGACAGCATAGTCCTATCCGGGCAGGAGATCCGTCATGCTCTTCAGCCCCAGTGTCACCGTAGAGCCGTTGTGAAGCAGTGCTGAGGTCGCAGGTGTGATGACTCCTGCCACTCCGAGGATGATAAGGGCTGTATTAAATCCCACTATCGTCCTGTAATTAAACCCTATACGTTTCATCAGCAGTGTACTGATCTCTCTCAATGTGACGATATTATTAAGGTCTGATGAGCTGATGGTGATATCCGCTATCTGCCTCGCGATCTCAGCTCCTTCGCTTATGGCAATACCTGCATCGGAAACGGAAAGTGCCGGAGAATCATTGATCCCGTCACCTACCATTATCACGCGCCTGCCGTCCGCCTTTGCTTTTTCGATGTATTTTGCCTTATCCTCAGGAAGCACCTCCGCATAGTATTCGGTGATCCCCGCTTCCATAGCGATCCGTGCCGCTGTCCTGTCGCTGTCGCCCGTCATCATGACGATATGCTCAAAGCCCTGTCCGCGAAGGCTTTCCACGACACTCCTTACCTCTTTACGCATCGGATCTTCGATCAGTATACATGCGGCAAGCGTCCCGTTTTTGGCAAAGTACAGGTGTGAATATTCATCCGGCAGAGAATCAAATCTCTCCTTCATTTCCTCCGGTATCAGCACGTTTTCATCCTCAAACACAAAGTGATGGCTGCCTATGACCGCTCTCACATCATCGATAGTCGATACTATCCCGTGTGCAACGATATATTCCACTTTGGTATGAAGCTCTTCGTGAAGTAATCCTTTATTACGGGCTGCCTCGACCACAGCTCCGGCCACGGAATGCGGAAAATGCTCCTCAAGACAGGCCGCCTGTCTTAAAAGCTCGTCTTCGGACTCATCACAAAAAGATATCACTGACACGACGGTAGGGGATGCTTCAGTCAGGGTGCCTGTCTTATCAAAGACTATGGTATCCGCCTCCGCCACGGCCTCAAGATACTTGCCGCCCTTGACAGTGATGTCATATCCGGATGCCTCCTTTATGGCCGAAAGCACTGATATCGGCATGGACATTTTGAGAGCGCATGAGTAGTCAACCATGAGTACCGATACCGCCTTGTTTATGTCGCGTCCGAATGCCCAGGTCAGAGCCGAGGCGAGAAAGGTGTACGGCACCAGCCTGTCAGCCAGACGCTCCGCCTTGCCCTCCAGCGAAGACTTCAGCTTCTCGGACTCCTCTATCATTCTCACTATTTTGTCAAAGCGTCCGCATCCTTCGGTCTGCGTCACCCGTATCGTTAGCTCCCCTTCTTCGACAACCGTACCTGCAAATACACTCATGTCCCTGCATTTACGCACAGCAACAGCTTCTCCCGTCATGGAAGCCTGATTTACCATGGCCTCGCCGGTGTCCACCACTCCGTCAAACGGGATCATATTCCCCATTCTTACGATGACCCGGTCACCGCATACTATGTCTGATGAATCCTTCTGTACCTCCCCCGTGTCGGTAAGGAGCCATACCTTATCTATATTGAGTGACATACGCCTCGCCAGATCATCCACGGAGCGCTTGTGTGTCCACTCCTCCAGCATGTCTCCCGTTTTCAGCAGGAACATCACCCCGTCGGCAGTCTTGTGGTCGCCTGTCAGTACAGCCGCGCTTATTGCGACTGCATCAAGCAGCTCTACCTGCAGTCTCCTGCTTTTAAGAGTCCTGATCCCCCGCCATATGTATCTAAAGGTCTTAAGGATGATCCAGAGCCTGCGCACGGGAAGGGGCATCACCATTCGCCTGCCGTAGTGCAGGAGTACCGAAGTGACAAGCCTGTCATAATATTCGGCGGAAACCTCTCTGCCTGAGCATTCAAAGACCTTTTCAGGCACGGATACACCGTCAAAGCAAAAATCCCTGACGATCTCTATGATCCGTGCCCTGTTACCTTCATAAAAGATCACGGCATCGGCGGTTCTCTCATAAACCTTTACCTCGCTGATCTCATCAAAGCCCTTGAGATAATAATCGAATGTATCCGCTTCTCTGAAGCTCATCCGATCCATCGCAAGATGTACCCTGATCCTCCCTTTTATCTCATGCTTTATCTTAAACCTCATGATCCTGCGGTTTCCCCTCCTGCTCCGGCTTGTCTGTCCTGAAGCAGCGGCCTATGCTTCCGCTGCTTCAGAGACGGTATCGCTCACTTCGTTTTCTTTTTCCTTCTCCGCTATCTCCCTGTTGATAGCTTTAGCTTCCTCATAGATGTCGTTGCAGTTTTCCTGCAGCACAGTGACCTGATCAAGTACGGCATCCTTTGCCCTCAGCACCCCTGCGGTACAGTGCGCATAGACCTTCTTCGCATCCTTTGAGGACAACAGCCTGATCCCCTCAAGTCCGAACAGCGTACCCAGAGCAAACACTCCGATCCCCTTCATATCCATTACAAAAGCCCTCCTGAATATATTTTTTGTAACTCCACCTGCTGTTAGCAGTCACTAACGTTGTATGATACCACTGCGACACCTTGTATTGCAAGGAGTTACCATTCACAACCTGGGTAATCGCTTGATATTTTGTTTTTTGGAAATCATGCTCATCTAAATCAAATACTTCTTTCTCAGCGCGACCATAAATATGCTGCCGACTACAGCTGCCATAAGCTCCGCGAAAACAACGGAGCACCATATACCATCGATGCCAAGCAGTATCGGAAGCAGGAGCACGGCTCCGAGCTCAAACACAAATGTCCGTAAAAAGGATATCAGTGCCGAGACCTGACCGTTGTTCAGCGCGGTAAAGAAGGACGAGCTGAAAATAGCTATCCCCGTGAACAGATACGCTACAGAGAAAATCCTGAAAGCATGTACGGCATCCGTCAGCAGCTGTCCCGCGTCATGCAGAAACATATAGGAAAAAGGATGAGCCAACACCTCGGAAAACACAAGCATCGTGACGGATAAAATCCCGATGATCATCAGGCTCCTCTTCAGGAGATTCCTAAGCTCTCCATGATCCCGCGCACCGTAATGGTAGCTGAATACCGGTCCTATCCCATTGGAGTACCCTATAAACACAGCACAAAAGATCAGACTGACATACATCAGCAGACCATATATGACAACTCCGTCTTCACCTGCGTATTTAAGCAGCTGTATATTGTAGATAAGCCCTACAAAGGACACTGCTGCCTCCGCCATAAACTCCGAAGAACCGTTTGTACAGCATTTAACAAGTGCTCTTATGTCCCATACAGGCTTTACCAGCCTGAGGAGACTGTTGTTCTTTCGTCCGAAATAAATGATCGGAAACACGCCTCCAAGTATCTGAGCCATAGCCGAGGCCGCGGCAGCACCCGCAATGCCCCATTTAAACCCAATGATAAACAGCGCGTCCAACACAATATTGCAAAGTCCGGCGCATACCGTGACAGCAAGTCCAAGTCCCGGCTTTTCAGCAGTCACAAAGAAAAGCTGAAACTCATATGTCAGTATCCACGCAGGCAGAGCCAGGATAAAGATCCGTCCGTACAGCACGCTGTATTCAAGGAGCTTACCCTCCGCGCCAAGCATGGTCGTCACCTGTCTCATACAGATGAAACCCGGGATCATCATCAATATGCCCAGACCCAGGGACACCAGTACGATCAGTGTAAACAGGCTGTTTGCCTGCTTCTGATCCTTTTCCCCCATTGTCTTCGCGATCAATGCGCTGCCGCCTACACCGAACATATATCCGATCGTTCCGAGGATGTTCAGTAAAGGCACGATCAGATTGACCGCCGCAAACTCCGTCTTGCCCGTAAAATTGGCAACAAAATATCCGTCCACAATGATGTACATCGAAGTGAAAATATTCATCACTATGGACGGCAGCGAAAACCGCAGCAGCTTGCTGTATGTGAAATGCTCTGACAGACGTATCCGTGAACTCATTTGTATCTCCTGCTGTGCCCTTATTTTACACAACAGGAGACCTATTTACAATCTTGTTATCCGGTATACACTCAAAACACGTAATACTTTATAGGTATACATTCATATTGAAACGCTCTGCACCGTGATATCCGGGCTGATCGACATAATCCTCATTCTGCCAGCCTGTATGCGCTTCGGTCATGCCATCTTTTGGAAAAACTATTCAGTTAAAAACTTATTTTGGAAATTATCAATTTCTTCCTCATTCATCCCAAGTACCTCCATGGCAAACATCTCCCTTGCAGGATAACGCGAGGTAATCCTGTCAAGCCCTTCACGTATTGCCTCGGGTACAACACTGAGGGTGCTCTGAAGTCCAATTAATACATCTTCTTCGTACTCATATCGTTTCAGGAGTTCCATATGGTTTTCAGACATGGCATTAAACGATATGGCCGATGCATTGTAATCATTTATTATGTCTTTCTCATCACATCCAAGCACATAAAGCAACATTGCGGATAGTACACCGGTCCGGTCTTTCCCGCTCGTGCAGTGAAACAGCACAGTCCCCTCTTCACTTTGTATAAGACGGAAGATTTGCCCGAAGGTGTTTAACGCTTCCTTATCTGTAAACATACTTTGATACATTGAACGAACCACGGGAATTCTGGCATATTCTGATAAAAGCCACGCCTTTTCCCGCTCTGATGCGCTTTTTATGTAGCGCTCTGTCAGATAATCCGCCCTTATGCCCGAATATGCCTGAATAAGAGGTGCCTTCACATAATCCACGCCGGGAATCTTCCGGTCAGGAGCTTTTGCAATTTCAGCAGGCGTACGCAGATCGATTATCAGGGTCAATCCTGATTCCTCCTTAAGATACAGGGCTTCTTCCTCCGTAAGCCGGGATAAATCCGCGCTCCTGACCAGCCCTTTTGTTTTAACTGTTCTTCTGCATTTCCCATAGTTTGAAATAAATCCCCCAAGGGTACGTATATTTTGAACTGATTTGACAGAAATACGATTCCTGCGTATAACCTCCAACGCTGCATCAAATTCCACATCTGTCAAAAGTCCGGCAGAACTTCCTGCTTTCGGGAAATTCTGCTTATTCTTTCTTCTTTCATCCAGCAGATAATCAAAAGTTTCCCATATCCGCTCACGGATGCTTAAAGAATATCCGCGCTTATTCTGGTATTCAAGCAGCATACTGATAAATCGAAGCATAGTCTCGTCCAGATCTGTTTTTGCCATTTCAAAAAGGTATGACATTCTTGCCGGATTTGGCCGGGATGGCTCCGTGTGATCGCAGATAAAGAGGATCTTCTCCGGTACACTCATTGCAGGACGTCCCAGAACATGGTATTTTATGGCATTCAAAAAATCTCTGTCCTTAAAACCAAACTCCTTTTCAGCGATCAGCGCCCCCACCTCTGCATGCATATTAGGCACAAAATCCAGACTCAGTTTGCTGATCGTATATCCGTACTTATCCGCAACTGCAAACATTTCCTCCGAATCCATCTCCTTGGCTATATCATGAAGCATGGCCATAGCCCACATAGCCTTCTTGTCAATGCCGTACAAGTCGGCAAGTATGACCGCGTTTTCCGCCACCATGATCGTATGATCAAATCTTTTCTTAGACAGCGCAACCTTCACCGCTGCGAAGATTTCCTCTCTGCTCTTCATTCCTTATCTCCGTCCCTGTGGCTCATCAAACCAGCATTCTTACTGCATCATAAACCTTCTCATAACGATAGAATACCTCCAGATACTTCTCATGGTACCGCGGTCTGGGCTCATAGGTCAGCGTCTTCTCCCTCAGCATACTGTCCTATATACTCAAGCCGCTCTTTTTCAAGCTGCCCGAAGAACTCATTAAGTTGACCAAGATCAGACATTTCCTTTTCCTCACACATGCATTTCTGACAGCTTCAGAAGCTCTGTGTCATAGGTCTGCTTCAGCCGCTTCATGAATTCCCGCTCTACAAAATCCGCCCGGTCTCTTGGCAGATAGCCGGAATATGACGACCGGCATACATCTATGGCAGAGGGCTTCAGTCCGATCCGTACAAACCACTCAAAAATCCTGTCCATACGTTTTATGATCCTCTCATCGTCCGGCCTTTTATCCTGTGCCCGGTTCTCCTTATATTCAAGATAATATCTCCCACCATGCTCTGCCGCCTTCACATACTTTATGGGAAAAAGCCTGAATGGATGGTTTCTGTCGGACATATAGTCAACGTAGGCCTCCTTTGTGATCTCCATGCGCTTATCTCCGGCTGTGGACAGCGAATCATCCCAGCAGAAATAGTCAAGATCCACATCAAGCACTACCTGACCCGAAAAGTCGTCCCCCGGTATTCTGTCCTCTGTGCCGAGGCCTCCGGATATATTTGTATAGAACCGGTAGTTCTTTGCTTCCTCACGCTTTTTCTGCGCATGGATGAGGGGGATGTATTTTTCTCTTCTCAGTACCGTGCCGCCCATGAGCCTGACAAATTCCTCTGCAGCCTCCAACGGCCTCGGCACTAGATTTTTCATGATATGCACGGTTGAAAAAATGCCCTGCCAAAGGGTCGGCGCTATGAAATCCGCGATCCCGAGCGCTCTGTCCACAAAATCAAGAGCGTCCTTTGGGGTATCGGGCATTTTATTAAGATCCCAGTCATAGCCGCCAAACTCAAAATCATCATGATGATCGATATGCAGCAGGTAGTTTCCGGCGGGTGGTATGAATTTGTGCTCTATATAGCATATCCAGTGATAATAGGCATCGTTATGCTCATCCATTACGGTAACCGGGATCAATTAAGCCTCCTTCCTCCTGCGCAAGCGGACATTCATCCATCCGGAAAGCAAGCCTGTCATGGAGCCTGTATCCGACATCCGCACAGGGGATACAATACCGGTGAAACTTACACGATACGCACACCCCCTCGGGCTCTGCGGAAATACTCCGAAGCCTTGAGAGAACCCCGGATTTCTCCCAATAATCCTGTATCGAAGGCCATTCCTCCGGGATATCCAGATGCCTGCAAGGCGTCAGCTTCCCGTCGACGTTCACGGATATGCCATCCCTTCCCGCGCCGCACCCGCGGCTGATACCGCGGTTTCTGTTTCCGAAAAGACCATTATGGATCAGTGCCCGAAGCTGTGAAAAACATGACTCCGCATCTATCACAAGCTCTCCCTCATAGGCTTTTACCATATGGGCGAGGGCGCGAAGCTGCAAGGCTGTAGGATAGCCCGGAAGCTCTCCCTTTGCGTCCGGCTTGAAGCCAAGTATGATCAGCTTTTCCACTCCGTAGCTCTCCGCGAGCTTTATCATCTCCGGAAAGTCCTCCACGTTGCTTCTGTGCATGACCCAGTTGATACAGGTGGGCTTAAAGCCCAGGTCCTTCAGCAGGGCAAGTGTCCTGACGGCAAGGTCATAGCCGTCTCTGGAGCACCGGTTGACCTCCTCCGTGCTGCCGTTTAACGACACATAGATCTCCGATACGCCCGCCTCAATAAGTGCTGTAAGCCTCTCCCTTGAGGCATATGCTCCGGACAAGGCTACCGCGCATTCAAGGCGTAGCCTCACACACTCGCTTACCAGTCTGTCCAGATGCGGATAACATAACGTCTCGCCGCCGCTTAAGTTCACCAGCCTGACCCCGCACGCCGCCCCGTCGCGCAGAGCCGAAAGCGCCGTTTCAAGAGGGAGCTCCTTCCCGGTATTCAAAGATACATAGCACTGCGGACAGTGAAGCGGACACTTTGTCGTAAGCTCCAGATTCATCATGAAAGGCACTGAAAGGGCGGGCGCCTCTTCACTTAAGAAACGTCCCGACTGTCTGAGATACGCCTTCGCTGCCGTGATAATACCGTCCTTTATGGTGAATTTTACATGTGAGAGATCATTTTGTATGAGAGGCTCTGCCTGGGGACAGGCTCTGATCCATCTTTCGATCTCCTGCCTTTTTGAGCTTAGAAGAAATCCTTCCTTTTCAAGCTTAAGGAGCAGCTTATCCACCACGGCAAGCCGGACGGAGCGTGTGCCGAAGTTGATCCCGATCTTGTCTGAGATCCCGTCAGAGGACAGGTCAAAGCTTAATACGAATTCCCTGCTGCAGCTCTCCCACTTTGTCAGAAAAGATCCGAGCATTTCCATATTGCCTGTCCATGCGCAGTCAGATAAAAAGGCGAGAATATCCTCTCTTTTCATATTCCCGGTATAGATCCGAAGGCACCCGCTCTCAGACGGGCCTCTCGCTGCCATCGAACCGATCTGATACAAAGCCTCACATCTGCCCTCAAGAAGGGCTACGGTCTTTTTCAGTGCCGGGATCAGCCTCTCCCTGTCTCCCTGAAGCTCCGGGAAAAGCGAAGGCAGTACCCTCTCATAAAAATCCTTATCCTCATATCCGGTCCCTGCCCTTGCGGCATCATAAAAGACGCAGGCCTTTATCCCGCCTCCGTCTTTATATGCCTCATAGTCCATCTCAAGCCAGTATTCGGCTACTTCAGCCTCCGGCGTCTTCACACAAATGGAATAATCCGTATGTAACGGTGCCTCTCCCATGGGTATCTCAAAACCAACCTCCGACGCGCAGGTATCCCCATACGCCTTTTCCACATGGGAAAGGCTCTTTATGCACTCAGCGGAAAACAGCCCCGGATAGCTCTGCTTCCTGAAAGCATGCATGTATTCCTTTACCGTACATTTTTCTTTCATTCGACTTATGACTTACCAGCGAGGTCCTCCCTTAGAAACGTGAATTTTTGTGAATCCTCCTCCTGCAACCATATCAAGCTCATCCTCGAAAAGCTCTCCGTCACCCTCATCCTCTCTTATGGCATCCTCTGCCATCTGCCTTATCTCATCCAACGTGAGAGAGACACCCTTTTCCTCAAGTGCTTTCTTCACATCCTCAGGCTCCTCAAGCGAAAGGAGCTTCTCGGCGAAGGTTTTGTCCGCCATTACCTCCTTCAGCTTTGCCTGCAGTGCCTCAAGTTCTTCTTTTGTTCTCATATCTATTCTCCTTTCTTTGAAATAAAATTAGAATCCCGCATTTATATCTTACTTGAATCTTTCTGCCCCATCAACTACAGGTGCAGGTAATAAACCGTAAAGTGGCATTCCTCCTCCTCCCGCCGCCTCGAGCTGATCCTCGGAAAGCTCACCGTCACCCTCCCCAGCACTTCTAAACGCTTCTGCTATCTGCTTTATCTCATCTGCCGTGAGATCGACACCCTTTTCCTCAAGTGCTTTCTTCACATCCTCAGACTCCTCAAGTGAAGCGAGCCTTTCAGCAAAGGTCTTGTCCGCCATTACCTCTTTCAGCTTTGCCTGCAGTGTCTCAAGTTCTTCCTTTGTTCTCATATTTGTTCTCCTCTCTTTTAACAAACAGTTCTTTTTATCCTGATGATACAGTACCCACATGAATCATATGTCAACCTTTATGTATATATATACGAATCACTCCGGCGTTTTGGCAGATTTTTTTATATATTCACGCTATCTGCCTTATGGCAAACTCATAAAATTTCCCCTTTTTTGCCATGAGCTCCTCGTAGCTTCCCTGCTCCACTACCTCACCCTCGTCCATGACTATGATCCTGTCGCAGTTCACTATGGTGGATATGCGATGCGCTATGACTACCCTCGTGGCATCAAGCTTCTCCAGTGTATCTGTCACCTGCTTTTGAGTCACGTTGTCAAGAGCGCTTGTGGCCTCATCAAAGAATATAATTTTAGGCTTTCCCACTATGGCCCGGGCGATCAGTATCCTCTGAGCCTGTCCTCCGGAGATCGTAGCTGTACCGGCAGTTATGGGCGTATATAGTCCCATAGGCATCTCTTCTATGTCCTTTTCCAGACCGACCTCCCTTATTACCTCCCTGACCCTGTCAGCCTTACAGCCCGGAGCCGTAATGGTGATGTTGTCATATATGCTCCCGGCTATCAGACCGCCGTCCTGAAGCACCACACCGAATTTCTTCCTGAGCTCTCTCTTGTCGAGGTCATCTATATCCTGTCCGTCATAGTATATCCTCCCGATCTGCGGGGTCTCAAAGCCCATGAGGAGCTTTAAGAGAGTTGATTTTCCGCAGCCGGACGAGCCTACTATGCCTACATATTCTCCGGGCAGAAAATGCAGGTTCAGATCATTCAGCACCGGCTCTCCGCCCTCATCATAGCTGAAGGTCACATTATCTATCTCAATCTCTCCTGTAAGCTCCTCGGGAACTATGCTTTCATCATTTGACTCCGGCAGAGTCTCCAGTATCGGACGCGCCATCTCGTACAAGGGCTTTATCTGATTTACCACAAGGAAGTTTTGCGATATGGTAAATATCGCCGCGGAAAGCGAGCCAAAGGCCGACGTAAATCCAATGAAGGCTCCCATCGAAATATCGAGATTCTTCTTTATCATGATATAATAAAAGACAACCGAAAAGAAAACCTGTACTGCCTCGATAAAGGTGCTGACCCAGACTGTCATACTCTCCTTCCGTAAGTTGATGCCTCTTGATATTGTATATTTCTCAAGGTATTTTATGAGTGCGCGGTTTTCGGAGGAGCTCATGCGAAGCTTTGCTATGCCGGATATAAACTGAAACATCGCGGAGCTCGCCTCATTGTCCACCTTAAGCTTCTCTCCTTCATAGAACATCTGCTGGAAACCGATCAGTATGACTGCCAGCACGGATATGGCAAGCATGGCCAGCCCCCACCCCGTCAGGGTCTTTGAATACCTGAACATCCTGAAAAGATATATCAGGGAGAAAAACGCTGACAGAGAGCTGTTTATCGCGCTTTGTGCCACTAAACTATAGATCTGTGATATGTTCATGACGCGCATGCCAAGATCTGCCGCTTCAAATCCCCTGAAAAAGCTCTCCGGCAATCCGAACAGCCTGTCTATGGCAGCACTCTGCACAGCATACTCCATGGATTTCATGGCACGGAAGGAAGACATATTCTTAACTATGGTAAAGCATACGTTTCCGAGAGCGCAGGCAAGGATAACACAGCCGACCTGTTTAAGCCCCTCGGAATTTCCTGACGGTATGAACCGATCGTAGATCTGCTCATTCAGCACCGGTATGAGGAGTCCTATGAGGCTTCCTATAAGAGCCAGTATCACAACCCTCACTATATCCGAAGGATATACACTGCGCATGCCGAAGGCTATGAGCCTGCCCACATTGATCTTTTCTTCAGGAAAGGGTCTGTAGAGCATGATTGCAGCCGGATCAACCGTTTCCGCAAAGTTCCTGTCCACCCTGATGAACTCTCCGGTATCGGGATCATAAGCCTTATATCGGCTTATTCCCGAGGGGATAAAGGCATAGGGATGCCTGTTCTCACGTCCGAACGCCAGGAAGGAGCCGCCGTCCTTTCTGTACCATCCCTCCTCAAGGACAATATCTCTTATGGTAAAATGCGATACTCTCGCTATATCGCTTATCTTATAGCTCCTGCCCGCGCTCTGCCGTATCTTTTCAACAGGGGCTATATTGATA
Organism: Lachnospiraceae bacterium; assembly: GCA_017634315.1. GTDB lineage: Bacteria > Bacillota > Clostridia > Lachnospirales > Lachnospiraceae > NK4A144. The sequence continues at coordinate 35,096 of JAGBNR010000017.1, forward strand.
TCATTTCTCCGGCAGATAAAGGCAGCTGCATCATACAGGAGATTTCCGGTATGATCAGAAGCACCCGTACTCTCCCAGTCTGATCCCCGCCTTTTGAACATATCGAGTATCATGGAGAGAGAGCGTTCCCTTGTCTTCTCTATCTCCTGACGGGCAGAGTAGATATATGCTTCCTCTTTGACGGTATTTAAGTTGTACTGCTCTATAAGTGCCTCTTCAAAGTCTGAAGGCTCATCTATACCGAGCTTTATCTTCTTTGCAAAGGAGAGCCTTATCTCCTCTATATTGTCAGGTATTGTCTCTTCAAACTCCGCCCTGTCAAGCGCAACAAAACCAAACCTCCATGAGCCGAGAATGCTGTCATCATACGCAAATGCCGGTATCACCTCTCCCTCCGGCACCTCCAGGATAAACATCCTGCGCCCCAGGCTTACATCTTTCACCGGCAACAGATACACCAGGAGAGATCCTTTAAGCACCCTGTATGCGCGGCCCGGTATTTTCGTGATATGGAGCTCACCGCCCTGTATATTAATCTTTTCCGTATTTTTCTTACTGATCATATTCCTTTGATAATTTCCTGCGTAATTCTCACATCGTCTGTATCAGTCTCTGGTAGTGTCCCTCTTCCTTTGCAAGGGTATCATGCACTCCCCTTTGCACTATCTTCCCATGGTCCATGACGATTATCTCGTCGCAGTCACGGATGGCTGACAGTCTGTGTGCCACTATGATACAGGTGCACCCCCTGCGTTTGATGTTGTCAAGTATTTCTTTCTCGACCACAGGATCTAAGGCGCTGGTCGCCTCGTCCATGATAAGGATGCTGGGATTTGTGACAAGTGCTCTGGCTATCTCAAGCCTCTGTCTCTGACCTCCGGAAAAGTTTGCGCCGCCTTCTGTAACCATGAAGTCATATGCTCCCGGCTTTGATGTGATCAGGTCATGTATGCAGGCATCCTTAGCGGCACGCACAACATCAGTCTGAGGAATAATGCTGTTCCACATAGTCAGATTGTCACGCACCGTTCCCGAAAACAGCGTGATCTCCTGGCTCACGGTCGCCACGCTGGCAGCAAGCACCTCCTGCGGCACCCGCTTCAAAGGAATTCCGTCAAACAGCACTTCTCCTTCCCATGGCTTATAAAGTCCGCTGCATATTTTTGCAACCGTGGATTTGCCGCTTCCCGATGCTCCCACAAAGGCTATGGATCTTCCGGGTGCCATATAGAAGCTGAAGTCCTCCACCAGGGGTGAATCCAGCACACTGTATCCGAAGGATATGCCATCCAGTTCCATATACCCCATAAGTTTTTTTTCCATCTCCGCCTTATCCTCATCATCAAATGCGGAGTCCTGCCTGTATCTCATGATGTCATCGATACGTCTCATGTCTGCCTTTGCAGTCTGGGTCTTCTGCACAAAGCCTGCCAGATTGTTTATGGGGTCCATAAAGGATGACAGGAGGCTGTTATAAGCCACCAGCATACCCTCTGTCATGCGTCCCTCTATCACAAGCAGGGCACCTGCGACCATTATTATGATGGTGGTCAGCTGATCAGTCACTTCGGGGATCGCATTCAAAAGATCCTGCTTTCTTCCAAGCCTCTGATCCATCTGTATCCCCATGGCATAGTAGCCCTGCAGCTTTGCGGCGAATTCATTTTCGGTTCCGGAAGCCTTGAGGGACGCTGATGCCATGATGCCTGAAAAGAGGCTTCCGAAGAGACGCCCCTCATCCTGCTGCATTTTAAGAGACATTTCACCTATGACCCTTGAGCCGTACTTCATTATCATGAGATTGACCGCGACTATGGCAAGACCTGCAAAGGTCAGCAGCGGACTGTAGATAAAAAGCAATATGAGGTAAAAAACCGCTGTCATGATATTCAGCACTGTCTCGGCTATATCGCTTGTAAGAAATACGCCTATGTTGTTGTTGTTCTCCACACGCTGTGACAGATCTCCTGCATACCTCTGGCTGAAAAAGCCGATGGGCAGCCTGAAGAAATGGGTCAGAAACCTGTGGGCGGATATGAGGGTTATCTTGTTCTGAAGCTGCTGAAGCAGCATACCCCGATAGTATCTTAAGACTGCCCTGAAGAGCAGGGTGAAGATCATCACAAGGAGAAGTCCTGTGACATAGTCGTCATTTCCTCCGATCAGGATCTCGTCTATGAAAAACTGGGAGAATACCGGTATCACAAATCCGGGAAATATCAGCAGGAATCCGATCGCCGCAAGTGCCGTCAGCGCCCCGTACTGATCTTTAAGCCTTTGTCCGATAAAGGACAGCAGCGTATCTCTTTTTCGGGACGGAACAAAATCAGGCGTTTTTTTGAAGGTAAGTACCACACCTGTAAAGCAGTCATCCACATCCTCAAGCGTCAGCTTTCTGCGTCCCTCCCCTGGGTCATTGATATAGCAGTATCCGCCCTTTACTCCCTCCCATACCACGAAATGGTTGAAATTCCAGTGAAGTATGCAGGGCACCGGCAGCGCGAGCAGTCCGTCTATCTCTTTTCTGTATCCGTGTACCTCAAGCCCGAGCCTTTTCCCTGCCCGCATCAGATTCCTGGCGTTGCTGCCATCTCTTGTGACACCGCACTCTATCCGCATCTGCTCCAGAGGCACATGCTTACCGAAATAGCCCAGTATCATGGCAAGCGATGCCGCTCCGCACTCTGTGGCCTCCATCTGGTAGATCGTGGGAGTTTTTACGTATTTCCTTTCAGCCATCAGTTGTTTTTGCTCCCGGATCGTCTGATGGTGAATTTTTCTTTCAGATAAGGTATCAGCATTGTTATGGGGGCCTTTTCCTGTACGATTATGTCGGATGTAATGATCGTGCCCTTTGAAAGATCTACCTCTGCCCCTCTCCTGTTCGACCACCAGTAGCCGCTCGCGGTGCTGTCATCCGTTTTCAGTTCTATAAGGATCTCCACCACAGGTCCCTCCTTCATAAAGGACTCCACAATGGAGTCAAGCCCCACCTGCTGCTGAACCTCGGTCCTCGATGTGGCATACGCTGCCACACGCGTCACCGTGCCCGTCATGTGACCGTATTCCTGCTTATTTGCAGTGGTCGGATATATTGAGGCTGTCATGCCCTCCTGTACCTTTCGTCCTGATGTCAGGGGCACATAGCAGACCACGACATTATCGTCGGCATCCCCCTGTGAGATACGCGCAACATTGCTGCCTGTCTGGATCGCCTGCCCCTCGGTGACCGAGACCTCCGCTATGGTGCCGTCGAGGGTGGAGCATATGGAATTATCCACGACCTGCCGGTTGTAATCCTCTATCTCCTTGTCTATCCGGGCGATGGCAGC
>JAGBNR010000153.1 GCA_017634315.1 Lachnospiraceae bacterium
CCGTAAACTGTAAAAAACTGACAAAGGAAGACGGCTGGTATATACTGTACGCATGCTTAAACATATTGAAAAAATAAAAAACAATATCCATAAAAAAATGGACACTGTACCGCTGTGGGCGGAGTTTACGCTGTTTCTTGCCGCGATAATGATCATGCTCACGATAGTCCAGTCCTTTACCATATACAGATGGGAGCGGAAGCGTACCATAGACTCTCAGGTCGCATCGACTAAAAGGCTGTTAGAGCTGAAAATGACGATAATGAAGGATTATCTTGATTCTCTTTCGGATTATGCCATCCTGCCTGTCTATGACAGTAGTCTGTATTCCACTTTACTTTCCACCGGTGAGCTCACTGATGAAAGCATAGAGGATGTTCGTACCGCGGTCCGTACCTACTTTTACTCGAGAAAGGGACTGCTGTCATATCACATATATCTGCTGAATCATGATATATCTGTAGGAAGGGATAACGGAAAGGACGGCATACGGGTCCGGACCATCGATGATATGAAGGATACGGAAATATATAAGGCCTGTGCATCAAACAGCAGAAATTATGCCGTATTTCCCTCAGATGACAGTGAAGTGCTGTTTCATTTTGTCCACGCTATCATAAGGATTCAGGATAAAAGCATAGTTGCGCTGACGGATATGGAAGTGGATCGGAGAACCATGGGATATCTTTCGTCACAGACCGTGGTTCCGAATGAGGTATTAAGTCTTTATAATACGGAGGGCAGGCTGCTTTATACAGATGCGGATGATGATCTGCATGATATACTTGCGTCACATACGCCGGAGGAAAACAGAGACCTTTTTCTGCCGCTGGCATCGTATGAAAAAGCTGTCTACCGGAAGATAGACGGTGTCGAATACCTTCTGAATGTAGCGACCGACACAGATGACACACTTATCATGACCTCGCTTCTTCCGCTGCCGGATGTTCTGTCCCAGGTCAGAAAGGTAAGATATTATGCGGCGATGATAGGTATCATATTCCTTATAGGAGCCGTAACTGCGGCATACATCCTGATAAGATACCTCTCTGCTCCGTTGACGGCACTTGTGAGTATGCAGGAAAGATACGGAAAGGGTGAGGTAAGCAGGGCGATGCTTGGACGCAGCAGGGAGGGCGCGGAGCTGGGGCGTTCGTTTAACCGTATGACGGAGCGTATAGATACTCTGATAAAGGAAAACTACGCGGCGGAGCTTAATGAGAAAAATGCGAGGCTTGCCGCACTTGAGGCACAGGTCAATCCGCATTTTCTATACAATACACTGCAGGCGATAGGCTCCGAGGCTTTGCTTAATGACCAGACAGCCATATACAATATGCTGCTCTCACTTGCTGCTAATCTGAGATATACCATAAAGGCTCCCAATGTGGTATCGCTGCGGGATGAGCTGAAATATGTAGATAATTACATCATGCTTCAGGAGATACGCATGGAGGACAGGCTTTCGGTCACACGTCATATAGATGAAGCTGCTCTTGACTGTCTTGTGCCTAAAATATGCATACAGACCCTTGTGGAAAACTCGATAATACACGGGATAGGCGGAGACAGAGCATCTATTCATATAGATCTGACGGTAAAGGCTGACAGTGGAAGTATATATATAAAAGTGCTTGATGATGGCATAGGGATAACAGATAATGAACTTGCTGAGATCCGTGGCAGCTTCCATTTACAGACGCTGACAGACGCTAATCAGGGCATCGGGCTTGCCAATCTTTACAACAGACTGACGATCCTGTATGGAGGGGAGGCCGACATTAATATAGACAGCAGCACGGGAGAGCAGTCATATACCATGGTAGCCCTGATACTTCCGGAGAAACGCAGAGGTGAAGAAGTTGTACAAGACACTGATAATAGATGACGAAAAGCCTGTAAGGGTTGCGATAAGCAAGCTCGGCAAGTGGAGCAGGTACCATCTGGACAGACCGGTACAGGTATCAAACGGCAAAGAAGGGTTGAAGGCTATGCGCGAGCTGAAGCCCGCGCTTGTCTTTCTTGATATGCAGATGCCGGTGATGGATGGCAGGGAATTCCTTGAAAAAGCATCAAGGGAGTTTACGGAATGCGCTTTTATCGTGATAAGCGGGTATGACGATTTTGAGTATGCAAGAAGTGCCATAAGGAATGGCGCGGTTGATTACCTCCTAAAGCCTGTCTCGGAGGAAGATCTTAATACAGCTATAGATAAAGCCATGAAGAGCCTGTATCCCGAGGAGGATTTCAGCCTGTCCGAGGGCGAAAGGGATAATCCGGTGGCAGAGGATGTGATAGAGCTGATAAAGGATCATATAGATACGAATTACAGTGACAATATAAAGGTATCGGATTTTGCCGAGCAGTATTTTTTTTCCGGAGAGTATCTGTCGAGACTTTTTAAGTTCAGGTACGGATTCAACATATATGAATATCTCCTCATGGTGCGTATGGAGCGTGCAAAGGAGCTTTTGACGGACGGAGAGATAAAAATACAGGATATCGCTATGCGCACGGGCTATTCCGATACCAATTATTTTTCAAAAGCATTCAGAAACTATACAGGACTGACTCCGAGCGATTATCGGAGAAGACAGGAAAACAAATGACAAGGATCGGGCAGACATGCCGGAAAAGACAGGAGGGGAAACAGGTCATGGATATTGTTTATCACGGGAAGACAAAGGAATTTCATCTTTTTAATGATGATATAAGCTACATCATAGGCATAATGCCGGACGGGTCGCCGGGACAGCTTTACTTCGGCAAAAGGGTGCACGACAGGGAGGGATATTCACGACTCATCATCCGTGAGGATCGTTCCATGGCAGTGGGGCTGCCGTCGGATGAGCGGTTTTCACTTGAAATGAACAGATCGGAATATCCGTCATTCGGGACATCGGACATGAGACATCCCGCGTTCGAGCTGCTGTATGACAACGGCTCACATGTGAGCGCATTCAAATATATGTCACATGATATACGGGACGGCAAACCCGGCATAGAGGGTCTTCCCGCACTGTATACCGAAAAGGATGATGAAGCAAAGACGCTGAAGATAGTGCTTTCCGACGAGCTCACCGGCATGGAGCTCGAGCTGTTCTATACGATATATGCGTCACATCCGGTGGTGGCAAGGAGCGTAGTCTTCAGAAATAAGGGAAAGGAGGCGGTCAGCCTTGTCAGATGCATGAGTCTCTCGCTGGATCTGCCGGATCATGATTATATATGGATGCAGTTTTCCGGAGCATGGGCAAGGGAGAAATATCCCGTGGAAAGAAAGCTTGACTGGGGGATCACGGCCATCGCCAGTCTGCGCGGACATTCGAGTGCCAATGCCAATCCGTTTGTGATATTAAAGCGTAAGCATACCGATGAGTCTGCCGGCGAAGCGATAGGACTCTCACTCCTATACAGCGGTAATTTCATTACGCAGGCAGAGGTGGATACCTATGGGACGACGCGGCTGATGACGGGTATCCATCCGGAGAGGTTTTTATGGGAGATATGCCCGGGTGGTTCATTTCATTCACCCGAAGCAGTACTCGTATGGACGCAAAACGGCCTGAACGATCTCAGCCAGACATTGCACACGCTGTACAGAAGGAGACTGTGCAGAGGTCCGTGGAGGGAAAAGGAGAGACCTATACTGCTGAACAACTGGGAAGCCACTATGATGGACTTTGATGAGGAGAAGATATTAAGCATAGCAAAAAAAGGCTGTGAGGCCGGTGTCGAGCTTTTTGTGCTTGATGATGGATGGTTCGGCGCAAGAGATGACGATACCGGAGGACTTGGCGACTGGTATGTGAATACCGGCAAGCTTCCGGACGGTATCGCCGGCCTGTCACGCAGGATACATGATATGGGGATGAAGTTCGGATTATGGTTCGAGCCGGAGATGGTCAATCCCGACAGCGAGCTGTACCGGGCTCATCCGGACTGGGTGCTGGCTGTCCCGGGCAGGGACAGGTCACTCGGAAGACATCAGATGGTACTCGATATGACTAAGGAAGAGGTACAGGACTATCTTTATGAAAGGATGAGCTCCATCATATCGGAGGCAGACATAGACTATGTAAAATGGGATATGAACAGGACGATAAGTGAATGCTTCAGTATAGGCAGATCTGCTAAAGAGCAGGGGACCGTCTATCACCGTTACATACTTGCCGTATACAGACTGTATGAGAGGCTGATAGCGGATTTTCCGGAGCTGCTCTTTGAGTCCTGCGCAAGCGGAGGGGCAAGACATGATGCGGGGATGCTCTACTATGCGCCGCAGGCATGGGGCAGTGATGATACGGATGCGGTGGAGAGACTTAAGATACAGTACGGTACATCCTACGGATATCCCATAGCCTCTATCGGCTCCCATGTGTCCGAATGTCCTAATCAGCAGACAGGACGTGTATGCTCCATTGAGACACGGGCAAATGTCGCTTATTTTGGTACCTTCGGATATGAGCTGGATCTTAATGAGCTTTCCGATGAGGATTTTGATAAAGTGCGATCGCAGATAGCATTTATGAAAAAGTACCGTGGGCTTATACAGGGAGGCAGGTTCTACAGGCTGCTGTCTCCGTTTGAGGGAAACTACTGTGCATGGATGGTAGTGTCAGATGACAAAAGCAGAGCGATCCTTGCGTATTACCGTGTACTTGCAGAGCCTAACCCCGGGCACAGGAGAGTGAAGCTTCAGGGGCTTGATCCCGATATGCGCTACAGCACGGATGAGGGTGAGTACTACGGCAGTGAGCTGATGAACATAGGGATAGAGATATCCGCGAAGCCTGATCCCTCGAGACGACCTGAGGGTGATTATTATTCACGTATCATCGTTATGGAAGGGATTCAGTCGTAACTTTACTTTTAATTAAAGTATACGATTTAAACAATAAAGTGTATTGACTTAATCATTCCTTTGTGTATAATTATAAATTAAGTAACAAATACACCGATGTTACTTAAAATATGTGGGAACATATGAAAAAGGAGGAAAGATTTATGAAGTTCAGAAAACTACTGGCAGTTTGTCTGTCGCTGGCGATGGCTTTACAGCTCGCAGCATGCGGAAGCAGTGCAGCTCCGTCTACTGCGGCACCGGAGAGCGAGAGTGCCGAGACAGCTGCTGCCGAGACGGCAGAGGCAGATGCAGAGCCTGAGACAGTGCCTGCAGATGAGGTTGAGGCACCGGCTGCGGAGTCATCCGCATCCGATCTGGCCTACAAGGGTGAGATCAATTTCATGCATTATTCCACATCTGAAGAGGCAGAGGGCAACGGCAGCTCTGACGGCTTCAGATCATGTATCGCCGCATGGGAAGAGGCTCATCCCGATATCACGCTTAATCAGGATGTACTTGCAAATGCCGACTACAAGACGCAGATAGCAACAAAGGCTGCGGCAGACGACCTTCCGGATGTCTTTCTGCTTCAGGGCATGAATACGGCAAACTGGGCTAAACAGGGACTCATCCTTGATCTTACGGACATAATAGCATCATCTCCCGATGCGTCCGGCTACAATATGGATCTGCTGGTTCCTTTTACGAGCGAGGGTAAATACTACGCTATGCCTGCTGTCAGCGGAGGTACCTGCACAGTGGTGATCTATGATGCCGCTATGTGGAAGGAGGCCGGCTTTGACAGCTTCCCTACTACCTGGGCAGATGTTGAGAAGGCTTCCGAGTATTTCAATGAGCAGGGTATAGATACGATCGCATTCGGAAACGGCGGACAGTGGCAGATGAACTCCTGCTTCCTGTCATGCTTCGGATATCAGTACACAGGCACGGAGTGGTTTGATCATATCATAGCCGGCGACGGCAAGGCATCCTTTGAGGATGAGGGCTTTGTAAAGGCACTGGAGCAGACAAAGCAGCTCTTTGCCGACACCAAGATATTCAACAGCGATTTCAATTCCGTGACCAATGAGGATGCGCGTGAATACTTCATAGCAGGTGACGCTGCGGCTTTCATCGGCGGCAACTGGGATTATTCCTATATAGCTGAGACTCTTAAGGATGATGCCGAGAAGATCGGTAATATGAAGATCGCGGTACTGCCCGAGGGAAGTGAGGCAACTAACTATGAGAACATGCAGAACAACGGCTTCGGCTATGGTCTTGCCATCAATGCAAAGGTAGCTGATGATAAGGATAAGCTGGATGCCTGCATCGACCTCATCGAGTATCTTGCCGGTCCTTCATTTGCGGAGTATGTAGGAAGCAAGTACGGACTCGGTGGCTTCTACAAGGCTGATTTCGATACATCAGGTCTCAATTCATGGGATGTTGATCTCTACAACTATTCTTATGTTGATAATAAGGCAGTAGCGATCTATGATTCTTTCCTTGGCGGAGATGTCTGGAATACCCTTAACCCGGGTCTGCAGGATCTTACCAGCGGTAAGACTGACGCTGCAAGCCTTGCAGCTGATACTCAGAAAGCATACGAGGCATTTCTGGCTCAGTAATTAAAACCGGCCGCACGTATAATATACGTGCGGCTTTTTTTATACGGCAGAAAGGAGAGATAATGCTAAACACGATAAAACCTAAAGGCAGAGTGATCTTTGCATACCTGTTCATACCGGTTGCTCTGTTCATATTTACGGTATTCGTCCCCCTGATCGCAGCATTGTATTACGGCTTTACCGACTGGAAGGGGGGACCGGTAAAGCATTTCAACGGCATAGACAACTATATACAGTTATTTAAGGATGAGGTATTCTGGCATTCCTTTGGCAATAACCTGTATCTTGTAGTGGCATGTATTATCGGACAGATCGGCATTGCCTTTATCCTGGTCATGCTGGTCAATTCAAAGCTCACAAAGCTACAGGGTATCCACAGGACCTTCGGTTTCTTTCCGAGCACGATCTCAGCTCTGTGTGTCGGCTTCGTATGGAAGATGATCTACGATCAGAGGACAGGTCTGATCAACTGGTTCCTGGTGGATGTACTACATAAGTATAAGGGCATGAAGAATGCTCCGATCTGGCTCGGAGGTGAAGCAGCCCCGATCATGCTGATCCTGTCGCTGCCTCTCATCTGGCAGTATATCGGATATTACATGGTGATCATCCTGTCGGCTGTCTCATCTATAGATACAGGAGTGCTTGAGTCTGCCGAGATCGACGGAGCCAACGGCTTTCAGAGAGCTCTTTACATAGTGTTTCCTCTTATCAAGAATACACTGTTCGTCTGCGTCACGCTCTGTATAGCAGGTAATATGAAAGCCTTTGATTCGATATACGCGATGACGGAAGGAGGACCCGGTACCTCCTCGATGGTCATGGCACTGTACGGCTACAATCAGTCGTTTAAGTCCTCAAACCTCGGATACGGATCTACCATATCCGTGGGTATATTCGTCCTGTCTCTTGCCGTGATAGGAGGATCACAGTATCTGCTCAATAACTTCATGACCGATGATTATGACAGGGAAGAGAAGAGAAGACAGAGGATAAAGGACAGGGAAGCGAGACTTGCCATGAAGAAAAGAATGAAAGGGGGTATGAGCTGATGGGATCAGGTGCGGGATTACAGGCTGTAAGGAATGAGTCTGCAGCTACAAAGGTGAAGGATGGAGTGCTTGGCACATTTATAAATGTCATACTTGCGGTGTTTTCGATCATGTGCATATTTCCCCTTGTATGGATGCTGTATTCCTCCTTTAAGACAAAGAGGGAGTTTAATGCGAGCGTGATATCGCTTCCGGCAAAGCCCACTTTTGAAAATTATGTAAAAATATTCGCCAATAAAGACGCTAATCTTATCGGAGCCATGGGCAACAGTATGAGGACTACCATTATATCCGTACTTCTCATAGTGATCTTTTCGTTTGTTGTCGGGTATATATTGTCCAGAGTCAATTTTAAGCTGAATCGTCCGCTGTATGTCATGTTTCTGATGGGGATGCTTATACCGATCCACTCCCTGCTTGTACCTATATATATCATATTTAACCGTACAAACATGGCAAACCAATGGTATACGCTGTTATTTCCGTATGTCGCCTTTAATCTTCCTGTAGCCATATTCCTGGTGGAAGGATATGTAAAGGGTATACCGATGGAGCTTGAGGAGGCTGCGGCGATAGACGGATGCTCTTTCAGCAGGGCGATGTTTTCGATAATACTTCCGATATGCAGACCGATACTCATTACCGTAGCGATAATAAACGCATTTACCTGCTGGAATGAGTTTTCATTCGCACTGGTGCTCATAAGTAACAATAAGGCGATCACGACCGTACCTCTGGCACTGAAGAACTTTACGGGTCAGTTCAGCTCGGATTATCCGAAGATGATGGCGGCGATGCTCATAACCATGGCACCGGTTGTACTGCTTTACTTTGTTTTCAGTAAGCAGATCATCAAAGGCATGGTGGCGGGTGCAGTAAAAGGATGACACGATCAGATGCTGTATTAACTATACTGAAAGGGAAGAGGGCATTATGATCAGAAAAAGCGTAACAATGGGAGATATCGCCAGAGAGCTCGGGGTCAGCACGGTATCTGTTTCCAAGGCACTGACGGGTAAGGAAGGTGTCAGTGACACTGTAAGGGAAATGATCGTAAATAAAGCCCGGGATATGGGATACCGGTATACCGGAAACATTAGATCTGATGTGTTGAAGAGGCACAATATAGGTATCGTGGTAAGCGAACGCTTTATTAACAGGGATACCTATTACAGCAGATTGTACGAGAAGATGATGCTGGAGCTGTCAAAGCAGAAGCAGATGGGAATGCTGGAGATAGTAAGGAGAAG
>JAGBNR010000154.1 GCA_017634315.1 Lachnospiraceae bacterium
AATATATAGAGAAATGATACTATCATATGATAGAAGATCAGAAAATAGGAGGATGTGAACTGTGAAGAATATGATGACGTATGTGATATGTGTTTTGTTAGTAGAGTTATGCGGCTTTGGAGTCGGCATGATGACGAGGGAGGGGACAGCTATATACCGGGATACGATAGCAAAGCCTCCGCTTTCGCCTGCACCGATCGCGTTTCCCATAGCGTGGACCATACTTTATGCGTTGATGGGGATAGGTCTGGCTCGTGTTATTATGAGCGAGGCATCAGGGGATAGGACAGCGGCTATAGCGTTATTTGCAGCGCAGCTTGTATTCAATCTTGCATGGTGCTTTATATTTTTCAAGGCACAGAGGTTTGACTTTGCTTTCATATGGCTGCTTGTAATGTTTATACTTGTGGTGCTTATGTTTCTCAAATTCAGGAAAATTGATGCGATAGCTGCCAATATACAGATACCCTATATGCTATGGCTTGTCTTTGCAGGATACCTGAATCTCGGAGTATGGATACTGAACAGATGAGGGAGGTACCCGGCCGTGTGATGTACCCGGTCGTGTGAAGATACTACATTATACGCCTGTCGGTGTATGTGGTATAATGTAAAGCGTTTATTTTGTACATCATGTTTATACAATAATGAAGGAGAAGGTGTCATGGAGCTTAAAGAGGGGATCAAGGGACGCAGGAGTATCAGAAAGTTTACCGACGAGCCGGTGACCAAGGAGCAGATAGAGGAGATCGTGGAGGTCGCAAGATATGCTCCGACATGGAAGAACTGCCAGTCTGTAAGGTATACTCTGATACTTGACAAGGGGATCAGGGACAGGATCGCAAACGAGGCGGTGATGGGCTTTGAATGGAACACGAAGAGTATAATGAATGCTCCCGCACTGATACTCGTCTGTACAGTGGACAAGAGATCAGGGTATGAGAGGGACGGTTCTGAATCCACCTCAAAGGGTGAGCACTGGCAGTCCTATGATGCGGGGCTTGCATCCGAGGCATTCTGTCTTGCGGCGCATGACATGGGACTCGGCACGGTGATACTCGGCATATACGATGAGGCCAAGGTCAAGGAGATAGCAGGTGTCGCGGAGGGTGAGAAGATATCGGCTCTCATACCGATAGGCAGACCGGCAGAGTCGCCTGAAGCACCTAAGCGCAAGGAAGTGGCAGATCTTCTCAGAGTCCTGTGATCACTTTTCAAACAGATGCTTTGGAGCTGCTGTCACTTTGTATTTATCAGGGACCGGGTGTATAATATGATTTTGGTCAGTCAGGGATATGAAGGACATAAACGTCAGGTATGAGCCGGAGCTGCTTGAATACATGCGCAGCAAGGGAAAGAATAACATCGTGATAGAGGTCGCGGGAGCGAATCATTCGGACCTCGAGGTGACAGAGCTTTACATGAGGCTCGCAGATGATGACATGACAGAGTATCTCATAGAGAAGCAGGGCTATCATCCGGTAGTGACCGGTGTGGGAAGGGTTCTTTTTCCAAACTATATACTTGAGCTTGAAGATGAGGTCGTCTTCGGCAGGAAGAAGGTTTGGTGGCTTTTCCATCAGCTGACCATGAAGGGTATCAGTCTATGACGAAACAGGAGATGCTGGAGCGGGTCATAGCATCGTATGAGCACTACTATGATGTGAACCGTGACACACCGACAGAGCCGTTTGTGGCAGAAGCAGTATTCAGGTCGCACGGGGAGGAGTACTTTCTTATAAAGTCGGCGAAGCTCACCGAGATGGATTCGAGTGAGGTGGCTTTCTTTGCTGATGTGGAGCATCTGGATACGACAGAGTATGAGAGGCTCGTCGATAAGGTGTGGGACGAGACGCTCTCAAGAGCTGATGTGAAGCCGAACCACCGCAACTCCGACGGCATACTCATCATTGCGGCGGATGAGATCGATGCGGATACGAAGAAGAAAATAAAAAAGACACGCCGATACAAGAGCTATCGTTTCACCCTGTGGGGATGGAGCGAGCTAAGAGTGATCGCATATGAGCATGCTTCGGCAAAGGTCGTCAGCAACCGTCAGGGCGACATGCTGAAGAGGCTCTTTACGATAAAGAAATAAATTTTTATTTTTAGAAAAAGGAGAATTATTTATGACAGCGTTACTCATTATTATTGCTGCTATCGTGGTGCTGATCATAGGTTATATCACCTACGGCAGCTGGCTTGCAAAGCAGTGGGGCGTAGATCCCTCAAGACCTACTCCCGCAAATACCAGAGGTGACGGCGTTGACTATGTGCCTGCTCATCCTGCGGTGCTCATGGGACATCACTTCTCATCAATAGCAGGAGCAGGACCCATCAATGGACCTATTCAGGCATCGGTGTTCGGCTGGCTCCCCGTTTTCCTGTGGTGTGTACTCGGAGGTATCTTCTTCGGCGGACTGCAGGACTTCGGTTCACTCTTTGCTTCCATCAGACATGACGGTAAATCTGTTGGAGAGATCATAAAGGATTCAATGGGCGACAGGGCTAAGAAGCTCTTTACGGTATTTGCACTTCTTGTACTCGTACTCGTGGTCGCTTCATTCGTAAATGTCGTGGCAGGTACCTTCTTTACTGCTCCTGACGCGGGACAGTTCGGATTTGTCACATCACCTACAAACAATCAGACTACGGCGATCATTTCGGTGCTCTTTATAGTGCTGGCTATCATCTACGGTCTGCTTACCAACAGAGGCGGTATGAAGACAGGACCTGCTACCTGCATCGGTATCATCGGCATCATCATCATCACCGTATTAGGTCTTAATGTTGGTTTTGCCATGGGCAGGACTGCATGGATCGTATTTATCGGTGCATATATCGCTATAGCATCACTGATCCCTGTATGGATCATGCTGCAGCCCCGTGACTATCTGTCATCATTCCTGCTCTATGCGATGATGGCTATTGCCGTATTCGGTATTCTGTTTGCGGCATTTTCAGGCTCGGCTACATTCCAGCTTCCCGCATTTACAGGATTTAACAATGAGAAGCTCGGCTTCATGTTCCCGGCACTCTTTATCACTGTTGCCTGCGGAGCCTGCTCGGGATTCCATTCACTTATAGCTACAGGCACATCTTCGAAGCAGATATCCAGTGAAGCTCATGCCAGACCTATCGGATACGGATCGATGCTCATAGAGTCGGCACTCGGTGTTATCTCCATGATAGCTGTCGGTATGGTGTTCTCAAAGTACACGGCCGGCGACTTCGGTTCACCGTCTGCTGCTTTCGGAGCAGGTATCGCTACAATGTTCGGACCTGAGGGTTCCACACAGTACAGAGTCATAGCAGCTCTGCTTACACTTGCGGTTTCAGTGTTCGCACTTACATCTCTTGACTCGGCTACAAGGCTTTCGAGATTCATGTTCTCAGAGCTGTTCCTTAAGGATGGTGAGGCTTCATGGAAGGATGCTGACGGTATCCGCAAGTTCCTGGCTCATCCCCTTGTAGGTACTCTGCTCATGGTCGTCATCGGCTGCGTGTTCGGCGGATACAGCCTCAATGAGATATGGGCTCTCTTCGGAGCAGCCAACCAGCTCCTTGCAGGTATCGCTCTTCTTGCCGTATGCTGCTGGCTCGGTGAGGTCGGAAAGAACAACAAGATGTTCTATTTCCCGATGGCATTCATGCTCTGCGCTACGCTTACAAGTCTTGTGATGAAGGTCATATCACTGCTTAAGGATATCGCAGGCAGCGTATCCGTAAATAAGGCTATCGAGGCAGGTACATCCGTAGGACGTGCTGCATTCGGAGTATGGTTCCAGCTTATCTTCTCAGTAGCTATGATAGTGCTTGCTGTCATCCTTGTATTTGAGGCAGCAAATGCTTTCAAGGCTCAGAAGAAGGCCAGGGCATAACAGATATACTGTTTTTACGGCGCATCCCCGTTAGGGGGATGCGCTTTTTTAATTATTTTGTATTTTCCGGCAGATGTGATATCATCTCTTTGCCGGCAGTTTTGCCGGTGATATATTACAGCTGACGTGGCGGACAGGCTTGCCTGCTGCGCGACTGATGCTTTGATACGAAACCTGCATAGATGCGTGTTTCCGATCAAAAGCCGTAAAAACATATGTATTATCGAGGAGGAAAATATCATGGCTGATACTGAGAGAGTAAAGATCACAAAGGATATGCTTGTCGGGGATATATTAAGGGCTTACCCCCAGTCGATGTATGCTCTGATGGAGTGTGGCATGGGCTGTATAGGATGCCCGGCTTCACAGGCTGAGTCTGTAGCCGATGCGGCAATGGTGCACGGACTGGACGGAGATGATATAGTCAGATATTTAAACGAGTATCTGGATGCGGCAGAAGCCGGAGGTGCAGAGGAAGCAGATAAGACCGCAGAGGCATGATCGGACAGGGATAACAACAGGGAGGATGAAAATGGAAGATATCGCTACAAATCTGGATGGTCTCACCAGGAAACTATACGGCAGACCGATAGCTCAGGTCACTGATGCAGAGATGTATCATGTGCTGCTTCAGTTTACAAAGGAGCTAACGAAGGAAAAGAAGGAGATAAAGGGAGACAGGAAGGTCTATTATATCTCGGCAGAGTTTCTTATCGGCAAGCTGCTCTCAAACAATCTCCTCAATCTCGGAGTATATGATGAGATAGAGGATATCCTTAAGAAGAACGGCAAGTCTCTGGCAGCGATAGAGGATGAAGAGCCGGAGCCCTCACTCGGCAACGGCGGTCTCGGCAGGCTGGCGGCATGCTTTATGGACTCCATAGCTACACTCGGACTGCCCGGTGCAGGTATAGGTCTTAACTATCATTTCGGACTGTTTAAGCAGGTATTTCGTGACAGGCTTCAGATGGCGGAGAAGAATGACTGGATCGGGCGTGACAGCTGGCTGAATAAGACGGATGTATCGTTTGAGGTGGAGTTCGGCGGAGGAAAAAAGGTCAGATCCGTTCTCTACGATATAGATGTGGTCGGATATGAAAACGGTGTGGACAAGCTGCATCTCTTTGATCTGGAGAATCTGGATGAGAGTCTGGTGAAGACAGGCATCGACTTTGACAAGGAGGATATAGAGAAGAATCTCACTCTCTTCCTTTATCCCGATGATTCGGATGAGGCAGGCAATCTCCTGCGTATATATCAGCAGTACTTCATGGTGTCAAACGGTGCGCAGCTCATCATAAAGGAGCTGAAGGATGCCGGACGTGATCTGTATGATATGGATAAATATGTCGCGATACAGATCAACGACACCCATCCTACCATGGTGATCCCGGAGCTGATCCGCATCCTTACATGGGATGAGGGCTTCACTATGGATGATGCCATAAGCGTGGTAAGTAAGACCTGCGCATATACTAATCACACCATACTCGCGGAGGCTCTTGAGAAGTGGCCTCTCGAGTATCTGAACAAGGTCGTGCCCCAGCTGGTGCCGATCATAAAGGAGCTCTCTGCACGGATCGCCAAGTCCAATAAAGATCCCGGGGTACAGATAATAGACGCGGAAAAGCGTGTGCATATGGCTCATATCGATATCCACTACGGATATTCGGTGAACGGTGTCGCGGCGATACACACAGATATACTTAAGAATACAGAGCTGAACGCATTTTACAAGCTCTATCCGGAGAAGTTTAACAATAAGACAAACGGCATCACGTTCCGTCGCTGGCTGCTCGCCTGCGACAGACCGCTGGCGAAGCTCCTCGATGATACGATAGGCAGAGATTATCGCAAGGATGCGGACAGACTCGAGGATCTGCTTAAATATAAGGATGATGAGGCGGTACTCACAAGGCTTGCTGATATAAAGAAGCAGAAGAAGCAGGAGCTCATAGAGTATGTGAAGAAGAACGAGGGTGTGACACTTGATGCGGACTCGATCTTTGACGTGCAGGTAAAGCGTCTGCATGAGTACAAGAGACAGCAGATGAATGCCCTCTATATCATCCATAAATATCTGGAGATAAAGGCCGGCAGGAAGCCTAAGCGTCCTATCACCTGTATCTTCGGTGCCAAGGCCGCTCCGGCATATGTGATAGCGAAGGATATCATACACCTGCTGCTCGTGCTGCAGGAGATAGTAAATAATGATCCTGATGTTTCTCCGTATCTAAAGGTGCTTATGGTGACTAACTACAATGTGAGCTATGCGGAGAAGCTGATACCTGCCTGCGATGTGTCAGAGCAGATATCACTCGCGTCAAAGGAGGCTTCGGGTACCTCCAACATGAAGTTCATGCTCAACGGTGCCGTGACCCTCGGTACGGATGACGGCGCGAATGTCGAGATACATGAGCTCGTGGGTGATGACAATATATTTATCTTCGGTGTCGACTCCGATACCGTGATAAAGCATTACGAAAAGGCTGATTATATATCTAAGGACTATTACGAGAAGTCTCCGGTCATAAAGGAGGCTGTGGACTTTATCGTGGGACCTGAGACTATGAAGGTCGGACATAAGGAGAACCTTGAGAGGCTCTACAACGAGCTGCTCAATAAGGACTGGTTCATGACGCTGCTTGATCTCGAGGACTATATCACAAAGAAGGACGAGATATTCGAGGCATATGAGGATCAGGCAAGGTGGAGGAGGATGATGCTGGTGAATATAGCAAAGGCCGGCTACTTCTCATCCGACCGTACCATCGCGGACTACAATAAGGACATCTGGCATCTGAAGTAATTGGGGGGCTGTCCCGGAAATATCAGAAGAGGGAAAACGTAGTGTTTATGCGTGTTTTAGTGTGCAGCGGCATATGAGGATGGAGCAGAAAAGTACATAAGTGCAACACTTGGTACCACATTTTTCCATACAATAATATGCAATAATAGTAAATAGTTGCGATTTGTAGATTCGTTTTGATCAGGAAAACTCTTTCCAGACAGTAGGTCTGGGAAGAGTTTTTTGCTTCTTACATCAAATATCTGACGAAAGAAGGTGATAAAGAAGGAGATAATAAAGAACTACTCCGAATATGTCCGCGTTTTTGAATGCCCGATACCGAGATCGGTAAGAGCGTCGGAAATATCAGCGTTGGGAATAAGTATCTATAAACACGCTCCGGGAAGTAAGGTTGAAAGAGCGTACGGTTGCCCGCTCTGTAAGGATGGGCATGCATATACTGGTAGCATGGATATTCTGACTGCCAAACCTGAGCTGGCCGCAAAGTGGGACTATGAGCGTAATAAAAGGGACGCATCGACATATGCGGCAGGCTCACGGTTCCTTGTATGGTGGAAAGGCTCCTGTGGCCATTCCTACAGGGCTGTGATCAGGGATATGTATCGAGGGATGCCCTGTCCGATATGCGAGCGCAGAAAGGAAAGGAATATACCGGAGAAGGCTTTGATATATTATCTCAAGCGTATGAAAATACGCTATGAGACAAATCATCAGGATATAACAGGGCTTCCTCTGGAATTATTCCTGCCGGATGATCGGGCGGCCGTAGAATGCTGGGAAGAGGCACAGGAAACTGACTATGCATATGCTCGGGAACGATGCAAAAATATAGCTTGTATACAGGCGGGGATTAAAATGATACGTATCCTGCCACGAAAGGCCAGGACCTACGACAACTGCCTGTGTATCCTTAGGAAGGATAAGAGCATAAAAAGTTTGGAACAGGCGATAGCAGTGAGTTTAAGGGCTATAGGGATATACAACAAGACGGTTGACATAAATTTGGCGCGTGATATGAAAATGGTAAAAATAATACCTTTCGAGCGGATGCTGTTGAA
>JAGBNR010000155.1 GCA_017634315.1 Lachnospiraceae bacterium
GAGCGGGCACTATGACTGGCCTTACTATACGGCATCTACGATAAAAGCCTTTACCGCGAAGCTTTTTACATACGGGCTCAACGACGGCAGAGCGGGGCTTACGGCTTTTTGTATGCTGCTGGTTTTTATCATTGCGATCATCATATATCGGCATGCCTACGGATATACTGTCCGCGATGTGCTTTCTTTTGCCACCGTACTCGGCGGTATGCTCGGGTATCTTCTGGTGATGATATATATATACCTGTTTGTATTTGAAGAATGGGAGGCTCTTTCTCTTTCGAGCTATGACAGATATATATCCACTTATTTCGGAGCTTTACTGTATGTGGCGGTATTTGTGCTCATGATAAACGGCAGATTTCCGGTATGGATACAGTCTTTGCTTTTATTGCTGATGTTCTCTACCGTAAACTACGCATATGTCTCCGCCACCCTGCTGCCTGCAGGCTATGAGGCGGCCTACGGGGATACGATAAGGGAAAAGGAGGAGATAATAAATGAATTTTCTGATGCAGTGCGGGATGATCCTGTCCGCTACGGTGAAAATATTGTTATAATAGATGAGTCGGAGGATCAGTTGAGAGCCAAGGTACTTCCCTATGCGGCAGTACCCGGGGTGGTAAAGCTTATAGAGCCGGATGATACCGGGGCTATGCCGACTGAGGATGAGATCGCTGAGATCGCGGAGGAATGCGGTGCTGAGCGAATAGTGGATCTCAGGCATCCGGCAGGTGGTCAATGAATACTGGACAGATCGGGGAGAAGATCGTATGAAGACAGTGGTACTTATACCGTGTTATAACGAGGCAAAATCAATAAGGGCGGTGGTCGAGGATTTCAAGAGGGAGTTGCCCGATGCCGGGATATATGTATATGACAACAACTCGACAGACGGTACGGATGATATAGCCAGAGAAGCGGGTGCTATAGTCAGATATGAACACCGTCAGGGCAAGGGAAATGTCATACGGACCATGTTCAGGGAGATAGATGCCGACTGCTATATCATGGCCGACGGAGATGATACTTATCCGGCCTCATTCGCACCCGGGCTTCAGAAGCTCATACTTTCCGGAAGGGCGGATATGGCGATAGGAGACAGACTCTCTTCCACTTACTTTACAGAGAATAAAAGACCGTTCCACAACTTCGGCAATAAGCTGGTAAGGGGTCTTATCAATAAACTTTTTAAGGCGAAGGTCAATGATATCATGACCGGAGCCAGAGCTTTTTCAAGAGATTTTGTAAAGAGCTTTGCCGTGTTCTCCAAGGGATTCGAGATAGAGACCGAGATGACCATTTTTGCGCTTGAGCACAATTTCAAGATCGCGGAGATACCGATCGAGTACAGGGACAGGGATGCCGACAATCCGTCAAAGCTGTCTACATATTCGGACGGATATAAGGTGCTCAAGACAATATTCCGACTGCTGCGCGATGAAAAGCCGAGCACTTTTTTCGGCACACTTGGTGTGATATCCATTCTTGTAGGGGTAGGGTTCTTTGTCCCTATATTCGTAGAGTATGCGCAGACAGGACTGGTGCCCAAGTATCCGACTCTCATTGTACTCACGGCTCTCTGGGTGATGGGCATAGTGAGTATCTTCTCGGGCATGGTGCTCTCCGTGGTAAATACCAGAGCTAAGCAGGAGTTTGAACGGTTCCTCAATCTGCTGCATATCATCGACGGTGATGAGAGCAGTGTCGGAGGACGTAAATATATCGGGATAAGGACTTCTGATGGCAGCGACTGGAAAGGCTGGAACGAATGAGCTTATGGGAAAGCCGCGCCGCATTCTTCTGATAGTTGCCTATGACGGGACTGAGTATCACGGATTTGCAAGGCTTAAGGATGACGACCGGACGATAGAGGGCAGGCTTGAAAAGGCACTTTCAGATCTGCTCGGGTGCAGGACTGAAGTGACAGGGGCATCCAGGACTGATTCGGGAGTGCATGCCCTTGCAAATGCAGTGGTATTTGATACAGATCGCAATATCCCCACTGAGAACTTTCCGGATGCACTCAATACAAAGCTGCCGCAGGATATCCGGATCAGAAAAGCCGTAGAGGTTCCCGGGGATTTCCACCCAAGACATACCGCTACCGTTAAAACATACCGCTATGAGATAGATAATGAAAGGATAGCTGATCCGCTCAGGGAGAGATATGCCATGCTTGTCGGATACGGGCTCGATACGGACAGGATGAACGAAGCGGGACGGTATCTGATAGGGGAGCATGACTTCAAAAGCTTCTGCTCTGTGCATACACAGGCGGCAACCACAGTACGGACGATTACGGATGTAAATGTGAGTCGGGACGGGTCAGCCGGAGAGAGAGTATACATCACGGTAAAAGGACAGGGGTTCCTGTACAATATGGTGCGTATCATAGTCGGAACATTGATAGATGTGGGTCGCGGGAGGCTTGCACCTGAGGATATAACTGATATATTATATGCGATGGACAGGACGAAGAATCCGGGTTCGACAGCGGAGGCAAAAGGGCTTACGCTCATGGACATCAGATTTACGGAATTGGAGGAGAAATAAATGGCATTGATCGATGAAGCTATAAAGGTAAAGGGTCACGGAGCTTATCTGATAAACGGAGCCGAGATAAGCGATACCGCCGGGGTATCAAAGGAGGAAGCACAAAAGGGTACCATAGCCTATGGCATATTAAAGAGCCATAACAGCTCCGATAATATGGAAGCC
Organism: Lachnospiraceae bacterium; assembly: GCA_017634315.1. Classification (GTDB taxonomy): domain Bacteria; phylum Bacillota; class Clostridia; order Lachnospirales; family Lachnospiraceae; genus NK4A144. The sequence continues at coordinate 2,722 of JAGBNR010000155.1, forward strand.
CTTAATATAAAGTTTGACTGTCTTACATCGCATGATATTACCTATGTAGGCATCATTCAGACTCTCCGGGCCTCGGGGATAGAGAAGTTTCCCGTACCCTATGTGCTCACTAACTGTCATAATTCGCTCTGTGCCGTCGGCGGTACGATAAATGAGGATGATCACGTATTCGGGCTCTCTGCGGCAAAGAGATACGGCGGAGTCTATGTGCCTCCTCATCAGGCTGTTATTCATCAGTACGCAAGGGAGATGCTCGCAGGCTGCGGCAGGATGATACTCGGGTCTGACTCGCATACCAGATACGGGGCACTCGGTACCATGGCCATGGGCGAGGGCGGAGGAGAGCTCGTAAAGCAGCTCCTCTCACAGACCTATGATATCAAGAGACCTGAAGTGGTAGCCATATATTTAAAGGGTGAGCCATCATACGGAGTAGGACCGCAGGATGTGGCACTGGCACTTATAGGAAAGCTTTTCGGAGACGGCATAGTAAAGAACAAGGTAATGGAGTTCGTGGGACCCGGTGTAGACAAGCTTTCGGTGGATTTCAGGATAGGTGTGGATGTCATGACCACCGAGACCACATGCCTGTCTTCTGTATGGTGTACGGATGAAAGGACTGAGGAATGGCTTGATATACACGGCAGGAAGAAGGCATACTCAAGACTTGTTCCGGCTGACACTGCTTATTATGATGATGTGGTAGAGGTGGATCTTAACGCGATACGTCCGATGATCGCAATGCCTTTCCATCCCTCAAATGTATACGCGATAGATGAGGTAAATGCGAATCTTGGAGATGTCCTTCATGATGTAGAGGAAAGAGCTAAGGTTTCTTTCGGCGGAAGGGTAGACGTGGATCTCACAAAGAAGGTACGCGACGGCAGGCTGCTTGTGGATCAGGGTATCATAGCCGGATGCGCCGGCGGAGGATTCGAGAATCTCTGCGCGGCAGCGGATATACTTGACGGAGCAGATATCGGTTCGGATGAATTCACTATGAGCGTATATCCGGCATCTATGCCGATATATGCCGAGCTTATAAAGAACGGTGCCATGACAAAGTTCGTAGATGCCGGAGTGGTGGTCAAGACCTGCTTCTGCGGTCCCTGCTTCGGAGCAGGAGACACCCCTGCAAACAACGCTTTCTCGATAAGACATTCTACAAGAAACTTCCCTAACAGAGAGGGTTCAAAGGTACAGAACGGTCAGATATCCTCCGTTGCTCTTATGGATGCAAGGTCTATAGCGGCAACTGCGGCAAACAAGGGATATCTGACCGGTGCTGACAAGCTCGATGTAAAGCTCGGTGCATACAGGTATTTCTTTGACAGTGCTATTTATGAAAAGAGAGTATTTGATTCCAAGGGTATTGCTGACACTTCCCAGGAGGTCGTACTCGGACCGAATATCAAGGACTGGCCTGCCATGGTACCGCTTACGGACAATCTTATCCTCAGGGTCGTATCGGAGATACACGATCCCGTGACGACAACCGATGAGCTGATACCCTCCGGAGAGACCTCATCCTACAGATCCAATCCTCTGGGACTGGCAGAGTTTACTCTTTCCAGAAAGGATCCGGAGTATGTAGGAAGGGCAAAGGCTGTCAGGGCATACGAAGAAGCGCGGGAGGACGGCATCGAGGCTCTTGGTAAGATGCTTGATGCGTCAGCGGAGCTTAAGAAGGCATGGGATAAGATAAGTGCTGTATATGCCGATGCAGACTGGTCTAATACAGGAATAGGCTCTACGATATTTGCGGTAAAGCCTGGGGACGGGTCCGCCAGAGAGCAGGCCGCATCCTGTCAGAAGGTGCTCGGAGGATGGGCGAATATCGCAAATGAATATGCTACAAAGAGATACAGATCCAATCTGATAAACTGGGGAATGATACCTTTTATCATACCTGAGGGCGGATTACCCTTTGCAAATCTTGACTATATCTTCCTGCCAGGCATAAGAAAGGCCGTTCAAGATAAGAGCAGCGAGATAAAAGCGGTCACTGTTACGGATACAGGTATGAAGGAGTTCACGCTGACCATAGGAGATCTTACGGATCACGAGAGAGAGATCATCCTTGATGGTTGCCTGATAAACTATAACAGGAAAAACAAGTAAGACGGATCAGAGACGGGACAGTCCCGCTATAGCAGGCGGGTAGTCTCCGGACTTGCGGTAATAGTCCGCAGCACGCACCTTGTCTCCAAGTACTTCATATATCACGCCGCAGTTATAGTACGCGGCATATGAATCCGTGCCGGATACAGCCACTTTCTTACAGGAGGTGGCTGTTTCAAATTCGGATACCGCCTTGTCGAAGCTCGCGTTGTTCATGTATATGAGCCCATTCATGAAATGATAATCTGCGCTGTCCGCATATTCATCAAAGCCTGTCAGGGCAAGGGCATCTTTGCTTCTGCCCAGCTCGAGCAGACAGTAGCCGTAGGTCTCTATAAGAGATTCCACATATTCGTCTTTTGTATCCGCACCTGTGTCTATGGCTTTTTCAAAGGCGGCAGCGGCATCAATATAATTCTTCTCCACATAGTAAGTTCGTCCGATCTGAAAGTAGAGATACGGATCCTCACCGTCTTCCTTTGTCATCTGGTATAACAGATCGCGGTAAAGAACAGATTTCTCGAGCATTTGCGCCCTGTCAACATAGCCCGTATGTCCGAGGGTGATACAGATGTCCTTTGCGCTGTAGGGGTCACCGGTATCACTTACGACCTGCTCATGTACCCTGCCTTCATAGTGGAAGAGCCCGTTTCTGAAGAAGCGTGTGATACGCTCTATACCAAGCATGGCTTTATCTTCTTCTTTGTATTCATTTTCACGGGTGACACGGTAGATGTCTGAACTGAGCAGAGCCTCATCTACATCAAACTCCCTGATGTATTCGTCAGTATCGATCACAAGCACCCAGTCGGCGGATATATGCCGCAGGCTTTCGTTGCGTGCTGCGCTGTAGTCTTTAGGCCAAGGGAGCAGTATCTCTCTGGCACCGTGAGAGGCGAGTATCTCATCGGTACGGTCTCCGTCCATGGGCGCGGGATCTACCACGGCGACTATCTCAGCGACATGTCCGTCAAGAGAGTTAAGGCATCGCTCCAGCTCCCCGCATTCTCCGCGTTTGATTATCATTGCAGCTCCGATACTCATGTTTTTATTGTATCACAGTGTGTTGCTATTCACAGCCTTTTGTGCAGTAAATAGTAACGAACGGTAATTACTGTGTTCCAAAATCATCACTTGTGTTAGAATATATGCCATGAGTAAAATTAAGATAGCCGGAAAAAAGAACAATACGCAGGAGATCAACACTCCGATATCAAAGAGGATAGTAAAAGATATAGTGGCGGTATATGTGTTTTTTATGTTTGCCATATATCCGCTCTATTATGAAGACAAGTATTACAACATGGGGGATGCCAAATGGCACTTCTTCAAATGGGTCACGCTGGTGGGTGTCATACTCATGGCTGCATCATTCCTGTGGTACCAGCTCCATCTTGCAGGGATCGGTAGGGTAATAGACTATTGGGATATGAGCAAGACATCGCTTACCGACAGATTCGTGCTGGCATACGGACTGATCGTCATATTTTCTTATGCTCTTTCACCATTCAAGGACTATACGCTGATAGGATACGATGGCTGGTATATGGGACTGATATCCCAGCTTGCATTCATCACCATATACTACTTTGTATCGAGATTCTGGAGATGGGATGAGATAGTACTTACGATCTTTCTTACGGTTTCGATGGTCGTTTTTCTCATTTGTATCCTGAACAGA
>JAGBNR010000018.1 GCA_017634315.1 Lachnospiraceae bacterium
CCCTGATATCATACTATATATTGTGTCATATTTTTAAGTTCACCGTAACAAGATCTTAAAAATCCTGCATTTATCGGATGTTTCAGAGCCTTTCCACATTTTATCCACAGTCTGTAAAGATATCGACCGGTATTCAATTATTCAGGACACAACATATTCTACCCTATCTGTTCCACCGGTACAAATACTTGATAAAAGCCGTATAATCCACATAAAACACACTATCCACAGCACCTGCATAAAATCCTGCAAACCCTTTACATAATGATTTTTGAAGCACCTGATTTTGCCGATTTTCCTGCATTTATGTCACTCTCCGTCATAAAATGCTTTTTCAGAGTTCTTTTCCGACTTATCAACATATTGATAATGCGCTTTGACCTCAGCTTATCGTTAAGTTTTTATCGTTATATGCCGATATTCTATATGGCAGAAAGGAGGCTACCATGAGTTTTGGTATAAACGGATACGGAAATATAGGTCAAAACGACCTGCTCAAGGGCTTGGCAGGAGCCAGAAAGCCTGCAAACTCAGGTAAAAAGACCGATCAAAAGGACTCTGATGCGTATATCCAGAAGAATACGCAGCCTGACAGGATCTCTTCGGAGACTAGGACAGAGCTCAGTGACGGTGCTAAAAAGGTACTTGACGAATTAAAGGAAAAATACGGCAACACAGATTTCTTTGTGGCAGATTTTGCAAACGATGAAGAAGCAAGTCGTATTCTCTCCAACAGCACCAATGAATTCGGAGTTGTGATCAAGCCCGAAGAGTTGGAAAGGATGGCTGCAGATTCCGGGTATAAGGAAAAGATCTTTAACACGATCTCAGATTCGCAGCAGCAGCTCGACGAGTTCAAAGAGAGTCTATCAGATGATCAAAAAGCCGCTGTAAAAAGTGTGGGGATTTCCATCGGAGATGACGGTCAGGTAAGCTTTTTCGCCGAGCTCGAAAAAGCCGGAAAAGCCCAAGCAGAGCGCATCCGCGCAAAAAGAGAAGAAAAGTCCGAGGAGAAAAAAGCTGAGGAAAAAGACGCAGAAAAAGCCAAAGAAAAAGAGCGTTTGGAAAAGCGTGAGCCAACTGTACGAAAATACGTACAGTCCGATAATTTGGACGACCTGGCATCCAAGATAACCGAGTTCCTTAATTCGGATAATGACGAAGAAGCACTAAAACCCCACTTTGATTTTAAGGCCTGATTTAAAACAAAAAGCTGCCCTTTCGGGGCAGCTTTTTTACTCTTAATCCGATCCATTTTCCTTATACAGCAGACCGAATGTCCCCGGTCCCACGTTGACAGAGATCGCAGGAGATGCCTGCGTGACATATACCTCATCAAAGGATATCCTTTTTTCCACTTCAGACATTATCCAGTCAATATCCTTTTTTGCAAGTCCGACATGAGTGACATAGAGTCTCCTCTTATCTATCCTGTCAGGATTTCTCAAAACTCTTGCTATATATCTTTTCCATGTATGCTCTCTTGTACCTACATAAACCCCTGTCACCTTCATCCTACCGCGCTTCATCTCGATCATGGGATGTATCATGAAGGCTCTCGTGATGCTGGCAACCATACGGTTGTTCATCTGTCCCGATATCAGCAGGTGATCCATACTCTCCACTATGAACCGGGTGTGCACCTCCTTACGCATGCTTTCAAGCCTGTGTATGATCTCCTCAGGGCTCCTGCCGTCTGCTGCCATCTCATCCGCTTCAAGAGCCATGATGCCGAGTCCCGTGGATATGTGCGCGGTATCGAATACAGTCACATTGTCAAAGGTCCTTGCTGCCTCTTCCGAAGCGAAAAATCCGTTATCAGCCACCTTGCCGGATGCGGTCAGGTGTATGATATTATTAGCATATTGCAGCTGCTCCGCAAAGAATGTCTCAAGCTCATTTGTCTCAAGCCCTTTTATTTTAGCCTTCCTGCCCTTCTCCTCCATATATGAGAGTATAGCCCCGGCATCCACATCTATACCGTCCCTGAAGGTTCCGTTTTCTGTTTCTATCTTTAACGGTATCATCCTGATATTATGTCCGTCCCACAGCTCTCCGGGTATATCCGCCACACTCGGGACAGTGATGATAACGTTAGCTTTCTTATGCCTGCTCTGTACCCATGATGCGCTTTCTCTTAATGTGTTCTCTTCTTTACTTTTGACTGTCACGAGCTCCGGAGGCAGCAGCCTGTGCACCTCATTTTCCAGCGAGTCTCCGCTCACAGGCTTGAGCAGATACCCGTCGAACCCTTCTTTTTCATACAGAGCTTTTTCTTCACTCCCTGCATTTGCGGTAAGGACTATAAACTTCGCCTCCTTACTCAATCCCCCGGTCTGATTGCGTATCCCCCGCATACACTCTATACCGTCCATCTCAGGCATCATATGATCCATCAATATCACGTGATATTTACGCTGCAGAGTCTTCTCCAATGCCTCTGCACCGCTCCCTGCAGTATCGATCTCGGCCTGAGTTTCACGCAGCAGCTTCGTGACCACCATAAGATTTGCGGGAGTATCATCGACTGCAAGTATCCGCGCCTCGGGTGCTTCAAAGCTCTGATGATAGAGCACACTTCTGTCTATGCTCTGCCTTTTCAGCATCTCTATACTGCCTACGGGAGTAGCATCCGACACCTGCTGCGGCACCTCTATGATAAAGGTCGACCCCTTCGTATATACGCTGTTGACCGTCACTCTGCCTCCCATCAGATCGACGAGCTGCTTTACGATCGACAGTCCCAGACCTGTACCCTCTATATAACGGTTTTTTTCTTCATCCACGCGCTTAAACGCAGTGAAAAGATACGGTATACTTTCTTTCTTAATGCCTATCCCTGTATCCGTCACAGAATAAATAACGCTTGCTACTCCTCCGACGGTCTTCTCACACTGTACGGAAAGCATCACATATCCCTGTTTGGTGTATTTGATGGCATTATTCAATACATTTATGAGCACCTGCTTCAGGCGTACTTCATCACCGATCAGCTCCGAAGGAAGCTCCGGTGAAATAAATGCATTAAACTCAAGTCTCTTCTCCTTTGCCTTGACCTGCATCATGCTTACTGCATCAGATATCATATCCACAGGATGATATGGGGCATTTGTCAGCTGCATCTGCCCTGACTGTATCTTTGACATATCCAGGATATCATTTATGAGGCTCAGCAGCATTTTACTTGCCGCCTGGATATTTATCGCATCCTCTGCGACCTCATCCGACACCTCCTCCCTGAGTATCATCTCATTGAGTCCTATTATGGTATTTATGGGAGTCCTTATTTCATGGCTCATACTGGAAAAAAAACGGTTCTGAGCCTTATTCAGCGCATCTATCTCTTCTTTCTGTGCGATGCTTATTTCGTTCTCCCTGGTATAGACATATACCTGAAATATCATTAAAACGGTCATGATCAAAGCAACTATAATAAGCGATGCAAGAGAATCAGAATAAAACTCATCTGTGGTATGAGGTATCACCGTATCCGGATAATGATACTCAATGTAATAGAATGCGGAGACCATTGCCGCCTCACAGATCAGAAGTATGATCCTGATCCTGCCTCTCAGTATCATGCCTATATACAGCAGATCAAACACAAGCCATATCGGAGCACCTCCATATATACCGCCGCTCGTAAAGAAAACCGTCGGTGATAATACAAATACGATAACGAACGCTACGATGTTGGCTGTGAGTCTGATTTTCTTATGCCTGTATCCAACGTATACCAGCACTGCTGCGATCAGGATACTAAGTAATGTGGTAAGCGACCCCTCGAGATTCTCACCCTCTGCCAGACCCACGACAAAAGCTGCTATCATGCCCAGTATCGCTATCATGGCAAGCAGCATGAACAGCCTGTCCTGGACATCGATCCTTCTGTCAAAAAGCATATTCCTGAATTTACTTATCATTCGATTCTCCCACTTTGCATATACTTCCTATAGCCTCTGCCAGCTTCAGATATTCCTTAAGAAACTGCGGATAAATATCATTCAGGTAGACTATATCATTCTCCTTGGCGGCACTCTCAAGAGCCTTCGCTCTGTCGGAAACGGATATGGCTCCTATCATTCTGGCAGAGCTTTTTACCGAATGTATCCTGATGATATAGTTTTCCCAGTCGGCTTTTCCAAAAAACTCCTCAAGCTCTTTTTTCTTCTCTTTGGAATCGTTTACAAACTCCTCAAGCACTGCCTTGTACAGCTCCGTGTCATTAAGACAGTACTCCATCCCTTTTTCGGGATCGATGCCGGCATTTCTGAGCATCTGCATATCATCATCTTCAGCCGGCATATGAGCTTCCTTGTCGGGTATATCCCTCTGATAAGCTTCGGTCTCATACGTGATGAGAGAGACCGGCAGCACCTTGGACAATACTCTCTCCAGCTCTGCCACCTCTATCGGTTTGCTCAAGAATCCGTCAAATCCCTCTCCTATAAACATTTCCTTTGCAGTGCTCATGGCATTTGCGGTAAGTGCTACTATCACAGGCTGTGCGCCCTTTCCGGTGATCCCGGCGCGTATACGCCTGGCTGTCTCTATCCCGTCCATCCGGGGCATCATATGATCCATAAAGATGAGATCATATCTGTTTTCCGCACAGAGGCTTACTGCCTCCTCACCCGATGATGCCAGACTGACCTCCATCCCGTATCTTTTGAAGAGATTTTTTGCCACCATAAGGTTCATGGGTTCGTCATCCACGGTAAGCACTCTTACTCCACGGCAGTACATCCTGCCCTGCCGGATGTCTGCAGCATCTGCGTCCGCATTTAATATGGACATGACCGGAAAGGCATAAAAAGGCTTGTACAAAAGCTTCGCCCGTGATCCGGGTAAAGCCTTAAACCCGTCATCACATACAATGACAAGTGTCATGTTCTCCGCAATAGTCTCCATATATTCGGGATCTGTCATGTATTCGGTCTCACCGACAAACAGATGCGTAAGATGCATATCATTGTTTATTTTTTTCAGCTCATCGATATCATTTGCGCGGTGAACCGGCACATTCAAGCCGCTTATCACGTTTTTCATCATTGCGCTGTAGTATTCCCTCACATCAGGATGTGGGAAACGCTCAAATTTGAGGAATGTACCGATGACCTTTTTTGACCTGGATACACTCACGGACATACACGGTGTGGAAACCACCACCACCTGAGGTATACATATATGTACCTCAGTACCCTCTCCCTCTTTACTGTCCATTGTGATAAACCCGTCCAGTATCGAAACAAACCCGGCCACTATAGACATACCGAGTCCCAGACCGCTGCTTGACCTGTTTCTCCCGGAATCAGACTGATAGAACCTCTCGTATACCCGTTCCTTTTCAGCATCAGTCATGCCGATGCCGGTATCCTTTATATCGATACACAGATTCAGTCCGTATTCCTGAGGGATATGCGACAGACAAACGTATACCCCTCCCTCTCTGGTATATTTCAATCCGTTCATGATCACATGCCACAGTATCCTCTTCAGCTTGCCCGGATCACCCCTCATCACTGCCGGAAGATTGGGATCTACATCTATCACAAGCTCTATGCCGTCGGGCTTGTATGGCTTCAGTTCGGACATCAGGTCGTTAAGCACCGAGGAAATATTGTAGTCCTCCGTATTTACGGCAAGCCTGCCCATCTCGATCTCGGAATAGTCGAGTATATCGCTGATCTGCTCTCCCACGCGCCTGCCCGCAGCCGATATCGAACGCAGATTGGTCCGTACAGTCTCATTTTCCTCAAGATCCAGACAGACCTCCGTCAGACCAATCACGGCATTGATAGGTGTCCGTATCTCATGTGAGACATTTGCAAGAAAATCATCTGCTATTTTATTTTCCTGCTCCAGAGCTTCGATATGCTCTCCGGAGGCTATCTGCGCCTTCTCAGACTCCTTGAGCATTTTGCTTATGGCAAATCCAACCGTGATCACGATCAGCAAATGCCATGTCACATGCAGCAGATCGCCAATACCAAGGCTCGCTTTATCTACTATCACATAAAGTGACAGCCTGAATATCGTGCCACATACTCCTACAGCCACGCACAGGGCTGTGAATTTTTTTTCACCCGTCATGGCAAGGACAGCCAATGCGAGCATCACCACCGGCATGGCATCATATATATTGTCAATCTTCAGGATGTAATAAAAGATCTCAAAAAGAAGTACCGCAGAGTAGCAGTACAGACGTGTGATCGGCTGCATCACCTCTGTGATATGTATGAAAAAACAGGCTCCCGCCGCACAGAGAAATACCGGAATGATCCAGTAGTCAGTCCCTTTTGCTATCGTAAAGACAGTAAGTATTATCGAAAATACCATTATCGCACTTACCAGAACTATATGCGACAATGCTCTCATTTCATTTCTTTGGGGTCGGCTCATTCTCTCGGGTCAGGACTCCGCTTGTGCTCCATTCAGTATCTTTTTTATTATCTCTGTTTTCAGGCAAATAATCAACAAAAAACAGGTTGTCATCAATTTTCTTTTGGAATATCATTTATGCATCAAATCAGGAAGGATGGCAGACGGATAGTATGGAAAAGATATTCAGATTAAAGGAAAACGGTACTACGGCAGCCACCGAGGTCATAGCAGGCATTACCACATTTATGGCAATGGCATATATCATTGCCGTGAATCCCAATCTGCTCACTAATTTCGATGTGGGATCTCCTCTTTGGAACAGTGTCTTTCTCGCCACCTGTATATCCTCAGCCATAGGCACCCTATGCATGGCATTTCTCGCCAATAAGCCGTTTTGTATGGCACCCAGCATGGGGCTTAACGCATTCTTCGTGGTAGTGGTCACAAACATTGCAGCCGTTACCGGTCTTACATATCTTGAATCCTTCCGGTCTGCGCTGTGTATAATTTTCATTGAAGGTATACTGTTCCTGATACTCTCTCTGATCAACCTGCGTGAGAAAATAGTTGATGCCATCCCCCTCGGAATACGGATAGGTATATCACCTGCTATCGGACTGATGCTGATGAACATCGGGTTCGGTTCAAATGTCGGTGTATATGACGAGTCCGGCAACGTGTATTATGTAATGGCTGATTTTTTCGGCTCCATCTCTCCGTCATTCATTAAGGACAGGATGGGAGACTCATACCCTCTTATGGTTCTTACCGTCGTAACCATATTTACCGGACTGTTCACGATTATCATACTAAGCCACAGGAACATAAAGGGAGCTATTCTCATAGGGATACTGACTGCTTCTGCGGTACATTGGATATGCTCCTTCCTTTTCCTCAAAACCAATCCCTTTGAAGCACTTTCGGGTGCCTCATTTGTACCTGCCTTTTCCGATATGGTCGACACTACTCTTTTCAAGCTTAATTTCAGCGGTCTCGTGCGTATGGGCTGGTTTGTAATGATAACACTCATTATTACATTCTGTATAATCGATCTGTTTGACACTATCGGCTCGCTTGTCGGTGCTGCTCAGAGCGGCGGTATCATGGATGATAAGGGTAATATGCCGAATATGAAGGAGGCTCTTGTCTCCGACGCGGTAGCCACCATAGCCGGTTCACTGACCGGTACATCTACAGTGACGACCTTCGCCGAGTCCTCTTCGGGTGTGGAGGCAGGTGGCAGGACCGGACTTACTGCCCTTACCGCAGGCATACTTTTCCTGCTCTCTGCTTTCCTCGCTCCCGTAGTAGCGATCATTCCCGCGGCGGCTACTTCATCTGCCCTCATATATGTCGGTTTTCTTATGCTGAAGATGCTTAAAAAGCTGGACTTTGATGATAGCTCTCAGGCATTTCCCGTGTTTATCATGCTGCTTGCCATGCCGATATCCGGCTCGATAGGTCACGGCATAGGTCTTGCATTGATAACATATACTTTTATTAAAGTATTCACCGGAAAAGCAAAAGATGTCTCTGCACTTACTTATGTGCTGTCAGCCATATTCCTGCTCAAATTCTTTGTAAGTGCTTAACTCTTCATCATTCCTTTTGATCCGGATATCCGGCATCTTCTCTTACAAACTCAAAGTTTTTTCCTTTGTCGTCCGAAGAGTATATGCCTACGGTACGGGCACCTCCGAGTGCTTCACTGTGATGATCTCCATCAGGTCCCTGACTTACCTTCAGGTATATGATCCCCGACTCCTCCCAGACCTCTTCCGGCATGACAAACGGATTATATATCTGTCCGTTCGGAAGCTTGATCCCGGGTGAAGGCAGTGTCACCTCATGATAGCTCTTACCACCGTCAAGGGTTTCAAACAAAAGTCCCTGACTGCCGCCTGCATATGATAATGCCGCAAAGCCTGTCATGCCGTCACCCAAAAAGGTAATGAACCTTGCCTCCCCTCCCTGCCCGTTAAAGGGATCAGGATTTATCAGCTCCGCACTGTCCGGATTGCCCTTTTCCTTAAAGGACAGCAGTACATAGTAGCTGCTTCCCAGGGCACGGTCTACAGGAACGAGTGCGTATTCCCGCCCGTCCGGATGATCATAGTATACATCATAATCATAGGTGGCCCACTGCCATACCGGATAGTCATCTGTCTTATTTCCAGAAGCCCCTGTATCGCTATCTGTCTCATACAGCTCATCGACTGTATCCCGGGAGTTTCCTGTGGTCGACTGTTCAGTAAAGACATCATATTCATGATTCAGATAACGATCTATACGCAAGTATAAATCGTTGTAGAACTCTACCCTTTCATCTGAAAAATGCTTAAACGTATACAAATCGGCAAATATGTATCTCAGATTACCATGTTCGGGAGCAGATACAATAAAGCCGGTCGCATCATACATATCCTTTGCGCTTTCATAGGGAAGTACCTCAAAGCATCCGTCAAGCCACTCACATATGTCATTGCAATATGAATCTATGTCCTGACTCCCGGGACCGTTCATGGCTATGATCGGGGTATAGATGAGATCGGAGGGAGTCAATCCCTCCATAACATCCCATTCCAGACTTCGTCTGATCCTCTTCCGAAACAATCCGTCAGTTACCGCCTTGAACAGCTCCTGAGCGTAGCTGTCATGCAGAGCCATGTGAGTATCCGCGCGAAAATCGACTCCATTTGCCCTTATGGCATATCCATCATCATCTTTTTCGATCTTATCTACCTTTTCTATGTTATATCTGTCATGGAGTATGCTTTTGATCTCTTCATCGGTATAGCCCGAAAAGGAATCGCGGCCGTCAAAAAACACCTCGACTTCTCTGTCCGGCTGCTCACTGCCCATAAATGTGATCACCACTCCGTATTTAGTCCATTCCACGGCATAATTTGCCGGACGAAACTGTCCTCCGTCATCGGCTATATCCTCACGAAATGACTCCACGATACGATCGCCGTCCTTCACCGTTACCTTGGCATGTGAATACCCGAAGGGCCAGTCAGCCTCACCCACTGACTGAAACCGCACGCTGTACCGTCCGTCAGATGACTTTTCCAGTCCTACATCCGTGAGCTTCCATGATATCTCATATTTTAAAAGCAGGAGTAGCACCATCAGGGTCAGGAAAATCGACCCCAGCACACATAAAAAAATCTTAACGGCCTTTTTTATCATTGGTCTCAATTTGTTGATTGTGTGTACGCTTCGGAATACTTTGCAGTGATAGATGTCGGCAGCTCAAAATGCTGGTAATCTTTCATGTCCGACCATTCTCCGCCCCACTCGAAGCCTTTTTCTGTAAAGAGCCTATAACACAGGTCATCCTTCTCTATCTTATAATCAAAGTCCTTTGTTCTGTCCAGATAGGGTTCCCCCGTAGCAGGCTCTATCACTTCTTCTGTTGTCCCGTCCTCATTTGTCACGGTTTTATGATAGGGATTGTATAGGGTGTTTATATCCACTGCCATCCCCAGACCATGCTTTGAGACCTTGTTTGTATGCGATATAAACCTGAAATTAAAGCAGGACGAGTTATTATCACGCATCATCGTCTCATCATCCGCAAGATAGTTGTCAGGCAGTACCATACGTTCTATAGGATAATCCGCGTCATAAAGCTCCTCAAATATCTCCAGCACATCCTCTGCGACCAGCTTATGGACAACCATTTCTCCCTGATGGGTATTACCGTCCTTATCCTTATGCAGTACCAAAAGATAACGGAGGTCCTCTCTGGGAACAATGCAGTCTTCTTTATAGGTATTGCCCCTTTTCATCCTGTCAAAGAGCTCATCCGAGATTTCACTTACGGAAAATCCCTCTCTGCTCTCCGTTACGGCAGCTTCTTTATCTGCTTCAGCCAGGTCTGTCGTTTCAGTCGTATCAGCAGCTTCAACTGTATCGACCGCTTCAGCCATATCTGTTTTTTCAGCTGTATCAACCGCTTCGACTGCATTGGCTGTATTGACTGTATCAACTGTTTCAACTGTTTCAACTGTCTCCGTATCTTCACTCTGTTCAGAGACAGTGTCGTAATTATCGGACAGCTCATTGTCGGAAGCCGATACTGAGTATTCCGTATTACTGACGCTGCCGCAAGACATCAATATAACTGACGCTGCCAGCATAAAGCCGATAACGGCACGATTCCTAAGCTCTGTTGTTTTCATTTTAATCTTTCATCCTATTTATATTTTCATTCTCCGTTCTTTTTCTCTTCTGCTATTGTATTAAAGATGCTTTTAAATCTCCTAAAATATCATATGCCCCGCATGGAATACCCCTTATCTTCATCGATAAGACGGAGCATGATCTCCGCGAATCTCGGGTCGAACTGTATGCCGGATCCCTTCGCGATCTCCTCTCTGACCTTCTCCTGCGGCATCACCTTCCTGTAGCTGCGACGACTCGTCATCGCATCATAAGCATCCGCCACGGCTATGATCCTTGCCTCCTCAGGTATCTCTTCGCCCTTGATCCCGTCAGGATATCCGCCCCCTGCAAATCTCTCATGGTGCCATCTTGCACCTATTGAAAGCTTCGGCCTTTCCTTGATACTTTCGAGTATTCCGCTGCCGATCACCGGATGCTTTTTGATCAGCTCAAACTCTTCATCAGTAAGCTTCGCAGGCTTGTTTATCACCTCGTCGGGCACACCGATCTTACCCACATCATGCAAAAGCCCCATCATATATATTTCATCCTGCTTTGGTTCACTGTATCCGATGCGCTCGGCGATCATCTTTGAATACATCGCCACTCTTGAAGAATGACCTTTGGTGTAGTTGTCTTTTGCGTCTATCGCAGCCGCAAGCGCGCTCACCACCTGAATATTCATTTCCTCGACCTTTTTACCGTAGGCCAGTTCATTTCTGTATCCGAGATAGTAAAAGAAAGCTATGAGGCAAAACGTTATCATGGAAACAATGATATTAACAAAAAGCTGTGAACGGACATCCTCAAGGAGCTCTGCGTCGCTCACGGCTATCACATCCACCCATTGATCCATGATCGGACTGATAAAAAGCGTAGTATCTTCACCATTTAATACTGCGTTGATCCGGCCGTCCTTTACACTGAATATCTCATCCAAAAGCTCCGGGGTATATATATCCGCAAGGTTTTTCCCGTTATATTCCTCGTTTTGATGAGCCACGATAAAGCCGTCCCCATTGACCACCATACCGTATCCCTTTCCCCCTATATTCACCTGCTCTGTTATATCCTTTATATAATTAACGATAACATCCAGACAGACCACATTTTGATCAAAAATACTTTTTGCGATAGTTATTACGACCGATCCTGTCTGCGCATCCAGATACGGAGATACGATAACGACCTCCCCGTCTGCCTCTATAGCCGCGCTGTACCAGTCTCTCGTTACCGGCTCATATCCCTCCGGCGGTACCCATCCCGATCCGTCCAGATAATCTCCGTTTACATACGCATATATACCGGTGAAATTCTCATCAAACTGTTCAGACTGCTTTCTTGTCTGATCTGTAATATATCGCAGTATATCAGCGGACGTATCACCGTTTTGCTCCATCAGATCCACGGTATCAGCAGCCACCCGCAATGTAGTCTCCGCCACGGTCAGATAGTTGTCCAGATCCGATGCTGTCATTTCAACAGCGTTCTCACCGTCTACATAGACTCCTGACACAGAGATATTATAATAATTCATCGTATTGTAGATTACTGCGAATGCCATCAATACCAGAGTGATCAGTATGGTAAATATCAGATTAAATCTGCTGCGCTTACCGGCCTCCATGTCCCGCTGTTTATTTTTGGCGATCTTATAACGTGATAGTGATATATACAGCAGTAGTATAATGAGTCCGACAAGAGCTGCGGAAACAGTAAAGATAACAATCGTAAGCATATTGTCTGACTGTGAAACATTGGCACGGACTGCGATCAGGTATCCGACCACGCATAATAGAAAGATCAAAAAAGACAAAATCGTATGAACCGCTGCCATAAAGCGCACTTCCGTTTCATCTTTTCCGCCTGCCGAAAGCAGGGCAGACTCATATCCCTTTCCTACTCCCCATGCAAAAAAGACAACCACGATCGCACTTAGTAACGAGCAGTATGTGTACGGATCCGAAAGCTCACTTTTCCAGCTGTAGCAGGAGGCTGTCCACATCCCGTATTCCAAAATGCAAAAGACTAAAATAAGTATGGCAAAATAAGGGAAATGCGTCCCGAATATCCTGTTGCGCAGATAATAGATGATCTCTCCCGTACACAGGATCATGATAAGGGTCGTTACCCCAACCTGCCACAGATTATTAAACACACCACCGTATCTGAGATACAGAAAAAGCAGTGGTAGATTGGTTAGTACCGGCCACAGCATCACAGGATGAAAAAACTGTCTGTCGTGATCCTTTATAAAGCTGAGCATGGATAAAAAAAGACAGGCGTATGCTATATTCCACCCAAGATAAGCCGTAAATCCGGATACCTCCGGATAGCTGCCTGTCACAAGCTCATACACTGTCCAGAAATAATCGCTCATAAAATGAGCCAGAAAAAAACCTGTAAGATAAAAATATGTACGCTTGGGAGTTTCGATATACTTAAAGAGGCATGCCAAAAGACCGACTATCGTATAAAATAATGTAAATATATTTTCAAAATCTTCAAATGACATCCCTGCTGTTAGTTACACCGTTTCTAAGACTAACCTCACCTGAAAAAGCATACCACGACAGCGATATACCTGGCAAGTGTTACAATACAGCGTCCTGCCAGTCCGCTGAACAGTAACGGGAAAGTCCGTATTATGACAGGGATTATCCGATCAGGACGGTACAGCCTGTCTCAGCTGCTCCATTGCCCTTACAAGCAATTCTCTCGGACACGCGGCATTAAACCTCTGATATCCGCTCCCCGACTCTCCGAATATATATCCTGCATCAAGCCACAGCTTCGCCTTATCCCTGACAAGCCTTTCAAGCTCCTGTACGGACAGACCCAAAGCAGAAAAATCCACCCACGGCAGGTATGTGCCCTCAGGATGTGTCATATGCAGGACGGGAATATTATCAGACAGGTATTTTTCCATAAACGCTATATTGTCATATATATATGATACCAGCGCGTCCACCCACTCATCGCATCCGGTATATGCCGCTCTCATTGCAGCCAGTCCCATTACAGGTATCTCCATGTATCCCAACCTATTCATGACTCTTTTTACAGACAGCCTTTTGTCACGATCATGTGCTATGATCTCCGCTATCTGCAGTCCTGCCGTATTAAAGGTCTTTGATGGTGATGTAAAGGTGACTGAATGCTCCTCATACTCCGGTGAGATCGAAGCAAACGGTATATGCTTATTATCCTCATATACGAAATCCGCATGTATCTCATCCGATAGTACCAGCACTCCGTGAGACAGACATATATCCCCTATCCGCTTCAGCTCATCATATGTCCAGACTCTCCCTACCGGATTGTGCGGTGAGCAAAGGATATATGCCTTCACATCGTTTTTTATTATCTGCTCCTCGAATACTTCAAAGTCTATGCCGTAATGACCTTTTTCATCATGTATCAGCACATTCCTTACAAGCCTCCTGCCCGAATCCGTCACCAGTGAACCGAACGGGTAATATACCGGCTCTGATATCATCACCGCATCATCAGGCTCAGTATAGGCGCGTACAGCCATTGTCAGTGCAAATACCACTCCGGGAGCAAACAGCACATCATCGGGATCATACTCATACCCGTGCCTTCTCTTGAGCCAGTCCGTGACTATCCTTTTATCCTCGTACTTTTCTGCGGTATACCCGAAGAATCCTCTGTCTGCCGTATCATGCAGTACTTTCAGTATGGGCTCGGGTGCCTTGAAATCCATGTCAGCCACCCAAAGCGGCAGCTCATCCTCTCTGTGATGCCTTTCCTTAAAGAAATCCCATTTCAGGGAGTTGGTGCCTCTCCTGTCGTATACCGTATCAAAATCAAATCGCACATCCGCCTCCTGAAAACTGCATCTTATATCAGATGCTAAATACCCTGTCCAGTTCCCCTATCAGATCCTCCACGCCCTCTATGCCTACCGACAGCCTCAGCAGGCTGTCATTTATGCCGTTTTTTTCAAGCAGCTCCTTTGGCACTGCGGCATGTGTCTGGGTGATAGGATACGTGATAAGTGTCTCCGTGCCGCCGAGACTCTCCGCGAAATAAAAAAGCTGCACGTTATTCAATATCTTCTCTGCGAATTCCCTTGACTCCACCTCAAAGGTTATCATAGCACCAAAGCCCCTTGCCTGCTTTTTCATAATATCATATCCGGGATGCTCCTTAAGCCCCGGATAGATCACCTTCTTTACATGAGGTGACTGCTTCAGGTGCTCCGCTATCCTGATCGCATTACTCTCTGCTCTGTCCATCCTTACGGCAAGTGTCCTTATGCCGCGCAGTATCAGCCAGCTGTCAAAGGGTGACAGACAGGCTCCGATCGTTGTGACATTCAGTCTGAGCTTATCCGCGATATCTCTGTCATTCGTCATCACAAAGCCGCCTATGGTGTCATGATGCCCCGCTATATACTTGGTACCGCTGTGGATCACAATATCAGCCCCCAGATCAAGGGGATTTTGAAAGTAGGGTGAAAGAAAGGTATTGTCGACTATCAGCAGGACCCCTCTGCTCCTTGTAAGCTCAGCAAGCTTTTCGATATCCGTCACATGCATCATGGGATTAGTGGGTGTCTCGAGATATACCGCTTTTGTGTTTTCCCTGATATAAGCCGAAATATCCTCGCTGCTGCAGTCCGCAGTCGAAAACTCTATGCCGTATTTCTTACACACCTGATTGAAAAGCCTTACGGAGCCCCCGTACAGATCCATATCCATTATTACATGGTCTCCGGGCGCGAAGAGGTGCATCACCGCGCTGACAGCGGCCATTCCGCTTGAAAAAGCCACCGCCTCCTCCGCATTCTCCAGTCCTGCCACCACGCTCTCAAGCTGGCTTCTGGTAGGATTGGTCTGTCTGGTATAATCAAAGCCCGATTCTTCCCCGAGTCTGCTTCGCGAAAAGGTAGCTGTCTGATATATCGGAAAGCTTATCGCATGATACTGATCCTGTATGCCCAGATCCATGCCCTGACACTTCGTTTCAAAGCTCACATCCCATTTCATGTAACCTACTCCTTATCCCTCTTTTATTTAATGCTAAAGCCTGATGAGACCTCATGTTTCCTCATATACCAAACAGAAACGCTCCTTTAATGAGATATCATTTAAGAAGCGCTTCCATCTCCCTGTTAAGTATCCTGAATCCTATAAGATCCTTTATCTTCTGCTCTATAGTACCCGTCCCTTCAAAGGTGTCTATTCCCTTCGAAGCAACCTCGGCTACTGCCGGAGGTCCTATGCGTGCAATCAGTACATACCTTACATCCGAGAGTAGCTCAGCTATCCGTGATATGTTCCTGCCCTGATGTCCTCCGCAGGTATGTCCCTCACAGGCAGGGCTCACATCTCTTTCCTCTATCTCCGTGACATCTCCGGTCTGCTCGTTCACATCAGCAATAATAAATGAAAAAGCATGTCCGAAATGAGTGTCTACATTGATGCCGTCAGATGATGCAATGGCTATCCTGTATATATGCACATCATCCATGTGAAAAAGTCTCCCTTGCGCCTATCCTGCCCTGATATACCTGTTCACTGTACTCGGATATACCCGGCACTCCCACAGCATCTGCGCGACAATGCTGACAGTGCATGAATACCTGAATGAATTTAGCTGCGTCACGCCTTGCTTTTACTATCTGCTCTAATGTAGGCTTTGGAACATTTTTAAGCTTTGCCTGAGGTATAATGGGTATTATATTGTACATCACCGCTCCGAGATTACAAACCGTCTCTGCTATGTCGGCTATGTGATCATCGTTTATCCCCGGTACGAGCACGGTATTTACCTTGACCGTGACACCGGCATCAGCCACCTTTTTGATTCCCTTCAGCTGATTCTCTATCAGTATCCTCGCGCCCTCTTCTCCCTCTATCCTCTCTCCGTGCCATACGATGTAGTCATTGATCTTAGCCTCTATCTTTGGATCAACCGCATTTACAGTGACTGTAAGTGTATCTATACCTATACCAATCACCTCATCGGCTTTCTCATACAGCAGAAGTCCGTTGGTACTCATGCATTTTAAGAGATCCGGATATTTTTCCTTCAGCTTCCTGAATGTCTGAAATGCCTTGTCAGTC
This sequence comes from Lachnospiraceae bacterium, assembly GCA_017634315.1. Classification (GTDB taxonomy): domain Bacteria; phylum Bacillota; class Clostridia; order Lachnospirales; family Lachnospiraceae; genus NK4A144. The sequence goes on from JAGBNR010000018.1 coordinate 16,650, forward strand.
GCGAGAGTATCTCCGGGTCCCGCGATACCTGCGACCTTTATCGAAGGACAGAGCTCAAGTGCCCTGTCCATGAAAGAAGCCGCCTCATCCGGCGTGATGACACGCCTTGTCACACCGGGTCTTTCTTCATCATCATTTATCTGTCTGTCGCAGAATCTGCAGGCTATATTGCATCCGGGGCTTACCGGCAGATGTATCCGCCCTGCGTTAAATGCACAGCCGCCAAAGCATGGATGATTCTTTTGAAGGTGTTCGAGTTTAGATCTTGTAGTCATCTTTCAGGGCATCCAGCATGCCATATTCAAGCAATATCTCTTCGAGTCTCTCCTGCGTCATAGGAGTGGGGATGGCAAAGTCCTGATTCTCTATGACGGCCTGTGCGAGATTCCTGTATTCCTGCGCCTGGTTGGAGTCAGGCGCATACTGTATGACAGTTTTCTTGTTTATTTCGGCTCTCTGCACCACATTGTCTCTCGGTACGAAGTAAAGCAGCTTTGTACCAAGCTCTTTTGAAAATGCTCTCAAAAGATCCAACTCACGGTCTACATTCCTGCTGTTGCAGATGATGCCTCCGAGCCTCACCCCTCCGCTCCTTGCATATCTTTGGATACCCTTTGATATATTGTTCGCGGCATAGAGAGCCATCATCTCACCGCTCGCCACGATGTATATTTCTTTTGCTTTACCTTCTCTTATTGGCATCGCGAAGCCACCGCAGACCACATCTCCGAGTACATCATAAAATACATAATCAAGATCATCGGTATATGCCCCGAGATTTTCGAGCATGTTTATGGAAGTGATGATGCCTCGTCCGGCACATCCCACTCCGGGCTCCGGACCGCCGGACTCCACGCATCTGGTACCGCCAAAGCCTTCCCGGAGTATCCGGTCGAGTGCTATGTCTTCTCCCTCTTCACGTATGGCATCCAATACAGTTTTCTGCGCGAGACCACCCAGCAGCAGTCTGGTAGAGTCAGCCTTGGGGTCGCAGCCTACAACCATGACCTTTTTACCATGCTCTACAAGACCCGCAGTAAGATTCTGGGTCGTGGTAGACTTGCCGATGCCTCCCTTTCCGTATATTGCTATCTGTCTTATTTCACTCATCCATATATCTCCTTATCATTTGTTATTCCTACTATTTATATATGATATTAGTACTTTAATGTTTTGTCAAGAGCTGTCTGTGTTTTTCATGTTTATGAGTGAAATATGATTGTCTGTTTTATAGATATAGTTCACGATCTTTTCCAATGCTTCGAATATGCCTGTTTCTATGTCAAAGCACAATATTCCTTTTCTTTCCAGATCCTTTTGCACAGAAAACCCTATTTTCTTGCACAGCACACATCTACAGTCAGCAACAAAAGATATCCTGTCACTATGAAGCTCTCTGCCTCCACATCCCGAGCCCCTGTCTTCGTCTGTTCCGCACCTCGCATTTTCTTCACATCTGACGGGCGATGATGGATCCACGGTACATTCCCTGTCCTCAATCAAACTGTACTCCGTATCCTCCACTTCATATATGTAAAAGTGCTTCGCGGCTCCAAAGCCCTGGTCTATGTTTATCCCGTCACTTGACGCTACAGCTATCCTATATGACATCTACTGTCCCTCAGATGTAATAACCTATACTCTGCTCATGAGCGTAATCCAGCTTCTTAAGGATCTTATTCCTATATTCCACGAACTGGCTGTGACTCCTCTCTCTGGGATAGCTCATCTCTATCTTGAGCTCATCCACTATCCTGCCAGGTCTTGGAGTCATGACGACCACTCTTTCAGAAAGGTATATCGCTTCGTCAACATCGTGGGTAATAAGAATCATCGTACTCTTTGTCTCTTTCCACAGATCAATGAGCACGTCCTGTATATTCATCCTTGTAAAAGCATCAAGTGCGCCTAAGGGCTCATCAAGCAGCAGGACATCCGGTTCCGTCACAAGTGCCCTTATAAGGGCTATCCTCTGACTCATACCACCCGATAGCTGGCTTGGATACGATCTCTTAAACTGCGACAGCCCGACCAGCTCCAACAGCTTTTCTGCATATTCCTTTTTTTCTTTGTATTTTCCCAACGATTTTAGACCAAAGGTTACATTGTTCCATACCGAAATCCACGGATACAGTGAGTGATCCTGGAACACAAGCCCCCTGGTCTCATCGGTACCTGTTATCGTGTCGCCATCCTTTCTCACTTCTCCTATGGTAGGTGTCTCAAGTCCCGCTATGATCCGAAGCAGTGTGGACTTGCCGCATCCGCTCGCGCCCACTATTGAGACGAACTCACCCGGCTCTACGTTAAGGCTCACTTCATCCAACGCGGTGAGAGTCTCTATATCCTCATCCTCTCGCCTAAATATCTTGGTAATATTATCTATCTCTATTTTTCCTTTTTCAGACATATCATTTCCTCGATCTTGATCAGATATCAGTCACGCTGCCATCTGAGTACTCTCTTCTTTATCAGGTTCAACAAACCGTTTGTCAGTATAAACGCGATGCAGATGATGATTATCGCTCCGTACATCTTGGAAAATGCCGCCCAACTCTTCTGCCAGTTGACATACCATCCAAGACCTGACTCCACTCCCATCATCTCTGCCACTACGAGAGTAAGACATGCTACACTCATTCCCTGTGTAAGACCTGCAAAAATATTAGGCATAGCTGCCGGTATGGCTACCCTGAACAATATGCCCGGCTTTCCTGTTCCGAGTGTGCGCGCAGCTTCATAATACTGCTTCCTTACCGACTGCACCCCTGTCATGGCAGTCATCGTGACCGGAAACCAAACACCTAAAGCTATGATAAATGACGCACCCTGAAAAAGTGATGCGGCCACCATCACGACAATGGGCATATATGTGGTAGAAGGAACTGCTCCGAGCACTTTTGTCACCGGATAGATCCAATAGCATATCTTCTTGGACCAACCCGCCCCTATACCGCATATAAGTCCGGTCACCACACCCTTGAAATAGCCGTTAAAAAGTAACAGCATGGAGTTTCTTACACAGTCAAGCAGCTTGACTCTGTCATCAATCATCGCATTCAGTATTGAGTCCACCCACGGAAAATATGGCAATGCCAGTCTGCCTGTCTTAAGAGTTGCCATATCATAAGCAAGAAGCAGAAAAAACAATACAGTATAAAATGCAGCCTTATGATATACGACATCGTATATCTCTCGCGAAATAAAGGAAATAAAATAAAATACCGTGTAAGCTATCAGAAGGAAGCCAATAAAATAATTATAGATATTGGTACATGTATTCAATCTGTAGTTAGGATAATAGTTGTATTCAAGAAGATGTATTATTGCAACGAAAATGGGCAATGCCGCAATAAGTCTCCTTATAAGTCTGAGGGCGGAGCTTTCGTCCGCCCTTTCAAGCTCATTCAGCTCTTTTGAAGATAAATTAATATGATTCGCCTCTTTACTCATAATTATCACTCTTTTAGTAATTTCAGGTCATACTTTATCAATATCTGATTCTTAAAAGCTTCCGTGTCTGTATCGGGATTAAGTATCTCAAGCTCTACAAACTCATCTACAATATCACTGAGTGACTTCTCAAGATCCTGATTATCAAGACCGTATTTCATAGTGCCAAGCAGTCTTGCATTATAATCAACTTCTCCTGAAGCATATCCGCCGTCAATAAGCAGCTTTGCCGCCTCCTTACGATTTGCGTCACTTTCCTGAATCCAAAGTGCTGAATTATATATAGCTCTCGTTATCTTAAGAACAGTCACCGGATTTTCTTCCACGAACTCTCCCGGGAATCCTATCGCGCAGCAAGCTTCATTCTTGAAGTCATCATCAAAGGTCTGTGAACGTATAGTTGACACAAGACCATCATCTTCCCACTGAACAATGAGCTGATCTGCCGCTACTATCACATCTACCTGTCCCTCCTGAAGAGCCTTGAGTATCGTGCCGGAATCGAGACTTACCCATGTGAAGTCCTCCGCCTTAAAGCCATCATGAGCGATAAATCTAAGTGCAATATTATGATACACTCCGCCTATTGCGCCTACGACACCTACTCTCTGTCCCTTCTGGAACGCTGTGATACCCGAGTCAGGCAGAACCGCCGCTGAAGTACATCCAGTGTGAAGAGCTATTGAAAATCTCAAATCTACACCGTTCTGTATAGACGGAAGCCAGTCTGTGAGCATCCCCAGAGCAGTATCTATCTTACCGGCGGCAAGTGCGTCTCTCTGATTCTCTACCGCTACCAGCTCGGTATCAAGCCCCTCATCAGCAAAGAAACCCTTAAGCTGTGCTATCGGTATCGGAGCCGGACACAGACCTCCGTCATAGCTGATATGCAGTGTCCTCTTCGCCCCTTCCTCTTCGGCAAACTTCTTCTCAAGCTCCTCAGCAGATAATGATGCAAGAGCGGCATTCTGTGAGTTTATGTTTTTCGTATCGGCGATATCCGACGCAGTATCTGTGTCACCTGTGTCCACGCTCTTCGCATCATGACTTTCCTCTCCCTCACAGCAATCAGATGCATTCTCCGCCAGAGCCTTGTCAACTGCTTCTTGTATCCTTGTCTCGATCTCATCCTCTGTAGGTGCGCTGTCCGCGGCACCAGCATCTGAACTGGGAGTGACCTGAGACGTACACCCTACGGCACCAAATGCCAGTGCAAATGCCATTGTGCATGCCAAAATTTTCCTGATCATTCTGCTTTTCATAATGTTACCTCCTTATAAAATGTATATCCCGTAATGATCATCATTTATCACTATTGTCTTATGTATTTGTACGGATCCATGTCATACCAGTCCTTCTTGTAAGGAAACCTGACATGCTTTGCTAAATGCTTCACATATTCGTCATTATCAAGCGCAAAAGCAATCTTCTTAGCCACATTAAACACCCCGCTGTACCCGAAATATGATCCACCCACATCAAACTCGGGTATGGTGGCAAATCCGCACTTAGCTCCCTCCTGCAGATAGTTCGCATGCTCAAGTATGATATCCGGATTGAGCTTCTTTATCTGGTTAACGTATTCATACGGCTGGTCGCTTATGACTACCGGAATCTGTGGATGTTCTTCAGCAAAATCCTCAAACACACCCTCTGCGTTATTATCATAAAGCATGCCTATAATCCCTATTACATCCATTCCAAGATCATCCTTCAGAAGAGATGTCTCTACTGCAGATCTGACGCTTCCTCCTGTGACAAGTATTCTCTTGTCCCTTATCTTACTTAAGAAAGGCTCAATCGCTTTCTTTACCAGATCCTCTTCATAATCAGCGAGACGCTCGGCTCTTTCTTTAATACCAAAATGCTCCCCTATGTCCGTAAGCCATTTTCTGGTTGCCCTTAGTCCCAGAGGCATCTGCATGTAATACGGCACCCCGTATTCATCCTTAAGATACTTGAGCAGATAGTCATCATGCATCCAGCACATACTCACGTTCAGAGCACTTTCCGATATAAATCTGATCTTGTCGGCGTTGCTGTACTCAGGTACTACATTCACATTAATATCCAACGCGTTCAAAAGCCTTGAGAGCTCATTCTCATCGGGAGCTCCCACGGATTCGAGTGTCATAAGATTCACCGTGTGACGCTTTCCGTAATCATATCCTGCCGCCGCAAACTCTGACATGGGATCAGCCGGATTGACAGGAAGATAATCCTTAAACGGGATTGGCTCGAACTTAACATGCTTTATAAGAGAATGATAGAACGCATCATATGCACTCGATACCATCCTTGATCTGAATCCGGGACAATGTATTGCAGCCACCTGTGCGGAAACTATTTTTTCCTCATCCCTTACTATCTGTTCTATATCGTCTCCGATGATATTCGGAGCACATGTGGATAATATGAAAATAATCTCCGGTCTGAATGTTCTGTCCGCATACTCTATTGCTTCCCTGAGTCTCTTTTCCCCACCGTTTACGACCTCATTGGTGCCTAAATTGGTAGACAGCCAGTTCATTGGTTTTACCGGTACTCCTCTGGCAGCTTTTCCAGCATTGGTATTGGCTGTGAGACCGTGAAGTTGATGTCCGCAGCCGATAGGACCATGCATGATGATCACGGAGTTTTCTATGGTGCTGCTCATTATAGTCGACAGTCCCATCTGACATGAGCTTGAAGCCTGCCAGAAGTCTCTATCCATCTTTTTCAGACAGCACTCCTTAGAGCAGTTTACAAAGTCGCATCCAAACCCGTTAAAGGCATCTGATATCTCAAGCCTCTCATCTCTTGTGGGCGGTACATCATTATTCACATACTTATTCTCTAAATCTTTACCCATATCTTTATCCTCTTCCGAATTACTTTCCTGATACCGCCACGCTTATCAGATCCTCCAAAAGTCTCAATCCGCCTTTATATCCGGCATATCCTCTGTCAGCTATTATCCTGTTGTACACAGGATAGCTCACTGCCAGTGTCAGTGCTCCGAGATCCGCGGCAGCATATTTCTCTAAGGCACTTCCGATAAGATAAAAAGGTGAATGCTGATCAAAGTATCTCTCTCCCTGATTTCTTGGATGACGCTTGCGCAAAGACCATGCTATCTGCTTTGTATTTGTCTCAAATATGAGCTCTGCACCTGTATCAGCCTTGTCAAAATCC
>JAGBNR010000156.1 GCA_017634315.1 Lachnospiraceae bacterium
GCGTTCGTACATTTGAAATCGTGCAGCATACGCCCCAGTTCATCATTACCCTCATACCGTCCGTTGACGTATATGATATGTGAACCGTCTCCGAATGGCTTCCCGGTCTCCTCCACATATCTGTTTATGTGATACACAGGCAGTTTACACCGATATTTATCCTTCCGGTATATAAAGATCACATAGGAATCCTTCATATCCTTGTAATCTTCATTTTCCGCAAGCATCCTCGAGTCTATCATGCTGCTGTTGTATCTCGCCCGTCTTACATGCGCTCCCTCGGAATCCTTCTGTACCTCTACGTCAAATGCTTTCCCGTTAATTTCCTCTGCCTTGATATCGAGTCTGACTCCTTTACCGCCGACCTCTGAGCTTTTTATCACATACTCTCCCTTAGTGCTCTTGACTCTGATATCATCCCTGTTCAGGATCGTCCTCAGCAGATACTCCGCAGCCTTGATGTTTTCATCAAATACCCTGCTCATCAGTTCGTCATCAAACAGGGTAAACCCGTCGATTATCCTCTCAATATCATTATTCTCTTTTGTCATCCATTTTCCTCCTTCGGATCTGCTTTCCGCAGGAGTCCCGCTCCTGCTTTTCAATTGCCTGTTGATCTGCATGAGCGTTGATTATTTCAGAACCGGATGAATATCCGTTATGTTCATGCTTGGGCGAATACCCTTGATCTGATCATAATGCTACTACTATCGGACTTTTTCCGCAAGCCCGTTCTTCTAACTTACCACTTAATTGCAATACTGAATAATATTCTGCGTTGCCCGCTCAGATGCCTGAGATGTGTTTTATGCGAAGCCTGTGGCTGTTTCGTCATGCCACTTATAAAGTGTTCTCTGTCAGGGGCGAAAATGCATGGATGCATTTTCGAGGCGTCTGCGCATGGATGCGCATAAAGCCGTTCCCGTAAATTGCCAACAGTTTCAAATACACTTTATTAGTGGCATAGAAACTGCCATATAGCGAGCATAAAATTCTCTCAGGCATCTGAACGTTATACAGCAAATATCTTGCTTTCTTATCCCCTCACCGCCTTTATTATCGCTTCCCGCTCTTTTTTCTCGTTTATCTTCAAAGCATCAAGGGCTTGTTCCACGGTAAGTGTCATGGTTTCCATGAGATTTTTAACATCTATTAGCTTGGTTTTCCTCTCACCGCGTTTTTCACCACGCTTTTCTCCTTGTCGTATTCCTTGTTGTATGCCAGCTTCAACTCCTTCATCATATCCGTCTTCATGCAATGCCCATTCATGTGCTGCCTGATCGTATTCAAATATGCTCGCCATGATCACTTCCTCACTCCGTTCCGTCAAATGCTATATCGGTACTGAAAAATGATACCCGCTGTGACACCTCTTCGTCTCCCACCCCTTGTCAATATTTCATATTCATTTTCGTAAATTATTAAGTTTCTGGCTTGGATTAACCCTTTTAAACTTGGATGCCATCTCTTCAGTTATTTCAGGAGAATCATCATCAAACACAATATCCCAGTGTTCCAAAGCCTCTAATTCTTTCACTTCATTTTCCGTCAAAGGGCTCCCCTTTACTAACCTTTCAGATATTATCATAGTATAGTTGCTCCTCTCTCTTTGTTGCTTTACGAGCAGATATTATTCTAATTAAGTTCTTTCGTTCTGTATATACAACCACAATAACTCGATTTACATAGCCTATGGTTATATATCTGTCTTCATAAAAACTATGCTTATCGTCATACATTTCTATACGATTGACATCTTCAAATATCCTCTTTGCTACCGAAAAATGTAAGCCATGTTTTTCATAATTCGAATTATCTTTTTCGTTATCCCAGATATACCTGGCATTACCTATCATCCACTGCCCTCCTTTTCCCGTTTGGAGCGGCAATGACCGTATGCCTTTACATCCGTCCTTCCTCCGCTCCTGCTTTTCAATTGCCTGTTGATCTGCATGAGCGCTGATTATTTCAGAACCGGATGAATATCCGTTATGTTCATGCTTGAGCGACCGCTCTTGATCTGATTTTGATTTTACTACCTCTTTGCGGTCTCTACAAGTAACTTCTTTATTTCAATATGCTCTTTGCCAACCTAAGCCTTGACAAATATCACAGAGCACTTCTCATTTCACAGTGTATCAGTACCCGCTTGTATGTAGAATTAAGATAATTTTCTTATTTTTTATCTTGATTTCCTCTTTATTTATATAAATTCATTTATAATTTCTTATATTAAATCTGATATAAAATATTAAAACTTAATTATTATTTCCTTAACAAAATTTAACGAAAAGTGGTGGCTTCTTATATCAGAATTTCACTCTATTTTTTTATATATCTTGAATTATTGAATATTAAGTCTTAAAATGATATAAATTTTTCCACGATTTATAAGAAAGAAGATACTATGCCTACCATCAAAAATGCACGTGATTTTGAAAAGGAGCTGACCAGAATATACGACAGATTCAATCGTCATTTCTGGAATAATGAACTTCCCGAAGTGATCATTACCTTTCACGCAACAAAAAGTGCTCACGGACACATGGCAGACGCTCCCACCTGGACCTCCGGAAGCAACAGGCAAAAATATGAATTGAATATAAGTGCCTATACCATAGACAGAACCCCAAATGAAATATGTGCCGCAATATTGCACGAGCAATGTCATCTGTATGATCTTTTACACGGTATCAAGGACACTTCAAATAAAGGACGTTATCATAATAAACGTTTTAAAAAGACTGCCGAAGATCACGGACTGAATGTGAAGAGTGAAGAAACAGTCGGTTGGTGCCACACCGAATTGGATAATGAAGCAAAGGCATATGTAAAAAGATTAAAGATCAAGCGTTTCGAATACCATAGAGATGTCAGGCCATCCACAAACAATGGTCTGAAGCGTTACCGCTGTCCCGGATGCGGCAAGACTACCGTCTATGCCAGCTCTACGGTATTTGTTATCTGCGGACACTGTGGCTCCTTCCTCGTCTTTGATCCCAGAAAAAAGAAGGAAGGATAGCACAAGTGAGTGATCGTATCGTATTTTTTAAGATTATATTCTTAAAGATAAGTATGGTGATCTTTTAATCCGCAACCTTTTTTGCCACAACAACGAATCTCCCGTTCTCTTCCTCATAGTCACAGGTAGATAGAGTGATAAGACGGTCTCCCCAGACTGCATCCACTCCGGTATCATACATAGAAAGCGACTTCATGTTTTTCACACCGTTTTTAAATTCCTTCTCAGTCTGAGGATCGATGAAATCATAATATCTGAAGCCTATATCGGCATCTGTATATACCTTGGATTCGAAAGCAGCCATCACAGCCCATGTGCCTGTCTCATACAGCGAATTAAACACGATATAGGGATGCTCCTTATAAAAACTCTCGGATTTATAATTATCGAGATCTCCAAACATGGCTCCGCTCCGCATATGATGTCCGTATATTATGAGATTGGCTGTCGGCTTGATAACATCACACCTGTCATCAAGAAATAGTGACCCGTTTTTATCCTCCTGCTGATCGAAATTATGATTAAGATAATAATTGCTGTCTCCGTTTACAGACTGCATCACGGGATAATTTACCTTAGTCCCGTCTATGGCTATCCAGCCTATGATATTCTGATTCTTATCAAGGAGAGGCTCGAAATCAGGCAGAACAAAAAGTGCCCGCTGTCCCTCTTCGCTTTCATCATCCTCATCAGACTCAGAAGTTTCGGCAGTGACCGCAGTACTTCCGGGTGTGCCGCCCGGCACCGTACCGGCAGCTCCCATACGTGAAGAAAGGGCGGAAACATCACTTTCCGTCCTTTTCATATCGTAATAATACCAGCCGACATAACCAAAGCAGGCTATCGCTATGATCAAAAATATAATTCGTGTTATATTACGCTTCATGACTCAGCCGCAGCCGGCTGCTGTATCTTCAGCTCTGAAACCATATTACTTATCTCCAGCATAAGCTTTTGGAAATTGCCCACGAGCTCCACATTTCTGCTGCTCCTTTCGGATACCTCATTGGTAGATACCTTTATCTGCTCGGATGAAGCTGACAGAGAATTCACACTGTCGACTATCTCGTTATTGGCACCTGTAAGTCTGTCCGCCAGACCGTTTATCTCTTCCGCCTCACCGTTAAGCCTGTCCACACCGTTACATATGGTACTGAAATGCTCGCTTGCCTGCTCTACAGCTTCCTTTTCCTTCGTTGAAAGCTCTACACTCTTGTCAGCCTTGTCTGCCACTGCCTCTGCCTCGCCGCTCAGCACCTCGATTATTGAAGTTATTTTCTCAGTAGCATCCTTTGTCTGCTCCGCAAGTCCCCTGATCTGATCCGCTACTATCGCAAAGCCTCTTCCCGCCTCTCCTGCTCTTGCAGCCTCTATTGAAGCATTGAGTGCGAGCAGATTGGTCTGGGCTGAAATAGCAAGTATCATATCGTTGATGGTACTTACTTCTTCCGATTTATCCTTAAGACTCTTTGCAGACTGCTTCATCTGAGTGCCAAACTCTATCGCGCTGTCTACATGTCCGCTGAGCTCCTTCATCGCCTGCGTACCGTTCTCGGCAGTGCTCCTGGTATCAGCCGAGCACTCAAGGACTGACCTTGATCTGTCATTAACGGCAGATACTATTGTCTTTATATCCTGTGTCTGCGAGGTCTGTGAATCGATCGCGCTCGAATTGGAATCTACCCCCTCGGAGATACCCGAAAGAGAATCATTCATATTTTCCGCCTCCTGCAGTATCTCGGCAAGAGACTCCTCAGCCTTTACCACATCCTCATTAACGCCCTTTGCAACCTGTGCTATCCGCACCACATTGATCTTATTGAGCTCATTCTCGGCGCTCACCTGCCCCAGTGTAGTCTCCAGTTCATCAATATATACTCTGTTTCCTGCAAGTATGACTCCTCCGGTAACGGCTGCTGCGGCTGCTAACGCTATTGTGAGAGCCTGTATGTTTATACCTGCGGCACACAATACTATGATGACCGATGCGGCTGCCGTCTGCGCAGCATACAACGGCACAGCCGCCTTCTTTATATTTATCTTTTTGATAAGCTTAAGGAACATATACGGAAACTTCATAACTACCTCCAAGTGTCTGACACAACATGTAGTAGTCATTATATCACTTTTTCGGGATTTGTCTACAAGTTATGGTATACCGCTTTATGGTTTTTTTATTGATAACGCAACCTTGCGGATGATATCTTCATAGTTCGCGGGATCATGCGGTCTCGTACAGTTTATACAGGATTTGACCCCGTTTTTGATCACATAGTCCCCTCCGCATTTTTCTCCGAGCAGGTACAGCGGGCAATAGCAGAAAAGACAGTTAAAATCCTCCTCACCCACACCTTTATGACAAGGGAAATATCTGCATTCTGTATTTCTGAAGAATCTCTCGGAGTTTTCCATTTCTTATCAGGCTCTCGCGACCAGCTTCTTTTCAATATGCCGCATACAGATAAGGCTCATGGGAAGGATATAAAGTATCCCCGATACCCATGCCGCCTGATCAGACCATGTGATGGCATCGTATCTAAACAGCGGTACGAAGACAAGAGCCATCACTATGCGCGCTATCATTTCCATCATTCCCGAAAAAATCGTCCTGCCCGCAAAGCCGAGACCCTGTGTCACCATCCTTGACACGTTCAGGATACCGAGAGCCCAGTAGAAAAGACCGAGTCTGGCAAGATACAGCCCCGCGGCATCCAGTACGTCAGCTTCTGATGCCTTTACGAAAAGCATGGACATATCTCTTCCGAAGAAGAAAAGCACTACGCCTATCAGCACGCCATAGCCTACTCCGAGAGCTATTCCCTCCCAGAAGCCTGTCCTGATGCGCTTCATATTGCCCGCTCCGTAGTTCTGCCCCGCAAAGGTAGCCACTGCGTTTGCCAGTGCGTCAAAAGGACACATGGCAAGCTGCTTTATCTTCATGCCTGCCGTAAATCCCGAGACATAGACGGAACCCAGGCTGTTATTTGCCGCCTGCATCACCATCGAACCTATGGCCGTGATTGAAAACTGCAGTCCCATGGGTACTCCCATGCTTATAAGTCTCATAAAATGCTGTCTGCTCAATACCCGATTTTCCTTTTTGATCCATAATATCTCAAATCTTTTTACAATAAGTACCCCGCAGAGCAGTCCCGATATCGCCTGAGCGGTGATCGTGGCTATCGATGCCCCCATGACACCCATTCCGAATTCCACTATGAAAAGCAGATCCATCGCAATATTCAGAAATGTCGAGATCACCAGAAATATAAAGGGTGTACGCGAGTCTCCTACTGCTCTGAGTATCGAAGAAAGGATGTTATAGAGCATCGTGAACGGTATCCCTAAAAATATCACAAAAAGATAATCAAACGCTTCCTTGTATATATTATCCGGTGTGTTCAGCAGATGAAGTATCTGCGGAGTAAGTGCGGCAGTGACCGCGGTAACTATGACAGACAGTATAAGCGTAAGTATCAGGGCATGATATACATACCGCCTCATATCATCATGATCCCTCGCTCCGAACCGCTGGGCTACGGGTATGCCAAAGCCCGAGCATACTCCTAGGCAAAAGCCTATCACGAGAAACTGTACCGAGCTGGATGCACCTACTCCAGCGAGGGCGTTTGTTCCGAGCACACGCCCTACTATTGCGGCATCTATCATATTGTACATCTGCTGGAACAGATTGCCGAGTAATAAAGGCACAGCGAAAGAGACCATGAGTCTCAGAGGAGAACCCACGGTCATGTCTTTCACTGTATTCCTGTCTTTAGAGATGTTTTTCATTTAACAACTATGTTTATTATCTTACCCGGGACGTATATTTCCTTTACTACGCTCTTTCCCTCGATCTTATCTGCTATGGCCTCCTTTGCCGTAGCAAGGGCCTCCTCCTTTGAAGCATCCACTGCGATGCTTACGGTGCCTCTTACCTTTCCGTTTACCTGGACGCCGATCTCTACGGAGTCTTCCTTCATGGCTTCTTTATCAGCCACCGGCCAGCCCTCGGCAAATACGGACGTGTCGTGTCCGAGCTCTTCCCACAGCTCCTCGGATATATGAGGCGCAAAAGGAGCCAGCAGGATCACATAGGTCTCAAGAGTTTTCCTGTCTACTCCGCCCTGCAGCCTGACAAGCTTATTATTGAACTCCATAAAGCCTGAAATAACCGTATTCAGCGAGAATACTTCAAGTCTCTGGCTTATAGTATCTATCAGCTGGTGTCTGAGCTTTATGAGCTCCGGTGTCTCAGGCGCATCAGCATCCTTATTCTCCTGAACCATGTTCCAGAATCTCGCAAGGAACCTGTATACTCCGTCGATACCCCTGTCATCCCATTCCGAATCAAGCTCGGGAGGACCTACGAAAAGCTCGTAAAGCCTAAGCGAATCACAGCCGTAATCTCTCACGAGATCATCCGGTGAGACCACGTTGCCCTTGGACTTACTCATCTTGATGCCGTTCTTGCCCGTGATCATGCCCTGATTAAAGAGCTTTTGGAACGGCTCATCAAAGCCTATGACACCGATATCATACAGGAACTTGGTCCAAAATCTCGAATACAGGAGATGAAGCACAGCATGCTCGACTCCTCCTATATACATATCTACAGGGAGATACTTATCGGCTTTATCCTTTGACACAAGCTCCCTGTCGTTATTTACATCCACATAACGCAGGAAGTACCATGATGATCCTGCCCACTGCGGCATGGTGTTGGTCTCACGCTTCGCATCCCCTCCACACCTGGGGCATTTGCAGTTGACCCATGAGTCGATGGCGGCGAGCGGTGATTCACCGGTGCCGGTCGGCTCATAATGCTCCACCTCGGGAAGAGTGAGCGGCAGCTCCTCCTCAGGTACCAGCACATCTCCGCACTCCGGACAATGTATGATGGGTATCGGCTCTCCCCAGTATCTCTGTCTTGAGAATACCCAGTCCCTTATCTTGAAATTCTTCTTTGCGCGTCCGATCCCCTTTTCCTCTATGATATGAGGTGCTTCCTTCTTAAGTACCGCCGACTCCATGCCGTTCCATTCTCCGGAATTGATCATGGTGCCTGCGGCATCGGTATATGCCTCGGTCATATTCTCTATCTCTTTGCCATCCTTCGCTATGACCTGTATGATCGGAATATTGAACTTTGTGGCAAATTCAAAGTCTCTGTCATCATGCGCCGGCACGCACATTATGGCTCCGGTACCGTAGTCGGCAAGTACATAATCCGAAAGCCATATGGGTACCTTTGCACCATTAAGCGGATTTGTCGCATAGGTTCCCGTGAATACACCCGTCTTTTCCTTATTCTGCAGTCGATCCACATTGCTCTTATTTGCAGCATAGTCTATATAGTCTCCGACTGCCTTTCTTATCTCATCCGTCGCGAGAGCTGCAGCCATCTCATGCTCCGGCGCGAGCACCATGAAGGTGGCACCGTAAAGAGTATCGGGTCTTGTGGTATATACGGTGATGCTCTTGCCCTTGCATCCTCCCTCGTCTATAGGGAAATCAACCTCCGCACCGTATGATCTGCCTATCCACTCGGTCTGCATCTTTTTGACCTTTTCAGGCCAGTCAAGCTTGTCAAGATCGTCGAGCAGTCTGTCGGCATAAGCCGTGATCTTAAGCATCCACTGCTTCAGATCCTTTTTCGTAACGGGAGAGCCGCATCGTTCACACTTGCCGTCCACGACCTCCTCGTTTGCCAGTCCGGTCTTGCATGAGGGGCACCAGTTGATAGGCATCTCCTTCTGATAAGCAAGTCCTTTTTCATAGAGCTTCTCGAATATCCACTGAGTCCATTTGAAAAACTTTGGATCCGTGGTATTGAGCTCCATATCCCAGTCATATATGGCAGATATCTGCTTGATCTGCTTCTTGATATTTGCGACATTCTCGGCTGTGGATACTGCCGGCTGTTTGCCTGTCTTTATAGCGTAGTTCTCGGCAGGGAGACCGAAAGCATCCCATCCCATGGGATGTATGACGTAATGTCCGTTCATCACCTTGTAACGGCTCCATACATCCGATATCACGTAGCCTCTCCAGTGACCCACATGCAGTCCGTTGCCTGAAGGATACGGAAACATATCAAGACAATAGTATTTGGGCTTTTTGCCGTCATTTACATTTATCGGGTTTTCTTCCCATCTCTTAGTCCACTTCTCTTCTATCTCATTGTGGTTATACGGTTTGCTCATTTTCCTGCCTTCCTGTATAAAATAGTGCTTACTATTATGTGACTTATCCTGCAAATATGTCAATATTCATATACTCTGAATTAATGCAATCACTTTAATCCTGCGAAAGATTGCGGACCGCCTCTATAGCCTCCTCCGTGCTCGTGACATAGTGCATCGTGCTGGATATGGACGAATGACCCATGAGCTTCTGCACCTTTTCCACATCACCCGTCTTCATAAGCATGTTTTCGGCAAAGGTAGTCCTGAGCTTGTGCGGTGTGATCCTGTCTGCCTTGTCGGGTACACTGGAGAGCATATATTTCTTGACAAGCTTCTGTATCGCCCGCACGCTGATGCGCTGTCCGGAACGGTTCAGAAAGACTGCCTCCTCTTTCTCGGCAGGCGAATACTCGGGTCTGCCGTTTTCTATATAATCAGAGAGGATCTCCTCCGCCCTGTCGCTCATGTATACGGTATCAAAGTTGCCGCCCTTTCTGAATACCCTTATGCCATGCCTGTTAAAGTTGATATCATTCAGATTCATACCCACCAGCTCCGATACACGGATGCCGGTATCGAGAAATATGGTGCATATAGCCGTATCTCTCTTTGAGGTCTTGACATCATGAAACTTCCGCTGGCGTTCGGTAAGCTTCTCTCCGGTCTCTATCGTGTCAAGCAGCTCCTGCTTCTCGTCACGCTCAAGATACACTATCTCCTTTTTCTTCACTCTGCCGCGCCTGATCAGCTCTACGGGATTGGACTTGATATACCTGTGTGCAGCCAGATAATTAAAAAGCCTGTTGAGCGAGACCATATAATGCATTATCGTGGTTTCGGAGCATACGGATTCACCTGCATTGCTGCTCCTCTTCTTCGGCATCCTGAGATCATGCAGAAACTCCGCGATATCCGCATCGGTAAGCATGGCGATATCATCCGTGGTAATGGTGCGTACATCCTTTGATCCGAAATACGGATTGCTCTCCCTTAAAAAATCAAAAAAAGTCTTTATCTGGGAAGCATAGGAATACAGTGTCATCCCTGCCAGATGATTTTCCTCCTGCATAAAGAACTGCCGTACAAACGGCGGCAGCTCCTTTGCTATAGCATCAGCCTTAAGTCGGGCTTCGTTTTCCTTTTGATCCTTATATTTCATGTATAACGCTCTCAGATGCCTCTTCTCTTCTCAACGTCATTCACATACTGTATGATAAGCTCTGCGGTCCCGTCGAGACCGAGTACTGAAGAATTGATCGAGAGGTCATATGTATTCACATGTCCCCATTTTTTTGAAGAATAATAGTCATAATAGCTTCTGCGCTGCTTGTCCTTCTTTACACACATCTCCTTCGCCTGCTCCTCATTCAGGCTGAATCTCTCCATAATGCGTTTTGTCTTTGTTTCTTCATCTGCCGATATAAAGAGCTTTATGAGGTTGTCTCTGCCGGTCAGCGCGTAGTCCGCACAGCGTCCGACTATGATACAGGGCTCCTCATCCGCGAGCTTTTTGATCGTGTCAAACTGTGCGAGAAATACCTTGTGTGACACAGGCATATCGACATATGCTGACGAATTGTACCCGAAGGAATACGTATCCATTACGAGATTATAAAGGAATGAATTGGTAGGCACCTCGTCATGGTGCTCAAAGACCTCTTCGCAGAGTCCCGAATCCTTGGCAGCCCGCGCAAGAAGCTCCTTGTCATAGCACTTTATACCAAATTCGGCAGCAACCTTCTGTCCTATCTCCCTGCCGCCCGAACCAAACTGTCTTCCTATGGTTATGACTGATTTCATTATGCTACCTCCCTGTTTATTATGATTTTAACACATGGCCTTAAGCTTTTTCAAAAGAGCCTCAAAATACTCCGGCAGAGGAGCCGTCACCTCTATATGTCCCTTTCCGTCCGGTCTGTCCAGCCCGATAAAATATGCATGCAGTGTCTGTCCTTCGGTGTGAAACGGGGTCTTCCTCGGCCCGTATACCGCGTCTCCGACTATCGGATGTCCGATATGATTCATATGCACCCTTATCTGATGAGTCCTGCCGGTCTCAAGCCTGCACTCGATATACGTATATCCCTTAAAGGCCTCCAGCACCTCATAATGCGTCACCGCTCTTTTACCCGCAGGATCGGGTGCCATCCTTTTCCTGTCATGCCTGTCTCTTGCGATCGGTATATCCACGGTACCCTTTGTATCGGAAAAGCTGCCATGTACTATGGCCCTGTACCTGCGGTCTATGGAATGCTCCTTAAGCTGTGAGGCTATAAAGCGGTGGGCATTGTCATTTTTGCAGACTATGACGGAGCCTGTGGTATCCTTATCTATCCTGTGCACTATCCCCGGACGCAGCACTCCGTTTATACCTGAGAGATCCCTGCAATGATACATGAGAGCATTCACCAGTGTACCGGTATAGTGTCCCGCCGCCGGGTGCACCACCATTCCTTTAGGCTTGTTGACTATGAGCAGGTCATCATCCTCATACAGGATATCCAGCGGGATATCCTCCGGCATTATATCGGGCACTTCTGATTCGGGAAGCAGTAATCCTATGCTGTCCCCGTACTTAAGTCTGTACGATGCCTTGGCAGGCTCACCGTTTACCCTGACATCGCCCGACTTTATCACTCCCGCTATACGCGACCTTGATATTTCCTCATAAAAATCAGAGATCCCCTTATCAAGCCTCACACCGGAGATTTCCTCCGGCACGGTGAAGCTCAGATCCCTATAGCTCATCCGGATCGTCCTCTTCCCCGGATGACTCGGGCAGCTCTACCATTGATGAGTGTATCTTTACTTTATTTGCCTTCTTCATATCCAGGTCTTCATCTTTATATATGAAGATGAACAGCACTACGAGAAGTGCCGCTGAAACAGTGACGTAAATGTCCGCGACATTAAATATGGGGAAATCGATATAAACAAAATAAAGAAAATCGATCACATAATTTAAAGTGATCCTGTCGTACAGATTGCCTATCGCACCCGCAGCGATCATTACCATGCATATTCTTAACGCATGATATTTTTTTGTACAGGGTACCCTGATCAGGAAATAAAGTATGACCAGCAGAAATACCGCACCTACGGCAATAAACAGCTCTCTCTGATCCTGCAGCATACCAAATGCCGCCCCTCTGTTTTCGAGATATCTGAATTCAAACACATCCGGTATGAGCTTGTAAGGCTTGCTTCCCTTCAGATGCTCCACCGCGAGCATTTTGGTGTATCTGTCTATGAGCACCAGCACACCGACCATGATCATATCAATGAAGAAGAAAACCACTCTCTTTTTCTTACTCATCATTCACCTTCATCATTTATTATAAGCTGTTTTATACCGGACAGCATCTCTTCATCGGTTACAGTTGTATCAATATACGCCCTGCCTACATCCTTCAGGAGTATAAACCGTATCTGTCCGGCCTGCATCTTTTTATCGGACCTGGTATACTCCAGTATCTTCTCCGCATCTGCCTCATCAGGCAGAGTGATGGGGAGAAAAAACGGCATGAACATATCCCTTATCTCATAAAATTCCTCAGTGGTAAGCTGCTCACGCATGTAGGATATATAGCAGGCCGCTATGGTCCCGAGAGCCACGCACTCTCCGTGCTTAAGCGTAAAGTCCATATATTTCTCGATCGCATGTCCTATGGTATGCCCGAAGTTTAAGAGTGCTCTTTCTCCGTTTTCGAGCGGATCATTCTCGACCACAGCCTTCTTTATCTCACACGACCTCCTGATCATTTGCCTCAATACCGGCAGCTCTCTGTCGTTTATTTCAGTAAAGCTGTTTATAAGCCATTCATAATAAGCAGCATCCTTTATCAGACCGTGCTTGAGCACCTCTCCCATCCCCGATGCAAATTCTCTCGCACTAAGCGACTGCAGTGCGGAGAGATTCATATATACAAGCCTCGGCATATGAAAGGCACCTACCATGTTCTTGTATTCATCAAAATCAACACCTGTTTTGCCGCCTATCGATGAGTCGGTACACGCAAGCAGTGTGGTAGGTATCTGCACAAAGTCTATGCCACGCAGATATGTGGCAGAAGCATATCCGGCTACATCTCCCACTACTCCGCCTCCCAGCGCGATCACGAGATCCTTTCGGTCAAGCCTGTACTCTATAAGAGACCTGTATATCTCCTTTACGGTATCGAGATTTTTGTGCTCCTCTCCGGCATCGAATACAATGCTGTATACCTTGTCGGACACGCCGGATACAGCTTTCTCCAGCTCTTTGCCATATAAAGGAAATACATTGCTGTCGGAAATGATGCAAAGCCTTCTGTCCTTATATCCAAGCTCCTGAAGCAGCTCTCCGAGTCTGCCGAAATCATCCTCGTATACAATATCATATCCCGGCTCGTTATTTACGTTTACATGAAGTGAATCTTCCAAATATCTCTCCGTTTCTGTATGTGTATCCGGTATAATCCGTTGCTTGATATATATTCTTCATAGCAATCGGCACATCTTACCCGGTGCGCTTCTTTGCTTATGATTTGAAGAAAGCTGCGGAATCCTCCGCAGCCTTCTTCAAACTTTCAAAACCTA
>JAGBNR010000157.1 GCA_017634315.1 Lachnospiraceae bacterium
GAAGAAAGCCTTAAACGAGCTGGGTGTCACAGGTATGACAGTGACTCAGGTGATGGGCTGCGGCATACAGAAGGGTGCCGGCGAATACTACAGAGGAGTCGAGCTTGATGCCACGCTTCTTCCGAAGATAAAGGTCGAGGTCATAGTAAGCGGCATACCGGTGGACTCAGTCATAGAGGCTTCCAAGAAGGCACTCTACACAGGTCATATCGGAGACGGCAAGATCTTTGTCTACAACGTGACGAGAGTAGTTAAGATAAGAACCGGTGAAGAAAACTACGCCGCACTGCAGGACGTGGAATAAAAGCCCGGTCTCAATGCGTGCACATCCGATCCGCTCGCGGAATCGGATGTGTGCGCATTAGAGACGCTAACATCCATGAGTAAGAAGGGCGGTAGCCCGGAATGCGAATGGATGAAGTATTGCGAGAATGCCGAAGGCATGGAGCAATACGTGGGCTTTTAAGATATGGAGAAAGAGATGAGCAAGAAGGGCGGTAGCCCGGAATGCGAATGGATGAAGTATTGCGACGGGCTTTTATTCGGAGACAAGACTACAATATGCTGGGAAGAATGAGAGATGAGAAAAATGCATGAGGAATGCGGTGTATTCGGAATAAAGAGTGATGCGGAAAAGCCTCTGGCGCACAGCGTATACTACGGGCTGTACGCCCTGCAGCACCGGGGTCAGGAGAGCGCGGGCATCGTGGTCAATCATGACAGGGAGTTTTATTCCCATAAGGATCTGGGACTGGTAGGTGAAGTCTTTTCAAAGGAAACGCTTGACAGGCTCCCCTGTGGGAATATCGCGATAGGTCATGTAAGATACGGGACTACGGGCGGTACCTTAAGGGTCAACTGTCAGCCTATAGAGGTGCATCACCACAAGGGCAATCTCGCTCTCGCTCATAACGGCAATCTCTCAAATGCGGCATCGCTTCATAAAAAGCTCGAAGAGACGGGAGCGATCTTTCATACCACAAGCGATACGGAGATCATAGCGTATCTCATCACACAGCACAGACTGCATGAGAAGAGTATAGAGGATGCGGTATCAAGGATGATGTGCGACGCGGAGGGAGCATACTCCCTTGTCATCACATCCCCGATGAAGATGATAGCAGCGAGAGATCCCCATGGATTCAGACCACTTTGCTATGGGGTGACTCCGGACGGAGATCATGTGGTGGCATCGGAGACCTGCGCCCTTTACGCTGTCGGTGCCGAATGGGTCAAGGATGTAGAGCCGGGAGAGATACTGGTATTTGACAGGGACGGGGTCACATCAAGGAAGGAGCACTGCAACAGGCAGCCTAAGAGGACATGTATATTTGAATACATTTATTTCGCGCGTCCGGACTCGAGGGTAGACGGGATCTCGGTGCACGGATCGAGACTGCGACTCGGAGAGATGCTGTATGAGACAGCTCCCGTGGATGCCGATATCGTGACCGGTGTGCCTGACAGCGGCCTCGATGCCGCATTGGGGTATGCCAAGGCATCAGGGATAACGTATGGCATAGGGCTTATAAAGAATAAATACATAGGCAGGACCTTTATCGCTCCCTCGCAGGAAAACAGGGTAGATAAGGTAAGGATCAAGCTGTCGCCCGTCCGCTCCGAGATAGAGGGTAAGAGAGTGGTGCTCATAGATGACTCCATAGTCCGGGGCACGACGATGGGACAGATAGTGCAGATGCTCCGCGATGCCGGAGCGAGGGAGGTACATGTAAGGATATCCGCGCCTCCTTTTTTGCATCCATGCTACTACGGCACCGACATAGACTCGGAGGACAATCTTATCGCATGTCATTACTCCACGGAGGAGATCTGCCGTCATATAGGGGCTGACAGTCTGGCATATCTTCCGCCTGACTCATTGAGAGAGATATCAGACGGAGCTGACTACTGCTCAGCATGCTTTGACGGGAGCTATCCTACATTGGTATAATTTTCTGCGGCAAGGAGGGTCATATGCTGCAGACTTCACTCGAAGATATAAAAAGGATAGCGAAGGAGGGCGACTACAGGAGGATACCCGTGGTGCGTGAGCTGCTCTCTGATATCAGGACTCCGGTGGGTCTTTTGAGAGTGCTGCTCAATGTAAGCTCTCATACCTTCATGCTGGAGAGCGTGGAGGACAGCAGACAGTGGGGCAGGTATTCCTTCCTCGGATATGAGCCGTCCATGGAGATATCATGCAAGGATCACATCCTGAGGGTGGTAAAGGACGGCAAGGTGACTACAGAGCATGTGGAGCATCCGTCAGCCTATATCCGCAGTGTGATAAATGAAAACAGGGCTCCGAAGCTGCCGGATATGCCTACGCTCACGGGCGGACTGGTCGGCTATTTCTCTTACGACTACGTGCAGTACGGCGAGAGATCACTGAAGCTTAAGGGAGAGGACACGGAGAGATTTGATGATGTGAACCTCATGCTCTTTGACGATATGATCTGCTTTGATAACCTGAGACAGAAGATAATGCTCATCTCAAATATCCATACCGGTGATATCGAGAATGACTACATACGGGTCACCGCGAAGCTCGACGAGATGGAGGAGCTGGTACGCAACGGCAGGATGAAGGAGGATACCGGAGGGCATCTTGTGGGTGAGCTAAAGCCTCTGCTGACGGAAAAGGAGTTTTCCGAAAAGATAGAGCGCATCAGACACCATATATACGAGGGAGACATTTTCCAGCTCGTATTTTCCAATCCCATGGAGGCGGAGTATGAGGGGAGTCTGCTTAACACCTACAGGGTACTCAGGACTACCAATCCTTCCCCGTATATGTTTTACTTTTCCGGCGATGATATAGAGATGGCAGGAGCCTCACCGGAGACTCTGGTAAAGGTCGAGGGAGGGACCGTCAGGACCTTTCCGCTCGCAGGGACGAGACCGAGAGGATCGGACTATGAGGAGGATATGAGGCTGGAGAAGGAGCTCCTCGCAGATGAAAAGGAGAGAGCGGAGCATAACATGCTCGTGGATCTCGGAAGAAACGACATAGGCAGGCTCTCAAGCTTCGGCAGCGTGAGAGTCGATAAATATATGAAGGTGGAAAGATACTCTCATGTCATGCACATAGGCTCCGAGGTAGTGGGGCAGATGAGAGAGGAGCTGCACGCGATAGATGCCGTGGACTCCGTACTGCCTGCAGGCACCCTGTCCGGTGCGCCAAAGATCAGGGCGATGGAGATAATAGATGAGCTGGAGGGAGACCGCAGGGGGATATACGGCGGAGCTATAGGCTATGTGGACTTCGCCGGGAACCTTGACGTATGCATAGCCATAAGGCTGGCATACAAGAGAAAGGGCAAGGTCTTCGTGCGATCGGGGGCGGGCATAGTTGCTGACTCCGTACCTGAGAATGAGTACAGAGAATGCATAAACAAAGCAAGGGCTGTGACGGAGGCTCTGAAGCAGGGGGAGGAGCTATGATACTGCTGGTAGATAACTATGACAGCTTTTCCTACAATCTGTATCAGCTCATCGGCGAGACGGAGCCTGATATCAGAGTGACAAGAAACGATGAATGCACGGTGGATGATATACGCAGGATGCAGCCATCCGCCATCATCCTGTCACCGGGACCCGGCAGGCCGGAGGATGCCGGGATATGCGAGGATATCGTCAGACAGCTGAAGGGAGAGATACCCATACTCGGAGTATGCCTCGGGCATCAGGCGATATGTGAGGCTTACGGTGCGGTCGTGACCTATGCCGCACAGCTGATGCACGGCAAGCAGTCCGAAGCCGGACTCAGCTCTGACAGCGATCTCTTCAGAGGACTGCCGGATACGGTAAAGGTAGGCAGATATCATTCGCTGGCAGTGGATGGTACCACCCTGCCGGAGAGTCTCGTGCCCACCGCAGTCGCAGCGGACGGTGAGATCATGGCTGTGGAGGACAGGACGAATAAGGTCTACGGCCTGCAGTTTCATCCGGAGTCCATCATGACCCCCGACGGCAGGACGATGATAAAGAATTTTCTGTCGCTGACCTGAGATTCTCTTGGAATTTACATAATCCATTTACGTAAATGAATATTTCATCACATATTAGGGCAGCTCGTCACAGAATGTCCTTCTTCTTAAGATATCTGTGGTATAGTGCACTTGTCAGAAAAGAAATTTGCGGCTGATCAGTGACAGATATCAGGTCACGAATGGAGGAAGGGAGACAGGTAGTGCTGGAAAGTGAAATGATAGGAAAAGAGGGTGCAGCTCCCGAAGCGGATACGGGCGCGACACACAGGGAGATAAGGAGCAGGAGGAGACGTTTCTTCGCATTCCTGCTGGCTCTCGTCATAGGATGTATGCCGACAGTGAGGGTTATGGCAGCGAACACATTTTTAATAGATAAAGATAGTAAAGATACCACCGTGACAAATAGAGTAGGCATGACGGTTTATAGCGACGATACCATACAAAGAACAAGCGGCGGTCTTTTGGTAATTTATGAAACCCCGAAGGGTTATGATTATTTCACTGATGGTTGGAATGCTAATGACTATACAATTACAAGTACAAACGGATACAGCCAATACAAGATAGTAAAAAGTATCTGGAATGGCACTTTTAATACCGGTGGCGGACTCGGTCGCTATGAACTGACCCTCAGTGCCGGAAAGCCTGCGGAGGAAAAGCAGGACGATGATGACCGGGACGATGATGAGGATCACAGCACTCCCTCATGGGTGCTGAATCCCGATGAGTGGACAGCCTTTTACTATGTGAACGGCAGCCTGGAGCCGAGAGCCAAATTCGGTAAGCAGACACAGGGAGATGCCTGCAGGCTTGCCTTTAAGACGGCTCTGCCTGCGGGATGGCAAGAGGCATTTACCTTCTCCATTACCATGAATGACAAGCACACTACCGATCTGAAGGACGGTACTCTGATGCTCTGTGTGCCGGAGGGTCTCCAAAAGACAGGCAGGGAATACGCCGTAATGGGGATAGATAAGAACGGGCGCGTGACCGTATTTACCGATACTGACAAACAGCCCTTCGTGCTCACCTCAAGGCTGTACCTTGAAGGCTATGCCTTCGAGCTGATCTATAAGGATCAGTAATCGCATATGGAGGATAGGAGCTTAAATATAGCCATAGTGGACGATATGGATACTGACAGGGAGAGGATAAGGATCGCCTTGCAGGAGTATGCCATGCTTAATTGTCTGGAAATGGATATAGAAAGCTTTACCTGCGGTGAGGAGCTGTTAGACAGCTTCAGACCACTGCAGTATACTCTTATCTTTCTCGATATCTATATGACGGGGATGACCGGTGTGGAGACGGCCGCAAGGATACGGGAAAAGGATGACAACGTGTATATTGTCTTCCTTACGACCAGCGAGGATCACAGGGCAGAGGCATTTTCGAGCTTTGCGTCCGGCTATATCATCAAGTCTTCCGGTGACAGCGATATATACCGGACTCTCGATCATATACTGAGGCTCAAAACGGAGCGTGGCGGAGACAGGCTTTCATTCATGAGCGGATATAAGGAGTACAACGTCAGGTATGATGATATCGTGTCGCTCTGTTCAGACGGCAACTATATCACGATCACCTGTAAGGATGGTACACTCTACAGATCTCGCATGAAGCACGCGGATGCAAGGAAGAGTCTGTCGGGAGACAGCCGGTTCCTTACGGTCACTCGCGGAGTGATAGTGAATCTCGAGTACGTGAAGCGTGTGAGCTCGAAGTCCTGCTGTGTGAGCGGGGGAGCAGTGTTTCCCATCAGCTCGTCAAAGAGCAGAGAGATCAGCCGGATATGGCACAACTACATGTTTGACAGGATACGCCGGGAAGAGCTGCTCGATCATTCCTTACGGGATGCGCCAAACGGGAGCATCACATCAGTATAAAAACTCGTGCCCTCATGGTAAAAGCGTGCGGTGCCGTCGTACTTTGCGGCTGTGGATGCGATGGATTTGAGTCCCAGACCGTTGCCGGAGCTCCTGGTGGACAGATAGCGGCCGTCTCTCATGCGCGACGTGCCGTCAAATGAATTTGTACAGACTATATACAGTCCACTGTCGTTTTTTGTAAGCAGCCTCAGATCTATAAACCGGTCACTGACAGGTATACTCTTGCAGGCAAGCACGGCATTTTCGAGGATATTGCCTATCACACTGCACAGATCCACATCGGATATACCTGTATCCTCCGGCAGAGCTATCTCCCAGTCGGTCTTGACGGACAGCTCCCTCGCAAGATGCGCATAGTAGTTCAGGAGCGCATTTACGGGAGCATTCAGGCAAAAGCTTTCTATTTCCTTTTTAGGCTGCAGTGACCTGTATTCCTCGATATACCTGCGCATAGCCTCCATGTCACCCTTCCTTGACAGCTCATCGAGTGTGGCGATGACATGCTTGAAGTCGTGCCGTGTACGCGAGGTATCGTTTATATAGCGCATCTGAGCCTGATATGCACTCTCCTGCATCTCGAATATACGGTTTCTCTCTTCGAGATCCGCCTTGTCCATCATATCGGTTACGATATAGTAGAAGAGCACGCACAGGAGGCACAGCAGGATAAATAAAAGAGCGAGGCTGCCCCAGTAGGCGATCTGCATCAGATTGACATGCAGGGTCTCATATTTCCTCGGTGAGATGAGCAGGTTGAAGGCGAGGAACATCCCCCATACCGGAACAGTCGCGTAGTAGACTCTCGGTAAATCAATACTGTCAATGATCTTTACCACCTGATGCGATGCCGGATAAAGGGCGAGCAGGGCAAATACGGTAGTGATCACCGCCTGAAATACGGCAGCCTGCAGGCTGAAGTCATTGAGCACACCGTGGGGATGCAGGGCGGCGTCAAAGCCGTTTGATATATTTACCAAAAAGCTCATGAACGCAAATACCAGTACACATATGGACAGCGATTTGTATACAGGTGCGCTCACACATACGGTGTACGCGATGAAGGCTGGTATGATTATCAGAGGGATAAGCGCATTGCGGGGGATGATGAAGCATGCCTTGAGTGTCGCCACTGCAAGAGACGATATCGTAAGAGTCACGAGTATAATAACGGCTGCCCTCCTGCGGCTTAGGCGCATCTGATTTCTCATTGCCGCAAAGCAGAGCAGTGCAGACGGGATAATGGCATACCAGGTGATGATAGAGGTTAAAAAGGCTGTCGAGTTCATTTAATGATATATATAGCAGTTCAGGTATCTTTTGAAGCTGAGGTAATATTAGCAGAATCAGACATTTTGGTCAAAAAAGCTGCAAAAGTGATTTTCGGTGAAAGCTGTGACGAATTCGGCATAAAAGTGACGAATTGAGGTTTTATTCCGGCGTGAGGATGGTATCATTAAGGATATGAAGCTTGAAATATGCATTTAAGGAGGAAAAAATGAAAGCTATCAGCATAATACTCGGTATACTGCTCATATTCTGCGGCATATCTGCCATGTGTACACCCTTTGCCACATTCCTGTCGGTGGGATACCTGATAGGCATCATGATGTTTGTGTACGGCATCATGGGGATAATAAAGGCTTTTCAGAGGAAAAGCGATGTGTTTCAGACAGTAATGAGTGTGCTTGCCGTCGTAGTCGGCATCGTCTCATTCGCACGTCCGGGCAGCATACTCATATTCGACGGCATGCTTCTTTATATGGTAGCCGGCTGGTTCCTGCTGCGGGGCATAGCAGCCATAGTGATTGCTTTTCAGGTCAAGGGTCTGCTCAAGGGCTGGTACTGGGGACTCATCATCGGTATCCTGAGCGTGATACTCGGTATTTACTCCTTTGCACATCCTGTATTTACCGCACTCACGACCGGCATACTGGCAGGGCTTTACTTCGTGGAGACCGGCATAGATATGATCGTCTTCGCCACTGCCATGGGAAGCCTCGAGGAATGAAGAAAACCGTCTCAAGAGATGGAGGGAGCACAGACACTGTGATACCAGGCTGAGAGCGGTACATGGAGAAATGCGTATCTTGTCGGGGCATTGGAGCTCAGAAACGGAAACCAGACCGACAAGATAAGCTATTTCACGGGCGGAGCCACCATAGAAACCAAATCGGCCATGAAACCGGATATGATACTTGACTATATTGATATAGGTACGGACGCTCTGGCCGCTCAGGACGATGATATCAGACTTAATCTTAAGTTTACGGATCACGACAGCGACTATTACGTCGTAAGAAGATCAGGTGTGCTGCTTACCTATCCGGACAGGACAGAGGATGATGCTGACTGTACCGTCAGTCTGACGGTGGTTGATATCCTGGATCTCGCGGGAGGAGATACCGCTGCTCTCGATAACATGAAATTTGACGGTGACAGGGAGGCCTTCTTAAGTCTTTTGAAGTACATGGGTGCGCCGAAGCAGACCTTTAATATAATCGAGCCCTGACAGGGTAAAACGGATATAAACACAGATTGGTACGCACAGTATTAAAAAGCATAACAGTATTTGCCACCGCTGCTGCCCTTATGACAGGTCTCCTCGTGCTCACCGCTATGATCCCGAGGGATGTCATAAGGGCGAATGCGCTGGAATCGGCGGAATATCTTTATGACGGTGAGCTCTTCGGCTGCGTGGCAGAGGGAGTGGAGGGGAGCCGTATAGACAGATATGCGGATGCCATCCTGCTTAATATCGCGTATCACTACGATGCCGTACATCCCCTGCGCTCGGTAATGCTTTCCGCGTATTACTTTACCCCGTATCACGAGGAGAATGAAAATCTCCTTATCGCGGTGAGAGATGACATGGAGGCGAACCAACAGTATCTGAGATACTGGCACGGCTCCAATATAATAGTGAGACCATTGCTGACCGTGATCGCCGTGAAGCAGATCTATATATTGAACGGGGCAGTCCTTGCGGTATTGCTCGCTGTATTTGTATTGCTCGCCGTCAGATGGAGGCAGACTCTGCTCGCAGTGGGTATGACTGCGAGTATGGCAGTCAGCGCGGCATGGTTCGTGCCGCTCTCACTCGAATACACATGGACCTTTATCATCATGCTTGCATCAGCTGTCATCGTGCTCTGTCTGAGCCACAACGGGAAGACGAGGGGATACGGGACATTCTTTCTGACAGTCGGTATGCTCACAGCCTTCTTTGATTTCCTTACCACAGAGACGCTGACACTGCTCATGCCTCTGCTCGTACTGCTATGGATGGGACGCGGCGGCAGAGTGGGACATACCATGTCATCGGAGGGATACGGGGAGAGGTCGGGGATCAGCAGGATAGCACACTATCCGTGGGATGTCGCGATCGGCTCCGCTGTAGCATGGGGCGCAGGCTATGTGGGGATGTGGCTTCTCAAATGGGTACTTGCCGCTGTGACATACAGGGAGAATGTGATGCCGTATATCACAGAGCATATAGGAGAGAGGCTCGGGGGAGATCTGGGGCTCAATCTGTGGCAGTATCTTACCGGAGCCGTCATGAAGAATGCAGGCTGCCTGTTTCCTCTCGGATACGGAGGTGCCGGGGCGGTAGCAGGCATACTGCTGATCATATACGCTGCATACAGGGGATACGTGTATCACGTGAAGGGGTACGACAGGGAGAGCATATTACTGTATGCCCTCATAGGACTTGTGCCTTATATCAGATATCTGGTACTGCACAATCACTCTTACATACACTGCTTTTTCACCTACAGGGCGCAGGCAGCCACAGTGCTCGCGATAATCATGATAGCAGGTGAGCTTACGGACAGGAACAGGAGCGGTCATGTCAGGACTGCATGAGGAGGTGGAGCTGTCCATAGTGATGCCCTGCAGGAACGAGGAGCATACCGTGGGGATATGCATAGACGAGGCACGGGCGTTTCTTAGAGACAGAGGCATCAGAGGTGAGATACTGGTGGTAGATAATCACTCCTCTGACCGTTCGGTGGAGACTGCCCTGGAGCATGGTGCCGGGGTGGAGAGGGTGGATGATATCGGCTATGGTCATGCCCTCAGATACGGACTCCTAAAGGCGAGGGGTGCAGTCATTATAATGGGAGACTGCGATACGACCTATGACTTCACGGAGGCAGGAGGGATATATGATATGCTGGTATCAGGTTCCTTTGATGTGGTCATCGGAGACCGCTTCGCAGGCGGTATCGAGAGGGGAGCCATGCCTCTCCTGCATAAGATAGGAGTCAGGGTGCTGTCATGGCTCGGCAGGAGGAGGTTTCGTACGGATGTAAAGGACTTTCATTGCGGACTGAGAGGTCTCACAAGAGAAGCATATGAAAAGCTCTCTCTGCATACATCAGGGATGGAGTTTGCCACGGAGCTCATAGCGGAGGCGGCAAAGAGCGGACTTAAGACAGGGCAGATACCCGTGAAGCTGAGACGGTGCAGACAGGAGCGCAGATCCAAGCTGAGGACGATAAGAGACGGCATGAGACATCTCTTATACATAGGGTCAGCAGGGTCCGGATAATAACTGTTAAGGAAAGGAAATAACATGAGCTTTTTGACCTATACTGTAGTCCTACTGGGACTCATCGTATGCATCGCGTTTATAAACGAAAGGACTGTAAGGCTGACCTATGAGATAGCACTCATGCTTTTCGCCTCCGTGACCGGCGTAATACTTACTCTCGTCATCGCAGCGGTAAATGATCAGGCAGTCGCGGAGCTGCTGGGGTCTGTGCAGATATTTGATCTGGAGGAGTATCTGATGAAGGGTGTGCTCTGCCTCATGCTTTTTGCCGGCTCCTGCCATATGAGACTGACTGACTTTAAGCGGATGGCGAGACAGGTTTCCCTACTGGCTGTACTCTGTACTCTGCTGGGAGCGGTTTTTTACGGTCTGCTGTTCTATGGGGTATCAAGGATACTGTCTCTACCGCTTACATTACCGATGTGCCTGATGTTTGGCAGTGTGGTCGCACCGACCGATCCCATAGCGGCTACGAGCATCCTCAGCAAATTCGGACTGCCAAAGGATCTGAGCTTTCTGATAGAGGGGGAATCATTGTTAAACGACGGTGTGGGAGTGGCGCTTTTCGTGTGCTTCTCCGGCATGGTCACGGCACAGGAGGGAGAGGGATTTCTTCAGGTACTCTTCCGCGAGCTCTTTGGCGCGGTGGGGATAGGGGTGGCTGTCACGGCTGTGTGTCTGCTCCTTTTCAGATGGACTGCGGACGGTAAGCACAGGATATACATCAGTATCCTTGCTGTCAGTCTCTCATATCTGCTGTGTGAGCATTTCGAGTGCTCGGGTGCCATAGCCTCCGTGGTATGCGGGGTCTTATTCTCGTATTTCAGAGACAGGATGAGGCTTGGTGACAAGGGATTCGATGATTTCTGGGAGATATCGGACAATCTGTTAAACTCCATACTTTATGTGATACTGGGTCTTACCTTCGTGCGCATACTGCAGATGCCGGGAGTGATAGTGCTCTCTCTGTTTGCCATAGTATGCAATCTGCTGGGTCGCTCCGGGAGCCTCTTTGTCACGACCTTCTTCATGGGTACCCTGCCTGACGGCTATGACAGAAAAAGCTTTGTAAAGCTGCTTACATGGGGAGGACTGAGGGGAGGACTGTCGATCGCTCTTGCCCTCAGCACCTCTTCCATGCTGCCCGGGGATGTATACCACATAGTGCTCGGCTGTACCTACGCGATAGTCTTCTTCACAACCATAATACAGGGCTCCACCGTGAGAAAAGTATACGAAGGGAGGATCATGTGAAATGAAGATCAGACTCCCTGTATTTTGCGCCGTGATAGGGGTAATTGTCTCCGTTATATTCTGGCTGTTTCTGTTTGCGATAAAATGGGGCACCGGACTTATATGGGACGTGTTACCGCAGCAGTTTACAAGGAGCTCCGTGTATCCGCTGCTCATATGTACGGCAGGAGGGCTGATCATAGGACTCGTCCGCAGAGCGGTCGGGGATTATCCGGAGGATATGATGACAGTATTCGGCAAGCTTAGAGCCGACAAGACTTACACATACCGTAAGATTCCAATGCTCTTTATATGCGCCCTGCTTCCACTGATATTTGGCAGCAGTGTGGGACCCGAGGCCGGTATGGTGGGACTGATCGTGGCTTTGTGCTGCTGGGCAGGTGACAGTATGAAGTTTGCGAAAAGCAAATCCGAGTACTATTCAAGGCTGGGAGCTGAGGTCACCCTTTCCATCCTGTTCAGATCACCTCTGTTCGGACTCTTTGATGTCGAGGGGGATGTCTCGGAAGCAGGCATGGCAGAGGATGAAAAGGAGGCGGCAGGGGCACTTAAGATAGTATTGTACTGTATAGCTGCAGGGGCGGCTTTTGGAATGTTCTGGCTGATGAACACCCTGTTTGGCAAGGTATCGGAGGGCTTTCCGGCATTTGAGCCTGCAGATGCCCAAAGAGCTGACTATATGCTTTTCGTGGTCTACCTTATATGCGGGATCATACTCGGTTTGTTCTTTGAAAGATCAGAGAGAGTATTTGATATGGTGAGCCGGAGGCTTCCGCCGGTTATAAAGGAAGTAACGGCAGGTTTTATACTGGGAGCCGTAGCCTGCGTACTTCCCGTGATTCGCTTTTCCGGTGAAGAGCAGATGGGAATATTGATAGAGGATTACGCAAAGTACGCTCCTCTTGCAATGATCGGTATAGCGTTTCTAAAGATCATCATGACCAATATGTGTATAAGTCTCGGACTTAAGGGCGGACATTTTTTTCCGCTCATATTCTCGGCTGTATGCATGGGATTCGGAGTATCGCTTATGATCTTTCCGCAGGATGTATCACATGCCACGTATGCGGCAGCCATAGTTTCCGCGGGAAC
>JAGBNR010000019.1 GCA_017634315.1 Lachnospiraceae bacterium
ACCATGATCACCGCTGTCGCTGCAAGAGAAAGGATGATGGCTACCTCCACAAGACCCGCACCGCATATGATACCTACGGAGATGGACCAGAAGAGGAACACCAGATCCATCGGATCCTTGACAGCCGTTCTGAAACGCACGATGGAAAGGGCACCCACCATACCCAGAGATATGACCACACTTGACTGTACGGTCAGTATGATCGCCGCAGTGATGACTGACATAAGTACCAGTGAAATATTAAAGCTCTTTGAGTAAAAGGTCTTCTTTGTCAGAAACCTGTATACCAGATAAATGTAGAGTCCCACCAGAAGAGAGAAGAACATCACTATGAGGATCTGCGAGGTGGACAGCTCCACATTGGCATAGCCCTCAAGAAAAGAACGTTTGAAGATACTTGAAAATGTTGTCATGTTAACCTCCGCTTATATTGCTTATATATTATGATACTGCTGCATTGTGAGTCCCGTGAAAGTAAACTTTCTCGTAAGATAATACTTTGAAAACGTCTCTCTACGCATACGCCCGGTCTCAATTGTATGGGCGATATGATCGGGGAGAAATCCGTCAAATTTCACCTCAAGCAGGTTTTGACCGTGTGTAAGCACCGGTCTTGCCGCAAGCTCTCTGTCCGAAAGCAGGGCATCCAGCTCCGATGAAGAGCGGATATTCCTGTCGAAGGTGACACGTGTGTTTCCTTCCTTTGCGATAAAAGGAGTACGCTCATACTCCACTATCACTGCCGGGCGTATGAGTCTGGTGCGCATCCCTATGTAAAACTCGTTCAAAAGGGGAGGATTGCCGTCCCTTATATCCATTCTCCCCTTCATGATCTTATCATACGTGCCGGTATCTATCCTGCAGGAAGCCTTTGATATAAGATCAGCCTTGCGGCTCTTTCTTTCGAGGCTGATGAATGAGCTGCTCCTGTCATATATCCTGATACGCCATTTTTCACGCTCATCTACACCGGCTATGTTTTCATTAAGGAAAGTATCATCGTAGTCATCAAAGTACAGACTGCGGATGCTGTAATATCCCTTATCGGATACGTGACTGTCCTTTTTCATGACAGACCTGAGCCGCAGCTCGGCAGCCAAAAGGCTTACCTCAGGCTCTATATATTTATACTCGTGTCTGAAATGTCTTTCCTCGTTAAACATGTTGAAAATTATAGCACACATCCTTTCATGATGCTATACTAATGTGTATGATATCAGGGTCAAAAGTACGAACACACTTCGTGCCTGCACGAGAGTGGGTGAGAGACTTTATGACCCGTTACTATCGCTGTCCGACGGGCTGTGAACAGTAACAGCTCATGATCAGTGTTACACCTCGCATGATCAGGAAAGGAAGGAATATGATCTGGAACGAAACAAAAGAATGTATGAGCCGCGATGAGATCACGACACTGCAGGGGAAGCGTCTGCACAAGCTGGTGGACAGGCTTTATCACAACGTGGAGTTTTACCGGAAAAAGATGCAGGAGTCCGGAGTGGAGCCCGGAGATATCCGGGGTATAGAGGATATTACCAAGCTCCCGTTCACCACATATGAGGATCTGAGAAACAATTATCCATACGGACTCACCGCCGTGCCTAGATCGGAGATAGTGAGGGTACAGGCTTCATCAGGCACTACCGGTAAGCCCAAGGTGCTCTGCTATACAAGGAGAGATATAGAGATCTGGTCGGAGTGCGTGGCACGTGCGATGTCTATGGCAGGCATCACAAGAGATGATATCATACAGGTGGGCTACGGCTACGGACTTTTCACCGGAGGACTCGGAGCGCATTACGGTGCCGAGAATCTCGGAGCTATGGTAATACCTATGTCTACAGGTAATACCAAGAAGCTTATAGACATGATGATAGATTGTGAGGTCACGGCGATAGCATGTACTCCTTCATATCTTCTCCATGTGGCTGAGGCTCTCGAGGAGCAGGGGCTTGTGGACAGGATAAAGCTGAAATATGCCGTCTGCGGGGCGGAGCCCTGGACTGATGCAATGAGGGCACAGATAGAAAAGAGGCTCGGCATAAAGGCATACGATATATACGGACTCACGGAGATCATGGGTCCCGGCGTGGCATGCGACTGTCGCTTCCATAAAGGGCTGCATATATACGAGGATCATTTCCTGCCTGAGATCATAGATCCCGATACGCTTGAACAGAAAGCACATGGGGAGCTGGGAGAGCTTTGTATCACTACGCTTACGAAGGAGGGTATGCCACTGCTGCGCTACAGGACGAGAGACCTTACGTCACTCGAATACGGACAGTGTGAATGCGGCAGGACCATGGCACGTATACAGCGTTTCAGAGGCAGATCCGATGATATGCTGGTCATCCGCGGCGTGAACGTCTTCCCGTCACAGGTGGAGCATGCTTTGCTTACTGTGGCCGGCACCACGCCTAATTACTTTATTACCGTGGACAGAATAAACAACAACGACACCTTTGATGTGGCTATCGAGGTCGAAGAGAGATTCTTCTCGGATGAGGTGAAAAAGCTGGAGAAGCTGCGTGCGGATGTGGAGAGTGCCATACATCAGACTGTCGGCATAAAAGCAAAGGTCAAGCTTGTCGAGCCGAATGCCCTGCCGCATTCGGAGGGAAAGACAAAGCATGTGGAGGATAAGAGGAAGCTCAGCTGAATACAGAGAGGAGGCATATATATGATAATCAAGCAGTTGTCTATATTTCTTGAGAATCGTCCGGGGACGCTGGATGCGGCATTGGGTGTTATAAAGGATGCGGGAGTGAATATTTCCGCGCTTTCTCTTGCCGATACTTCGGAGTTCGGATTGCTCCGCATCATAGTGGACAGACCTGACGATGCAAAGCAGGCACTAAGAAGTGCCGGTTACACATCCTCCATAAACGAGGTGCTGTCGGTGGAGCTGCAGCATGAGGTCGGTTATCTTTCGGGGATAGTAAAGAAGATATCGGAAGCCGGAGTGAATATAGAGTATATGTATGCAGCTCCCTCACAGGGAAATGCCGCGACCATGTTCATAAAGACAGATGATGCGGCAAAGGCCGAGGCGGCTATAGGCTGACAGACCGGGATGATGCAGGATATAATGCTTTTCTCTGACGGGAGCTCCAGAGGCAACCCCGGTCCGGGAGGCTATGGTACCATACTCAGATTTACCGATTCAAAGGGCGAGGTGCATGAAAGAGAATACAGCGAAGGCTTTCCGGATACCACAAACAATCGTATGGAGCTGATGGGTGTGATAAGAGGCTTTGAAGAGCTTACAAGGCCATGCAGGGTACATGTGGTGACAGACTCACAGTATGTGGTAAAAGCGTTCACGGAGGGCTGGCTCGAAAACTGGATCGCCCGTGACTGGAGGGGCTCGGACAGGAAGCCCGTCAAGAATATAGAGCTCTGGCAGCGGCTTGTGAATGCCATGGATGGTCATGAGTACACCTTCGAGTGGGTAAAAGGACATGCGGGACATCCTGAGAACGAACGATGTGACAGGCTGGCGGCGGGTGCGGCTGATAAAGTATCGATCCAAAATATGGTATAATCTTTAGTAACAGGAGGTGATGATTATGGGGATGACAAATAAACAGTTTCAAGGCTTCATACGATTAGCCATAGTGCAAATCAAACGGGCACTCGAGAAAACCCCGGACAATGACGAGCTGAAAGAATTGCTGAATATCTTTCAGTCCATGCTTGAGGACGGGGATTGAAGAAACGTACCAAGAAAAGAATAGGCATGGCGATATCGGCTGCTGTCGTTGCCATAGCTGCCTACAACGTATACAACATACGCATAGAGTATGCCAAGGCAGGCAGCGAATATGACAGTATTGCGGACGCTGTGCGCATCTCGGAAGAGCCGGTCGAGGCCATACCCATAGATGACGAGCCAGCAGCTGATGATAGCGGCTTCAGCTTTGAGGATGACGGACCGAAGTACGACATAGGCACTTATCCTAATCTCGTGATCGACCATGAGGCTCTGAAGAAAACCAATCCCGACTATGTGGGATGGCTCTATGTACCTTGCCTTGAAATAAGCTATCCCGTGGTGCAGGGAACGGACAACGACTACTATCTGCATCATACCTTCGAGAATACCGAAAATGTGACAGGGTGCATATTCATCGACTCGGAGTGCGAGCCGGACATGAGCAGCTACAATACCTTCGTGTACGGACACAATATGAAAAACGGCTCGATGTTCGGATCATTAAGACAGCTGCTCACCAAATCAGAGATCTTATCGGAAGATCCTTATATATACTACTATACAGAGGACGGAGTCTATGCCTACCGCGCATATTCGCATCATAGAGTACCTCCCAAGTCAGGCTATTTCAGCTATGTAAAGTCACATCAGGAGTATTCGCAATACGTGGATATGGCACTCTCTGACAGACTGGTGGATCTGCAGACTCCTGTGGACAAGCAGCGCAATTCCATCATTCTTTCTACCTGCAACGGCTCGGGAGAGTCAAAGCAGCGTCTCGTGATACATGCCATAAACATAGGTCATTACAGGTAGCCGGGATTAGGAAAAAATAAATCCTTGACAGTATACATTGTGCAAAATAAAATAGTATAAAAGATAAAAGATGTGATTTTCGTAATGAACATAAAAGTGAGGAGACGTTAAAGCATGGAATTTACGATGATCGAAACAGGATGGCTGTCGATCCTGCCACCCATCATAGCCATAACACTGGCACTTATAACCAAGGAGGTATACTCCTCGCTGTTTATAGGCATTGTCTCGGGTATGCTCATATACGCACATGCCGACGGCGGCAATGTTTTTTCGGCCGCAGCCATGACATTTGACATGATGAGCAGCAAGATAGCGGACAATGCATATATGATCATTTTTCTGGCATTGCTTTGGGCGGTGGTCAGTCTTGTATCGAGGTCAGGGGGCAGTCAGGCATACGGAAGATGGGCCGGATCCAAGCTTAAGAGCAAGAGATCGGCTGCCTTTGCCACTTCTCTTTTAGGAGTTCTCATATTTATAGATGACGGATTCAACTGTCTTACCGTAGGGACAGTCATGAGACCTATCACGGACAGGCTGCGTATCTCACGGGAGAAGCTGGCATATATCATAGATGCCACTGCGGCACCGGTATGTATCATAGCCCCGGTATCGAGCTGGGCAGTGGCGGTCGCCAGTGAGGTGAGTAAAAAGAACGGGTTTAATGTATTTTTGTCTACTATTCCTTACAATTTCTACGCTCTTATGACTATATTGATGGTGTTTTTCATAAGCTTTACCGGCAGGGATTTCGGTCCCATGAAGAAGGCGGAGGAAAAAGCAAAAGTCGAAATACCCGGGGAAAATGCCGGACCTAAAGCTGATCAGGCAAAGGGGCATGTGATGGATCTGGTGCTGCCGATCCTGGTGCTTGTCATATGTGCGATACTTGGAATGGCCTATGTGGGAGGATTCTTTGAGGGAGTAAGCTTCTCCGAAGCGATCGGATACAATCCCACAGCCGGCCTGTCGCTGGGGGCATTCGCGGGACTGTTATGTGCCATGCTTCTCTACCTGCCGCGCAGGCTTATGAAGCCGAAAGAGTTCATAGATTGTATCGTGTACGGGATAGGGAATATCGTACCGCCCATGCTGATACTGATCCTGTCATGGAGTCTTGGCGGTGTATGCCGGCAGCTGATCGGGACGGGAGTGTTTATCTCGGGATTTGTGAATGAATCCAATCTGCCTATGGGTCTGCTGCCTTTTCTGATTTTTGTCATAGCGGCAATGATGAGCTTTTCCATGGGGACAAGCTGGGGAACCTTCGGTATGCTCATACCGATCATTACTATGATATGCGAGACTGAGGCGGGAGCGGGACTTCTCATTCCTGCACTCGGGGCTACCCTTGCGGGATCTGTGTATGGGGATCATTGCTCTCCCATATCGGATACAACGATACTGGCGTCTACCGGTGCGGATTGCAAGCATATAAGCCATGTCGAGACACAG
This sequence comes from Lachnospiraceae bacterium, assembly GCA_017634315.1. Classification (GTDB taxonomy): domain Bacteria; phylum Bacillota; class Clostridia; order Lachnospirales; family Lachnospiraceae; genus NK4A144. The sequence goes on from JAGBNR010000019.1 coordinate 5,993, forward strand.
CTTCCCTATGCGACACTCGTTGCCGTGGTATGCGCCGTAGGATATCTGATCGCGGGCTTTACGAATACACCGGTCATAGCCCTGATCATTGAAGCCGTTTTACTGGTGGCTCTTATCATGTTACTGAGCAGGGATAAAAGCAGCAGATCATTATAATAAAGGAGAGTAAGTGAGTTTGTGAAGCAGTACAAATGATGTCGATTGTCGCAGATAAAGCTGTTTAAGGAAAAGTCCTGAAGATCGATTTGCTTACGGTCTTCAGGACTTTTAATTAATCTAACCTTATGACTGTCATCTCGGAGGATAAGGCAGAGACGATCTTCTTACCGTTCTCAAGGTATATCTCCGCTTTTGCCCCGACTGAAGGATCGGACAGAGTTACCGTAATGGTGCTGCCTGTCCTTTCGGCAGATGCTTTAAGAGTAGTTTTTCCGTCAAGCGCGGGTATCTCAGCCTCGGTTGAGATACCTTCTTTTGGAAGGTAATATCTTAAGGTGACATCTCTTGCATAGTCATAATCCGGTACATTGTCTTTTGCTCCTATGGCAATAAGCGAATTCTCCTTTACGAAAAGAGGCATGTGAAAATAGTCATATTTTCTTTTATACCAGCGTCCGCCATCAAGTATCTCGCCGTCGAGCATATTGATCCACATTCCGTCGGGAAGATAGAATTCACCGATGCTCTGATCGTTAAAGATGGGAGCTGCAAGCAGCGAAGCTCCCAGCATATACTGCTGGTCGAGGTACCTGCAGCCGGGATCTTCGGGAAACTCGAATACCATGGGGCGCATTACGGGAGTGCCCTTTTCGTGAGCGATCACTGCCATGCGGTATATATACGGCATGAGAGTACACTTCAGTCCGGTGAAGGTCCTTACGACATCGCTCGCCTCATCATCAAATATCCATGGCACTCTGTAGGTATCAGATCCATGCAGTCTGCTCTGGGTACTGAGCAGTCCGAACTGAGCCCAACGCTTATATAGATCAGGAGTAGCTGTTGCCTCAAATCCGGAAATATCATGACTCCAGAATGCAAAGCCGCTCATCGCAAATGAGAGACCGCCTCTTAAGGTCTCTGCCATGGACGGATAGCTCGCACTGCAGTCACCGCCCCAGTGCAGGGGGAACTGCTGACTGCCGGCTGTCGCGCTTCTGGCAAAGAGAAGAGCATTTCCCTTGCCCTTTACATCCTCGATAGCGTCAAATACTGTCTTTTGATACAAATATGAGTACATATTGTGCATTGCTACGGGATCGCTGCCGTCGAAGTATGTGACATCGACAGGTATCCTCTCGCCAAAGTCTGTCTTTATGCAGTCTATCCCGAGTTCTATGAGCTTCCTGATCTTATCTGCGTACCACTTTCTTGCGTCAGGGTTGGTAAAGTCCATGACTGCAAGCCCCGGCTGCCAGTTGTCTACCTGCTTTACACCCATTCCGTCCCTGCGCATAAGGAAGTATCCTTTTTCCCTGAGCTCGTCAAATGTATCTCCGTACTGGCTTACATAGGGATTTACCCATGCGCAGAGCTTCAATCCTTTCTCGTGATAACGCGAGAGCATTTCTTTCACGTCTCCGAACTGTGTTTCATCCCATACGAAATCACACCAGTGAAGGGCTCTCATCCAGTAGCAGTCGAAATGGAAAACCCTTAACGGTATATTCCTGTCTGCCATACCTTCGATCATTTTTGAGGTAGTCGCTTCATCATACTCAGGCTTAAAGCTTGTCGATAGCCACAGACCAAAGCTCCAGGCGGGAGGCAGCGCAGGTCTTCCCGTAAGGGAGGTATATACTTCGATGATGTCGGCCGGTGTTTTGCCATACATCAGATGATAGCGCAGCTCTTCACCGGGGATACTGAATCCGACATATTCCACCTTTTCACTGGCTACTTCAAATTCCACCGGACCTGAATGATCCACAAACACGCCATAGCCTTCACTTGTCATGTAAAACGGGATGTTCTTGTAGCTGATCTGGCTGGCGGTACCTCCGTCCTCGTTCCATTCCTCTATCACCTGCCCGTTTTTTACAAAAGCAGTGAATTTCTCGCCAAAGCCGTAGACTGTCTCACCTGCCTTTAGTGACAGCTCGGTCATCATATACGGATCGTAATCGGATGTAAGGTAGTTTTCTCCCTGAAACATGCTTGAAGGGCGTTTGTTCCAGCGCATGTATCCGGTATTGCGAAATCCCGATGTGGTTAGTGTCTTGCCACCGGCTTCAAAGCTGTAGCTCCATTGTCTGCGGTCTACCCGTACAGTGATGTCTCCGGCAGTCATTGTCGCTTCATCATCCGATATTTTTACATCGGCCGCCTCGGGTGACAGACAGAGAGGGAATCTCGGCTCTTTATTATCATAGCCCTTGAAATGAGTCACGGTCACGGCTATATCATTGTGACCTGCAGATACAAAGTCCAACTGTAATACCGTCTGGTCAAGTGCATCTGCCCGGCTCAAAATAGGTCTTTCGGGAGCAGTCACCCTCATGCCTCCGGGTATGGCTTCTACCGTGAATGCCTGAGAAGCATAGGACGGCTGTACGTTTTCGCTTCTTAGCCAGTATCCTTCAGTAAATTTCATCACAAACCTCCTAATGTTTTAATAAAGGGAGCCTGTTTCCGGCTCCCTTTTGATAGTGCGTCAGATTAAGACGTTTTATCCGGATATCACTGAGCCCCGTCTATCGCAGCCCACTGCTCTTCGATCTGGGCACAGGCCTCATCTTTACTTATGGTGCCTGCAAGATACGACTGGAGTATCTGTCCGCATGTCTGGTGCCAGCTGTCGGTGGAGTAGCATATGGCAAG
>JAGBNR010000158.1 GCA_017634315.1 Lachnospiraceae bacterium
AAAGCACCTTGCGTTAATACAAAGGTGCTTTTTATTTTTTTCAGCAAGTTTCCGCAGGAAACTTGACGCACATGCTTTTCCAGTGATTTACGGATTGCTTCGCTGCTAAAGCAGCTCCCATTCAGCAAGTTTCCGCAGGAAACTTGACGCACATGCTCACAATGATGAACAGCATGTGGGGCATGTGCTACTGATTAATCATATAGTTGACGAGTTTGTCGATGTCCTCGGGCTCGTATGCCACAAGCTCAAGCTCCTTGATCACACCATCTGAAAAAATATTAGCCATTGAGACATACTGTGAAAGCTTGCTCTTGAGGTTGAGTCTGTCACCTTCGCCTGTGACAAGCTCTACCTTGCCCTTGCACTCATCCACTACCTTAAAGAATTTGTCGATGTCCTTGATGTTTTCAATCTTCATAATAAAACCTCCTTCTTCTTTCTGCACTTTGCCCGCGATGATACACCACATATACGGCAAGTGCCATCTTTGTTTTTACTCCGTTTTTCAGTGTCGGGGCATTATAAACACATTTCTCTCCTTATGTCAAATATTTTTGTCTATGAGCTGTCGTACTTCTTCCGGCTCAGGCATGACCTTAAGTGCTCCGCGTCTCGTGGTAATGATGGATGCAGCCCCGTTTGCGAAGGTGAGCATCTCCTTAAGATCCGCTTCGTTCAGATCCTTCAGTCCTTTTTCCAATACAAAGTGCAGGATACAGCCGCCAAAGGTGTCTCCGGCTCCCGTGGTCTCTATGGTATCCTTTTGCAGAAATGGCTTTACCTCTGCTTTTATATATTCCTTTGCCGACGGATCCTTCTTGTAAAAGGCCATACTGCCGCTCTTACCCATGGATAAGGTGATGAGCGGTATCTCATACCTGTCATAGATCCACTCTATGCCCTCGATAAAGTCTTCTTTACCGGTGAGCCACTGTATCTCATTATCGGATATCTTCAGGATGTCGCAGTAGCCGAGACCTGTGAGCACCTGCTCCTTTGCTTCCTCCATGCTGTTCCACAGCGGCTCCCTGAGATTGGGATCAAAGGATATCAGTGCCCCTGCCCTTTTCGCCTCGCTGACCGCATATACCGTTGCCTCTCTCGCATCGGCATGTGTCATCGAGAGAGTGCCGAAATGAAATATCCTTGCCGCCTTAGGCAGATCTTCATTTATCTCCTGCTTTTTCAGCATCATATCGGCACCGGGATTGCGGTAAAATGAGAAGTCGCGGTCTCCATCCTCAAAGGTTTTGACAAATGCAAGCGTAGTGCGCACTTCATCATCCATGACAAGACCTGAGGTATCTATGCCTATATCCTTTAAGACTCCCTCCAGCTCTTGTCCGAAGATATCATTACCGACCTTTCCGATAAAGCCGACAGTATGTCCGAGCTTCTTCAGCATCGCGAGTACGTTACAGGGTGCCCCGCCGGGATTTGCCTCATATAATGAGTTGCCCTGACCGGACTTGCCGTTATTTGTCATGTCTATCAGCAGCTCTCCCAGTGCTATGACATCAAATGCTTTTTCCAATATCCCGTACCCCCTTTATTACTTCTCAGCTATTGCCTCTACCTCTATTAGCACATCCTTCGGCAGTCTCGCCACCTCCACACAGCTCCTCGCCGGATATGGCTTTTTGAAAAACTCAGCGTATACTTCATTTATCTTTGCAAAGTCATTCATGTCCTTGATAAATACCGTCGTCTTGATGACCCTTGATATATCCGTACCTGCATCCTCGAGCAGTGCCTTGAGGTTCTCAAATGCCTGTCTTGCCTGTGTCGGTGCATCAGTTCCCTTTATCTCGCCGGTCGCGGGTATCACCGGTATGATACCGGATGTAAATATCTTGTCTCCGGCGTCTATCGCCTGTGAATAAGGACCTATCGCCGCCGGTGCTCTGTCAGTGCTGATCTCTTTCATATATACCATCCTCCTTTATAGCTATGCTTCCTGCCTTAAGCAGATGCCCTACCGCTCTTTTAAACGCCGCCTTTGACAGACCCGTTCTGTCCTTTATCAGTCCGGGCTCTGCCTTGTCCGTAAAGTCAAGATGTCCGGTTTTCTTTATCATCTCGAATATCCTGTCCGCATCATCATTCATCTGGAGATAGGCTTTCTTTCTGAGAGACAGATTGAGCCTGCCGTCAGGATGCACTCCCGTTACCCTGCAGGTCACCTTATCTCCCGGCTTTGCCTCTCCTCCGAACTCCCTTGCGGGTACAAGCCCCGAAAATATATCATCCACGGCGACAAATGCCCCGAAATTTCTGCTTATCTCATATAGGGTACCGGTTACCTCATCATCCTTTTCATATGCGGAGTCATCCCTTAGATAATCATATATTTTCTCAGTGGCACAGAGCCTCCCGGACTTGTCCGTGTACATGGCGACCAGTACCTCTTCTCCGGCTCCGGGACGATAGGTCATCTCGTGAAAAGGCAGGAGCAGATCCCGCTCCAGCCCCATATCAAGAAACGCACCTATATCTGTCATTTCTTTTACGACCAGTCTTTTTACCTCGTGAAGCTCTATGAGCGGCTGATTGGTAGTGGAAATGATACGATCCTTTGAGTCTCTGTAAATAAAGACTTTTAATTTGTCCCCTATCTTCGCGCCATCCGGTATCTGCTTCGCGGGAAGCAGCACATCTTTTTCTCCGTCAGTAAGATATGCACCCTGAGGGGTCATACGGTCTATCTCTGCCGTGACCGTCCTGCCTGTTTCTATCATCTATCTGTCCTTCGCCGTATCGTCCACCGGCTCTTCCTGCCGTTTGCTGAATGCCACTACGGAGTACGGCTCGCCTGCAGCATCGGCGAGCTTTACCGTGACCGCGTCTTCTTCCCTGAAGATAAACGGTACTATAACATCTCCCAAGAAAGCCTGTCTGCGGTACTCCACCCTTATCCTGTCCACATGCAGTCCTTCAGGTATGAAGCCTGCCGCCAGCTCCACATATTTACCGTTATTCACATGATGATTCGCATCCAGCAGATGCTCATTCACGGTGATCTCATCAGCCTTTTTTGTTTCATCATCATTCTTGGGAAAGGCTATCTTCCTGCCCAGGTACTCCATGTCGATCCGGGGCATATTCCCGTAAGCCCTTATGATATCCTCTTCTATGCGGACCGGCGTGGAATCCTTCATGGATATATATGTCCAGAGTGAATCCGCTTTGGCAAGGAACTCTCCGTCGGTATCCAGCATATAAAAATTTCTCTTGCCGAAGAAGCCTCTGCAATCATAAGGTCTGGTCCCTATCTCCACCTCTTCGCAGAGCTTCGGCAGTCGCATGATATCTATCTGCCAGGAATTCACCACCCAGAATGTCCCTCTGTCGTGCAGTACGTCAAGTCCCACCCCGAGATCCTCAGACTGGAAGGTAGAGCAGTCCTGAAAGTAATTGAGCAGACCTACAAGCGTGAGGTGCTCTGATTCGTCGCATTCGCTGTATCTTATACGTGATCTGAATCTGTACACTTATCTATACCCGTATCCCGTTTCCGGACAGCTGTGGCATCACACTATCCTCCTGATAGATGAAATGGATCTGTATGTGGCAGGGGTGATCTTGATGCCCGTGGCAGGTGTCGATGCATGGACTATATAGCCGTTTCCTATATAGATGCCTACATGTCCCACATAATAGAAGATGTCTCCCGGCTGTGCATTCTCCATACCGTCCACGGCCGTGCCGCTCGCGCCCTGTGCCCCGGACTGTCTCGGCAGGCTGTATCCGAAATGATTGTAAACAGCCCACACGAATCCCGAGCAGTCGCATCCGTTGACCAGACTCGTACCTCCTGCTACATAGGGATTACCTATAAACTGCTGCGCATATGCCGCTATCTGAGAGCCCGTGCCTCCCGATACCTTTTCACCCTCGGACTGCGCACCGGAACCGGACTTTTTCGAGCTGCTCTCCGAATCCGACGAGGAGCTTTCGCTGTTTGACTTCTCAGCCGCCTTCCTGGCTGCCTCTTCAGCCTCTTTCTTCTTCCGTGCCTCCTCTTCGGCTTTCTTTCTCGCTGCTTCTTTTTCTGCGGCAACGATCTTTGCTATCTTGGCATTGTCTTCTTCTATTTTCTTCTGGTATGCCTTGGCTTCACTTTTAGCCGCCGCAAGTCTGGAGCTGAAATTCTCTACTGATGACCTTTGCTCGGCTATGGTCGAATTGAGCTCTTCTTCTCTTGTCTTCAGATCCTCCTGCACCTCTTCCAGCTCCGACAGATCCTCCTCCAGTGCCTGCTTTCTCTCCGCAACAGCATCCTTCGCATCCATGTAGTTCATCAGGAGAGTCCTGTCATATTCGTAGAGCTTCGAAGCATAGGCTGCTTTGTTTATGGCATCCGACAGGCTGTTGGAATGAAGCAATATGTCCAGATACTCAGTAGAAGAGCTGCTGCCGTTCTCATACATATACTTTATACGGGCACGCATGGTATTGTACTGACGCTCTTCGGTAAGCTTTGCCGCATCGTAATCAGACTGTGCCTGCTCTATCTCAGCATTCTTTTTGTCTATGTCGGATTTCAGGATATCCACTTCCGCAAGCAGCTGTACCAGCTGACTCTGTGCCTGCTCAAGCTCTGCCTCCATGCTTTCCTTTTCCGAAGAAATGCTGCTTATTTCCTCATTTGCGGCATCCAGTTTTTTCTGATTGGCGGCGGCATCCTTTTTCAGATCGGTCTTGGATGTGGCAAATGCCGTTGAAGACAGTCCCGTCGTCAAAAGTATGATCGTTAATATGAAAGAAATGATACGTGTGATCATATGTCGCAGTTGTTTACCGTGCGGGGGAAAGGAAGCACATCTCTTATATTCTCCATTCCGGTGATATACATCACCGCACGCTCAAATCCGAGTCCGAACCCGGCATGGCGCACCGTACCGTACTTTCTGAGATCCAGATAGAAATCATACTGAGACTCCTCCATGCCCAGCTCCTTCATACGTGTGAGCAGCTTGTCGTAGTCTTCCTCACGCTGCGAGCCTCCTATGATCTCTCCGATACCCGGTACAAGACAGTCCATGGCCGCCACTGTCTTCCCGTCGGGGTTCTGCTTCATATAAAAAGCCTTGATGTCCTTAGGATAATCCGTGACAAATACCGGTCTCTTATAGACCTGCTCGGTAAGGTATCTTTCATGCTCGGTCTGAAGATCGGAGCCCCACTCTACCTTGTACTGGAAGTCGTCATTATGCTCCTTCAGTATGTCTATCGCTTCCGTATAGGTCACTCTGCCGAAGTCCGAGTCCACTACATGATGCAGTCTGTCTATCAGTCCCTTATCTATAAATGAATTGAAAAAGTTCATCTCCTCCGGAGCATTCTCAAGCACATAGTTTATTATGTATTTGATCATGTCCTCCGCAAGCTCCATGTCGTCCTCAAGATCGGCAAAGGCTATCTCCGGCTCTATCATCCAAAACTCCGCAGCATGTCTTGTGGTATTTGAATTCTCCGCCCTGAAGGTCGGTCCGAAGGTGTATATGTTCTTAAATGCGCATGCAAAGGTCTCACCGTTCAGCTGTCCGGACACAGTGAGGTTAGTGGGCTTGTTAAAGAAGTCCTTTGTATAGTCCGGCGCACCGTCCTCTCCCCTCGGTATATCCGCAAGGGGAAGCGTCGTCACCTGAAACATCTCTCCGGCACCTTCCGCATCAGATCCGGTGATGATGGGTGTATGAACATATACAAAATCTCTTTCCTGAAAAAACCTGTGGATAGCATACGCAATAAGGGATCTCACCCTGAATACCGCCTGGAATGTGTTAGTCCTTGGTCTTAAATGTGTCATGGTACGCAGATACTCAAGAGTGTGTCTCTTTTTCTGTAAGGGATAATCCGGACCGGCCGCTCCTTCAAGTACCACCTCTGAAGCCTGCAGTTCAAACGGCTGCTTCGCATCGGGTGTGGCGACGAGCCTCCCCTTTGCGATGACTGCCGTACCTACATTAATCTTAGCCGTTTCTGCAAAGTTTGCCATCCCGTCACTGTATACTACCTGCAGCGTGTTAAAATATGTGCCGTCCGACAGTACAAGAAATCCGAATGTCTTTGAATCCCTGTTGGATCTGACCCAGCCTCCTACCTGTATCTCCCTGTCAACGTAGTCAGCTGTGTGCTTGTACAGCGTCCTTATCTCAATCAAGTCCATCTTATTCTCCCCGTGTTATTTATTAAATACAGCTTCACTATACAGATAGTCCATGACCTTTTGCTGAAGGAGATAATTCTTCAGGTCATCCTTCGGTATGGCATCCTTTATCATGTCAACGCTTGCTCCGTAATTTGCCGCATATTCGACATAGTAATCCTCCATATCCTTATCGGTAACGGACAATCCCTGCTGTTTTGCAATGGCAAGGACGACAAGCTGACTTTTGGATATCTCTCCGGCATATTCCTTTGCCTCCTTATCGAACTCCTCTGCTGTCTTGCCCGTCTGCTCCAGACACGAAGCAAAGTCCACTCCATACTGAGCTACCATAGACTCCGTGCTTTCTCTGTACTCGGTCGCGTTTTGGGAAACAAGCCATTCCGGCAATTTGTCTTCGTCACATTCTGCATTTTCAACTGCCATCTGCAAAAGCTTGGACTGGATATTGGCCTTGGCCGAGGCTTCCCTCTGCTCCGTGAGC
>JAGBNR010000159.1 GCA_017634315.1 Lachnospiraceae bacterium
GCAAGAAACAGCGTAAACTCCGCCCACAGCGGTACAGTGTCCATTTTTTTATGGATATTGTTTTTTATTTTTTCAATATGTTTAAGCATGCGTACAGTATATACCAGCCGTCTTCCTTTGTCAGTTTTTTACAGTTTACGGGACGGAATTTTCTATTTTATGTGCAAAATGACCCGTATAAAATATAATACATAGTTTTCATTCGCTTACGGAGGAGCTTTATGAAAAAAACATCCAAAAGAAAATACAAAGAGTGGCTGGAGACTGTATGCTTTACGATTCCGGCACTGCTGCTCGTATCGGTGATGATGTATATCCCATTCGTTATGAGCGGTTATTACTCTCTCACGGAATGGAACGGTATCGCAAAGGATCCTGTGTTTGTCGGGATCGATAATTTCAGAAAGCTGTTTGCAGGCGGTTCTGTATTCATAGGAACCTTAGGGTTCACAATTAAATATACGGTCTTCTTTATCATTTTTTCGAATGCTGTCGCTCTGGCACTTGCTGTGGCACTCGTTAAGAAATTCAAGCTTGCCGATGTGTACAGAGGATTCTTCTTTATACCATACATTATGAGCATGACTATTGTCGGCTTCATATGGAAGTTTATATTCACAAAAGGCTTTGAAAAGCTATACTCCATGTCAGAGCTTGGCTTTCTCAATCTAAGCTGGCTGGGCGACCCGGATCTGGCTTTTTATTCCGTAGCTTTTGTCGGTGTGTGGCAGGCATTGGGCTTTTACATAGTGCTGTATATCGCGGGACTAAAGGCAATACCGGAGGATATACTCGAGGCAGCAGTAGTGGACGGCGCATCAGCTTTTCAGAAATTCTTCAAGGTTACGCTCCCCCTGCTCGGTCCCTCTATCACGACCTGCATATTCATGTCGCTCACAAACGGGCTTAAGGTATTCGATATCATACTTGCACTTACAAAGGGAGGCCCCGGCACATCGACCTATAGTACAACAATGCAGATATATCAGGAAGCATTTACAAATAACAACTATGGCATGGGATCAGCTGAAGCTATCATTTATTTCATATTTGTACTCATCACCACACAGGTAGTGCTTAAAGCGATGAGCAGCAGGGAGGTGGATCTGTAATGGGAATGAAAAAAAAGAAGGTGACGGGAAAAGTCCTTTTGATATCGGTGCTTACCATTCTTGCGATGATATATATATATCCGGTATTCCTGATGTTTATGAATTCCTTTAAGCCCTTCGGCGAGGTGGTATCCGATCCTATCGCGCTGCCCAAGGCACCGACATTTGAGAACATCACCTACGTGGTGAAGAAGATCCACTACGGAAGACTGTTTTTCAATAATGTGCTGATCACGGTAATAGGTATAGTCGGCATAGTGTTTTTCTCATCTCTTGCTGCCTACATACTGGCGCGAAGGAAAAACAGGTATACAGCGGTGATATATACACTTATTATTACCCCGATGCTGATACCCTTCCAGACCATAATGATAACCCTGCTCAAGGCCATGAACATCATCCATCTGGATCAAAGCAGAGTGGGGCTCGGCATACAGTATTGGGGCTTTGGCATCCCTATGGCAACCTTTATCTTCTATAATTTCATGAATACTATACCAAAGGAGATAGATGAAAGTGCGATGATAGACGGTGCCTCAACCTGGCGCACATATATATCCGTCATTTTTCCGCTGCTGAAATCAGTGACCTTTACGGTCATAGTGCTCGATGTCATGTGGATATGGAATGACTTTCTGCTTCCTCTCCTCATGGTGAACAGCTCGAACAAGACAAAGACCCTTGTACTGGCCGCATATACCTTTGTCGGACAGATGAATACAAAATGGCAGTATGCAATGGCTGCAATGATGCTGACGGTTCTGCCATCCATAATCATATTTATCTTCCTGCAGAAATACATCGTTGACGGTGTGGTGGCAGGTGCAGTAAAGGGTTAATTAATAATCATTTCAAAAAAAGGAGGACTGAAATGAAAAAGAAAATCGTATCACTCATTCTATGTGTCACAATGACGGCAATGATGCTCGCCGGATGCGGATCATCCGCGGCAGATACCACAGCCGGTCAGACAGCTGATACCACCGCGGCAGAGGAAGCTCCTGCAGAAGAGGCTGCGGAAAGTGCCGCCGCCGAAACACCGGATGCTGCCGACACCGCCGCTGCCGATGCTTCAGGGGACTCAGGAGAGATCTATATGTTTATATCCTCTCCCGAATACGCGGATGCAATAAATGAGCTGATTGATGCGTATGCCGAGGTGGCTCCTGATGTCACCATCAACTATGAGACCACACAGAATGACTATCCCACTCTGCTGAAGGCGAAGCTTAATTCCGGAGAGGTACCCGATATATTCTCATCCACATCCGGTAAGGAGATCGATACCTACCTTGAGTACTCATACGATCTCAGCAATGAACCCATCATGACCACGATGGATCCGGCAGTGGCAGCAGCTATGACATCCACCAAGGAAGGCGGTAAGGGCTGCTATGGTCTTGCGATCAAGGGCAACTATTTCGGTATCCTCTACAACAAGGATATCTTCGATGAGGTGGGGATAAGCGAATTTCCCACAACCGCATCAGGTCTTGCAGATGCCTGTGCCAAGATCTCAGCCGCAGGCTACAGACCTTTCACTACAGGCTTTGCTGAGTGGTGGGTATTCAAGCACACCTATCAGAGCTTTGTAAATGCTGCCGCAGACGGAGCAGGTATCTCTACAGCAGACCTTATTACCAAGTTTGAGAAGGGTGAGGCCAAGGTATCAGATTATCCTGAGCTTTACAATAATTATTTTGATTTTCTCGATCTTGCCGTAAAGTATGGCGATGCCAAGCCTCTGGAGACTGATCTTTCCGCAGAGGAAGCCGCTTTTGCCAACGGCGAGGCTGCAATCATGCTCGGACAGGGCGCATGGGTAGAGGCTGACTGCCTTGCGATCAACCCGGATCTAAAGATCGGCTTCGTCGGCTATCCCACTACAGAGGATGCCGCTGAAAGCAAGGTTATCTCAGGCTCGGATCAGGCACTCCATGTCTCAAAGGATTCAAAGAATCTACAGGCTGTGCTAAACTTCGTAAACTGGTGGTATACTTCTGATTACGGCAAGTCATGGTTTACCGATGTGGCCGGAGTAGTACCTCCCATAGTCACGGACGCTCCGTCTGACTTTGAGGTGATCAAGCAGGGACAGGCACTCTCTGAGAAAAACGGCTCCGGTGCTCTTGCCATATGCTACTCCACCGACAGCTGGCACCAGACATGCGGACAGATACTCCAGTCGTATCTTGCAGGCACCATAAGTAAAGATGAGGCCTGTGCCCAGATCGAAGAGCAGTGGGCTGCGATAGACGGGGCTCAGTGA
>JAGBNR010000160.1 GCA_017634315.1 Lachnospiraceae bacterium
CCACCTCAAAAGTAATCTCTTATCTTTAGCCGCATTCCTAAAAGATGAGCTTTGATCTGAATCTCACACCTCAAACATCAGCTCGCCGTAGGTCGGGAAAGGCCAGAGCCTCTTGTCTACTATGAGCTCCAGTTCATCGGCAGGCTTTCTGAGTGACGCCATATCGGGGATTATCGTGTCCTTGTAGAAGAATGCCTTGCTGCGCTCATCTGAAGTGTCCGCGGACTTTTGCACATCGGCACAAAGCTTATCCAACGCCCTCTTCATATCCTCTATCCTGCAGGTCACATCAGAGAGCAGGATCTTTTCCGTAGACGCATCGACTCCCACACCCGAAAGCTCCCTTACGGATGCCGCTAGCTCAGTCGCGTACTTCACGCAGGCGGGAATGATCTGATTGGAAGCCATCTCCGCCATGGTAACTGCCTCCACATGTATGGTCTTCGCATAGGTCTCATATACGACCTCTTCCCTTGTCTGCAGCTCAGTCTTTGTGAATATGCCGAACTTTTCAAAAAGTGATATGGATTTATCCGTCGTAAGAGCCGGTGCCGCCTCTATCATCGAGGGAATGTTCGGCAGTCCCCTGCGCTGTGCTTCCTTTAGCCATGCCTCCGAGTATCCGTCTCCGTTGAAGATGATCCTCTGATGCTCGGTAAGGTTTTTCTTGATAAGGTCATGCACTGCCATCTGGAAGTCCGATGCCTGTTCAAGCTCATTAGCGGCATCACTGAAGGCCTCCGCCACAATGGCATTTAGTACCGTATTTGCAGCCGCTATGCTGTCCGCACTGCCTACCGATCTGAACTCGAATTTATTCCCCGTGAATGCAAACGGTGAGGTACGGTTGCGGTCAGTCGCGTCCATCTCTACATCGGGTATGGTGCTCGCGCCCGTACGGAGCATCTCACCCTGCTTCACGCTCGTTGCTTCTCCGGTAGTGATCAGCTGCTCTACCACATCCTCCAGCTGCTCACCTAAAAATACGGACATTATAGCGGGCGGTGCCTCATTCGCTCCGAGTCGGTGATCATTTCCCACATCCGCCGCTGACTGACGCAGCAGATCCGCATGCACGTCTACAGCCTTTATGATACATGAGAGCACAAGCAGAAACTGTACGTTCTGATTCGGAGTCTCACCGGGATCGAGCAGATTGACCCCCTTATCGGTACTGAGCGACCAGTTGTTGTGCTTGCCGGAGCCGTTCACTCCCGCATAAGGCTTCTCATGCAGCAGGCATCTCATACCGTGATGCACGGCGACCCTTTTCATGGTCTCCATCACAAGCTGATTGTGGTCTACGGCGATATTTGCGGTCTCATATATAGGTGCGAGCTCGTGCTGCGCGGGAGCCACCTCATTGTGCTGGGTCTTGGCAGTCACACCGAGCTTCCAGAGCTCGGTATTCAGATCCTTCATGAACTCTCCGACCCTTTCCCTTATGACTCCGTAATAATGATCCTCCATCTCCTGACCTCTCGGTGCCGGTGCTCCGAAGAGCGTGCGCCCCGAATACATCAGATCGGGTCTGAGCTTATACAGCTTTTCGTCTATAAGGAAATACTCCTGCTCGGGACCGACAGAGGTATTGACTCTCTTTGCTTCGTTGTCGCCAAAAAGCCTGACTATACGCAGTGCCTGCTCCGAAAGCGCGTCCATGGATCTGAGCAGAGGCGTCTTCTTGTCGAGGGCATCTCCGGTATAGGAATTAAAGGCAGTGGGTATGCAGAGTATCTTGCCGCAGCCGGACTCCTTTATGAAAGCCGGGCTGGAGCAGTCCCATGTGGTGTAGCCTCTCGCTTCGAAGGTGCTCCGTGTACCGCCTGAAGGGAATGATGAAGCATCTGCTTCTCCTTTTACGAGCTCTCTTCCCGAAAACTCCGTCATGACGCGTCCTTCATCATCCTCATGGGAAATAAATGCGTCATGCTTTTCAGCGGTGATGCCGGTGAGCGGCTGGAACCAGTGCGTGAAATGAGTGGCACCTTTTTCTATCGCCCATTCCTTCATCGCGTGCGCTATCACATCCGCAGTGACCGGATCGAGGGATCTGCCTTCATCTATGACATGCCTTAATTCCCTGTAGGTCTTCTTGGGGAGACGCTGTCTCATTACATTATCGTTAAATACGTTCTGTCCGAATATCTCATCTATCCGGGTAGCCGTCTCTTCTCTTATCTCGGTATATCTTTCTGTCTCTGCCATTTTTATCCTCCGTTATATAAAACACAGGTATTATACACCCAAAAGCCTGTCTTTATAACTCCTGTATTCATGCAGGAGATGTCCCGTCCTGTTCTTTATTGTCCATATATCATTTGAAGCGGCAGCTTTCTCAAGTATCATCGCATCCTCGGAAAGCTCTGTGGCTCCTATGGTTTTGGCTGCGCTCTTCAAGGCATGGACATATATGCGGTAGTTCTCCCAGTCTCCGTTTTCATAAGAGGCCTCTATCTCATCGGACTTCTCAGGTATGCCGTCACGAAAGACCTCTATCACCTCTCTGTATGTTTTCTCATCACCGCATATTTCCATCCCGGCTCTTACATCCAGCCCCTCTATATCGTACAGTAAAGCATCAGCTTCGCCCCCGCTGATCATAAGGGTGTCCTCTGCATCAGCCGCATCTTTCATCTCTTCCGTACCGCCCGGACAGATAAGCTCTTCCGGCAGATACCGCCGCAGCATGCTCTCAAGTCTCTCTCCGTTCACGGGTTTGGCAAGATAATCGTCAAAACCGGCATCAAGATAGGTCTCTCTGGCTCCCGATATCGCATTGGCCGTAAACACTATGCAGACGGTATCTTTCCTCCCGGGTATTCTCTTCAGCTCTTTAAGCGTCTCTATTCCGTCCATTCCTGGCATCATGTGATCTATAAAGTAAAGATCAAAGGATATGGCCGATGCTTTTTTCAATGCCTCTTTCCCCGATGCAGCCGTATAGATCTGTACCCCGGTCCTTTTCAGCAGCAGCGAGATAACCTTCAGATTCATATCGGAATCATCCACGACCAGTATCCGGGCTTTGGGAGCCGTAAACAATGCAGTATCGCTGTTTTTGCCGACTGTCTTCATGCCAAACTCATGGGCATGGTCTCCGAGCGGTATATCGGACATCACAAGCTGTTCTATCTCAAAAGAAAACTCGCTACCCTTCCCGTATTCGCTCTCCACCTTAAGCTCGCTTCCCATAAGATGCAGCAGCTGCTGAGTGATGCTCATACCCAGCCCCGTACCCTCTATATAGCGGTTGCGTTTTTCCTCTATACGGGTAAACGGAGTAAAAAGCGACTCTATCGCCTCTTTCTTCATTCCTATGCCCGTATCCTTCACTGCCACACTGAGCCTGATCCGGTCGCCTCCCAGACGGTCAAAACCAACCCTCATGCTCACACTTCCTTTCTCGGTGTATTTTATCGCATTGGTCAGGATATTCAGAATGCATTGCTTGATACGTATCTCGTCCCCACAGAGCAGACACGGTATCTCACTGCTTACATCCATGTTCAGTGTGAGTCCCTTATCACGCGCCCTCTCCGTTGTCATATTGTACAGATCGTTCAGCATGGAGCCGAGATCGTACTGTGTGGGAATGATCTCTATCTTACCGGCTTCGGCTTTTGAAAAGTCAAGGATATCGTTTATCAGTGACAGCAGCGTGTTACCGGATACTCTTATGTTTTCGGCATACTCAAGTACCTTTTCCTCCCGGCTTTCTCTCAGTATCATCTCATCCATTCCAAGCACGGCATTGATCGGAGTCCTTATCTCATGAGACATACGTGCCAGGAAATGGGATTTGGATTCGTTTGCGGCATCGGCACGTTCCTTTTCATAAGCGAGCTTCTCTATGAGTATCGCATCCGGACTTTCCACCGTATAGTAAAGTGCTACATTGATGATCGTGATGCCTATGCCCGTCATCAGGAGCTGATGTACCACTCCCTGAGCCACAACCACGGATACCAGTGCGATAAGCGACAAGGCTATACCGCGTCTTGCTTTCGGTTCCATGGCTTTTCTGTATCGTATAAGGAGCACTACACTCAATGTAAAATAAACAAATGCGCATATATATGCCACCGTATCTGCCGGTCCGGTGGAATAATCGCTGAAGGACGACTCCACATAATACATCGGCAGTATAGCGATCGCCACTGTAGACAGTGCCACGGGTATGATCTCCCTTGCCGTGATCTGATGCTCCGTGATACCGAAAGCCATGCTGCGGACATAAAGATAGAGCAGCCAGAGAAATATGGGAAATGAAGCGATATATATGATATGCAGACCGTGATTGATCCATTCCGGAATGGTATCCCTGTGATTGACGGTATATATGGTCACTGCATCCAGAATGATATTTATGATGGAAACGGTAAGGATATTTAAGAACAGCGTATGCGCATAGGTCTTCTTGCGGCTTACCGAAAGATAGGTGGCCGATATATATATCAATACCAGAAGACAGGCAAGCTCCTCCCTGATCGTTACCACGTATTGCATTAAAGGCATATCAGCACCTTACCTTCAGCAATGTGCATTCACCGATGACATGGCATCGTCCGAGTGATGCCGGCAGGAAGATGCAGCTTCCCTTTTCAAAACGGAGCGGTCTGTTGGTCTCATCCGTCTCAAGACCTCCGCTGCCATCTATACAAAGCAATACCTGAAAGGATGTATCCAAAACCGAAAATGAAAACCCCTTTGTCACCTGTATCCTCTCGACCTCGAAATAAACGCATCTGCACAGTATCTCTCTGGCGCATCCGTAATAATACCTCACCATCCGCTGCGGCTGTTTGGGCTCCCTGACGGGATTCATGTCAAGCACCTGTATCGCCTTGTCAAAATGCAGTTCCCTTTTATTCCCGTCCTTATCTGTCCTGTCATAGTCATAAAGCCTGTATGTCAGATCGGAGCTCTCCTGCACCTCCACAAGCAGTACTCCTCCGCATATGGCATGCACGGTACCCGGCTTTACGAGAAACATGTCCCCCTTATGCACCGGTACATGATGCAGCATGTCCTCAAGTCTGCCGCTGTCTATCGCGATCCTCAGTCTGTCCGCATCCATGGGATGCTCAAAGCCGTATATCAGCTCAGCCCCTTCCTCCGCATCAAGTACATACCAGAACTCCGTCTTGCCTTTGCTGTGCTCATGCGCCAGCGCGTATTCATCATCGGGGTGCACCTGTATGGACAGATCCTTTGCGGCATCTATCAGCTTCACAAGAATGGGAAAATCCGAACTCTTCGTGCCAAGCCATGCAGGATTGTCCTTCATAACATCGCCAAACAGTCTCCCGGCAGATTGGCCGTCTGCCACTATACTCTGACCATTGGGGTGCACCGAACACACCCAGCTCTCGGCGAGCGGGGATATATCCAGATCCTGTCCGTATTCAGTTTTGAGTCTTTCACCGCCCCAAAGATAGCCCTTTCCGGCCGGCTTCAGTATCAGCGGCTCCAAGATGCTTTTTTTCATCAGAGTTGATACTTTTTCTTATCGTTTACCGATATATTTTCTCCCAGCTGCGCTTCCAGCACCGTAAGCTCTGTCTCGGCTATAATGGTGTGCTTACATCCGGCAGCCATCGTTACCACATCTCCGGGTCTGACTATCTGCTCCATCCCGTCTATTATAGTCTTGCCCGTACCTGATAGTACGGTCCATACCTCGTCTCTGAATTCATGTGAATGATATGACATCCTGTGCCCCGGATTGAGTATCACCTTTACACTGAGATACCCTTCACCGGCATCTATCACGGAATAGGATCCCCATGACTTCTCGGCAAATCTGACATCCGTGGATATCTTTTCCACATAAGGCTTCATATAGCTGGACTGCTCCTTGTCCGCTATGAGTATACCGTCCCCGGATGCCGCTATCACCATATTTTTGGCTCCCATCACAAGTATGGGAATGTCGAGCTCGTTTACCACATTAGTGGCTATGGTAGTATCATCCAGCATGGCTTTACCCTTTATATCGTCTGCCATTACCTCTGACATCATATTCCATGTGCCGACATCCTTCCATTCACCCGCATAGCGCAGTACCTGTATGGATGGCTCCTTTTCCGCCACAGCATAGTCAAAGGATATCTTCTCACAGTCCTCATAATGATTGTACAGATCCCTATAGTCTATAAAGCTTAAAAGGGTATGTGCCTTCTCTATGATATATCCGAGACGGAACGCAAACACCCCGGCATTCCAGAGAGCTCCCTTTTCTATGTATTTCTTTGCTGTCTCGACATCGGGCTTTTCCTTAAACTCCAGCACATCCGACAGCTTCTCCTTACCGGCAGGTATGATATATCCGTACTTCTCGGAGGGATAAGTGGGCTCTATCCCCATCGGTGTGATGCTCTTCTTGCCTTCACCGGCTATCCTGCCCACCTCGCGTACCGCTTCATAATATGACATATCCACATAGGGGTCCACGGGGCAGATGACTACGGACTCATCCTCGGAGACTCCCTGCTCATAGCGAAG
>JAGBNR010000161.1 GCA_017634315.1 Lachnospiraceae bacterium
ATCTCATCAAAGCTCTTTACTCCCCTGGCGTGAAGCCATGTAAATATCTGCTTCGTTCTGAAGCTCCTTTCGCCGTATCCTGCGATGACCTCCGACAGCTCGCATTTTGTCAGCCCGAGTATATCCTTCATACCACAATGCAGTCTTTCTTCTGAAACAGCGCGTAATAAAAGCCGTCACAGGGATCACATCCCTGAAGAAAGAGTCTCTCTGATACTTTATGTAACCCTAATTCGGCCATTTTTTCACTCTGCCCGTATGTCTCTTCCCTTGTAACCGTACATACGGAAAATAAAAGCAATCCACCGTCCTTTAGGTATCTCGCGGCATTCATGAGAATAGCGGATTGTAATTTACATAACTCTGCTATATCCTCTTGCCTTACCCTATACTTTATGTCAACTTTTCTTCCTATTACGCCAAGACCTGAGCACGGGAGATCCGCGATCACCGCATCTGCTGTCCCAGCCATGGCATCATCATATACCGATGCATCCTTTACCTCACATCTGACATTTGAAAGCCTGCATCTTTTGAGGTTTTCATCTATTCTTTCAAGCTTTTGCGCAGATATGTCATATGCGTTCACCACACCGCTTACCCCGTTGTCCTTTTCGCTGCGATCAGCCAGCCACTCTGCCATAAAGCAGGTCTTGCCGCCCGGTGCAGCGCAAAGGTCAAGTACATTTATGTCAACTATATTTCGTTCATTTATGTAAACTTCAAGCTGCTTCCACAGCTCATATACGGCACTCTGAGACGATAGATCCTGTATGGAATACAGTCCTTTATTAAAGCTCTCCGACTGTCCCGGGATCAGTCTTCCCGCAGCAGTCCTGATGAGGCAGGGCGGTCCTCCGGGCACTGTCTCTGTGCCTATACCCTCTGCCTCAAGCGCATCAATCATTCCCTGTATATCTGTCAGACTGCGGTTTACCCTGATATAGACAGGCATACTCCCCATGCTCATGCGTATCATCCTGTCTGCCTTATCTGCTCCATGCTCGGATACAAATCTGTCGTATATCCACTCCGGACATGAGTACTCTGTACATATATCGGGATATACTATTCCCTCATCACGGTACGCTGCCACTCCTCTTAAGACACCGTTTACAAATCCCTTCAGTCCGTCTATGTGCCTGATATGCGCCAGCCTGACGGCTTCATTTACTGCGGCACTGTCCGGCACATGATCCATGAACACCAGCTGGTATACCGCCATCCTTATTATCATCAGTATCACAGGCTGCATCCTGTCGGTTTTTCTGTTCGATACATGATCTATGATATAGTCTATCGCGATAAGCCGCTCTACCGTGCCCTCAGTGAGCTTCTTTATGAAGGCTCTGTCTTTAATATCGAGGTATCCGTACTTATCAAGGACAGCATTCAAAAGGGGGCGAAGCATCGTCCCCTCTTTACCGTATTGCATCAATATATCCAATACTATCTGTCGTGTGTTGATCCTTTTCAATCTCTCCGTCTTCCC
Organism: Lachnospiraceae bacterium; assembly: GCA_017634315.1. Classification (GTDB taxonomy): domain Bacteria; phylum Bacillota; class Clostridia; order Lachnospirales; family Lachnospiraceae; genus NK4A144. The sequence goes on from JAGBNR010000161.1 coordinate 1,493, forward strand.
CCAAACAGTATCACAAGCCTCATAAGCGAAAGTATGGAGGCAAATGCCGAAGCGACATATGTCATTGCCGCGGCCTTTAATACCTTCCTCGTATCCCGTGTCTCGGCATCATCGAGTATACCGAGATTCCTGACGAGCTTCAGTGCCCTCGCCGATGCGTCAAACTCCACCGGAAGCGTCACTATCTGAAACAATACGCCAAAGGAAAAAACCAGTATGCCCAGATTTATCAGCGTCTCGTTCATACCGAGGAACATACCGAGTATACATATGGGCACACCCGCTTTGGAGCCTACATTTGCCACAGGGACGAGTGCCGATCTTATGCTTAAAGGTGCATATCCCCTGTGATGCTGTATCACATGTCCGCACTCATGCGCAGCGACTCCTATGGCCGCCACGGAGGTAGAGCCGTATGTGGCATCCGACAGGCTCACCACCTTGGAGGACGGATCATAATGATCTGTGAGACTGCCCGATATATGCTGTACCGCAACATCGGTTATTCCCTCTGAATACAGTATCCTCTGTGCCGCCTCTGCTCCGGTCATCCCCGCAGATGATCTAATCCTCGAATATTTGTTAAATGTGGACGATACCTTTGCGGAAGCTATACCGGAGACTATCACGCCTACGATCAGCAACAGGTATGTCCAGTCAAATCCGTAATAGTACATTATCGTTTACCTCCTTTATCGTAATTTCATAAAGCTTTTGGAAGTCTGCCGCTGAATCATGACAATACCGCGCCCTCAGACAGCCTGTATCCCAAAAGAAAGTCCCGCACTGACATCCTTTTCTTTCCTTCTATCTGTACTTCCTTTATTATAAGAGAGCCCTCCTTACAGGCTACAGTGATCGTCTCCTTACCGACATCACACACCGTGCCGCATGGAGCCCCGACGGCATCTCCCACCACAGGCTTCCATACCTTCAGCATTTTGCCGTCGAGATATGTATATGCCGAGGGCCAGGGATCAAGTGCCCTTATCTGCCTCTCTATGCTTACGGCACTCTGAGTCCAGTCTATACGTCCCATAGCCTTGTCTATCTTCTTCGCATAGGTCGCCTTCTCCTCATCCTGAGGAACCGGGCTTATCCTTCCCTTTAATATATCGTCTACCGTCTCGGTGGCAAGAGATGCACCGAGGCGCGCGAGCTTATCGAAAAGACTGCCGCCCGTATCCGACGGCTCTATCGGTATGCTCCTTTGAGACAGGATACAGCCTGTATCAAGTCCTTCTCCCATCTGCTGTATAGTGACTCCGGTCTCACTGTCCCCCTCCAGTATGGACGACTGTATCGGTGAGGCTCCGCGCCATCTCGGAAGCAGGGAGGCATGTACATTTATACAACCGTATTCCGGCATATCCAGGATCTCTTTCGAGAGTATCTGTCCGAATGCCGCCACCACTATAAGCTCCGGTTCATACTCTTTTATCTTGGCTGTCGCTTCGGGAGTCTTTATCTTTTCAGGCTGAAATACCTCCAGTCCATGTGCCACGGCATATTCCTTTACGGCACTCATCTGCAGCCTGCCGCTGCGTCCCTTCGGCTTGTCAGGCTGCGTCACGACAAGGTCAATGTCATGCCCTGCATCATCCAATGCCGCAAGTGTCCCGACTGCAAAGTCAGGGGTTCCCATGAATACTATATGCATATCTCCTGATCAGTCCTCTTCCTTTTCCACATCCCTGAGCTCACCCTCTACCTTGTCCACATAGAGCTCACCCTCAAGGTGATCGCACTCATGACAGACGCATCTGGCAAATATACCGTCTCCCTCCATGGTGACAGGCTCCATATCCTCATTCATAAACTCCACCACGACATGATCGGGTCTGGTCACCATGCCGGTCTTGCCGGGTACGGACAGGCAGCCCTCATATCCATCCTGCTCGCCGGAGGTCTCTTTTATTACGGGATTTATCATGACTATAGGATTTGATTCGTCCTCATCTACATCTATGATTATGATACGTTTCAATACTCCCACCTGCACCGCTGCAAGCCCTACCCCGTCAGCCTCCACAAGCGTGTCTACCATATCATCTATAAGCTCTCTTATTCTCTCTGTTATAGCGGTGACCGGCTTTGACTTCTTTTCAAGTATAGGGTCACCCATTGTCCTTATTTCCCTTAATGCCATTCCACGCCTCTTCAAAATGCACTTTAACATGCGTCCATATCACGCACAGCTTTGACTATTATACATCAAATGTCTTAATTTTCCTATTATCTGAAGTTTTAGCATCAAAAGAGACCGGGAAGCCCCGGTCTCTTTTCCTGTAATCATTGCAGCTATCAATATTTAGGCATAAAGAACTTTTGCAGATCAGCCTCTGTGGTATCGTCCCCTATACAGATGAGCTCAGTGCCGGTGAGACGTGCAAACATAGCTACGTCATCTCTGGTAAGGGCAGTTGAGACCACCGCATGGTGTGCTCCGCCGGCATAGCACCAGCCTGCAGTACCTATATCAAAGTTGGGCTTGTGCCTGTACATGATGCGTGCCACGGGAAGCTTCGGCATGGGCTTGGGCTGCTTAACGAGCTCTATATCAGCACATATGATGCGGAAATGATCACCCATATCCACCAGTGTGACCTGTATGCCGTCACCGGTCACGCCATCAAATACAAGACGCGCCGGATCTTCCTTTCCTCCTATACCGAGCGGATGCACCTGGATCTCAGGCTTATTCGCCGCAAATGAAGCGGGTACCTCGAGCATATGCGAAGCAAGCTCAAGCTCCTCTCCCTCCGTAAGATCATAGGTGTAGTCCTCAATAAAGCCTGTAGCTCCGTCGAGTCCCTCCGCCATCTTCATGAATACAGCCGAAAGTGCCGCTATCTTATAGTCTCCCTCCGGTCCGAAGCCTATACCCTTCGCCATGAGATTCTGTGCCGCTATACCCGGCAGCTGTCTGAGACCATGCAGATCCTGGAATGTATCCGTAAAGGCAGTGACATTGTTCTTTGCGATAAACTTGTCAAATGCCACCTCATAGCGTGCCTGCTCGCGTACAGCCTCGATATTGTCGGTAGCCATCGTATACTTGCTCTCGTATTCAGCCATCTTGGCATCAACCTCAGCATCGGTAGCCTGCTTTGCAATCTCGGCAATAAGTCCTATACCCCAGTACTTTATCTCCCAGCCGTACTTGATCTCGGCCTCAAGCCTGTTGCCATCCGTGACAGCGACATCTCTCATATTGTTTCCGAAGGTAGCCACCAGGGTATTGTGTGAAAGTGCTATAGCCTTTGCCACGCGTGCGAAGCGGCATATCTTCTTTACTACCCTGTCATGCTTATAGTAGCCTGCCACGACCTCATGCGGGATATTAAGCCTTGCCAATATATATCCGTACTCTCTGTCGCCGTGAGCGGCCTGATTGAGATTCATGAAGTCCATATCTATCTCATCATACGGCAGCTTTTCATTTGCCTGTGTATGAAGGTGGAGCAGCGGCTTCCTGAGCTCCTGCAGTCCCTTTATCCACATCTTTGCCGGTGAGAAGGTATGCATCCAGGTAATCACACCCACGCAATCATCATCCGCCTGTGCCTTTCTTATATCATCTACACATATCCTTGAAGTCTCCACAGTAGGGAGCAGCTCGATATCCACGATACCGCTGAGCTTTCCCTTAAGAAAATCCACCATTTCCTTACAGTCAGCCGCCACCTGCTTCAGACACTCATCGCCGTACAGATCCTGCGAGCCGGGAATAAAATAAAGCTTACTCATTCTTTCTTATCCTTTCTTTCTCTTGGACATCAGGTCAGCTGTAACTGCAAGCAGGAGCACCGCACCCTTGACGATCTTCTGAATATCCGTAGACCATCCGTACAGTGACATGCCGTTATTGAGTACACCCATGATGAAAGCTCCGATGACAGCACCGAATATCGTACCTGCGCCACCGGCCACGGCTGCGCCTCCGAGATAACATGATGCGATGGCATCCATCTCGAACTGGTCGCCCGCCTTAGGTGTAGCGGAACCGTTTCTTGCCGAAAGCACTACGCCTGCCACACCGGCGAGGAAGCCCATATTGGTGTATACCCAGAAGAAAACCCTGTCCGTCTTGATACCGGAGAGCTGAGCCGCCTTGCGGTTGCCTCCGAGTGCATATATCTGACGTCCTGCGACTGTCTGACTGGTGATGAAATGATAAATACCCACGATAGCACCCATGATAACGAGTACAAACGGGAATCCGCTGTACTGTCCGAGCTTTATCATCACGAACCATACAAGGAAAATGAAGATAGCGTCCTTGATGACTATCTGCCACATGGGATTCTGTGCAAATCCGTATTTCTTCTTGGTTGCTATGCCCTTAATCTCACCGAATATTATTGCAACCGTAGCCACTACAGCCACGATAAAGCAGAGCATGTTAAAGCTGCCTATCTTCATGTTGGGGAAAAGGAAGCCCGCACCGATATAATTGTAGTTTGCAGCAAAAGGACCCTTGGTCTGAGCCTTAAGGATAGTATAGGTAGCTCCTCTTCCCATCAGCATGGTAGCAAGGGTGACGATGAAGGGCGGCACACCCATGACCGCTATGAAGAAGCCTGAAAACATACCGCAGAGCAGACCCACCAGAAGCGCAGCTATGATAGCTACGACTATGGGAGCCTTCACATCTATAAGGAGCACTCCTACCGTAGCTCCGCAGAGAGCAACCACCGATCCGACTCCGAGGTCGACGTTACCTGTCAGTACGCAGAGCAGCATACCTGTCGCAAGAATAACGACGTAGCTGTTCTGAAGTATCAGATTGTTGATATTCGCGGGGGACAGATTCTTGCCGCCTGTCATAACCGCGAAGATAAGAAACACCGCGATCAGTACGATGAACATGCCGTACTGCTTCATATCGAGATTGACTGTTTTTTTGCTATTCATGCCTTATTCTCCTTTTCTGTTGTGCGCCATGATGCACGACATGATCTTTTCCTGTGATACTTCGTCTTTGTTTAATTCACCTGCTATCTCACCCTCGTTGATGACATATACCCTGTCACATGTACCTATTATCTCCTGCATCTCGGATGAGATGACGATCACAGCTTTTCCTGCCTTGGCGAGATCGTTTATAACGCAGTATATCTCATACTTCGCTCCCACATCTATACCTCTGGTCGGCTCATCAAGGATAAGCACATCAGGCTGTGTGAGCATCCATTTCGCCAGCACCACCTTCTGCTGGTTTCCGCCCGACAGTGAGCCCACGGTCTGCTCTATGGAATTCGCCTTTACCCTTATCTTATCCATATATTCATCCGCAGCCACTACCTCGTCGTTAGCATTCACCACACCGTTTTTCGAGAAGAATCTCTTTAATGCCGCCATGGTCATATTGTGCTTGATATCATCTATAAGCACCAGACCGTATGTCTTTCTGTCCTCCGACACATATGCCAGATTGTTATTTATGGCATCCTCCACGCTGTTCAGCTCGACTTCCCTGCCGTTTATACTCACACTGCCGGATATCTTCTGTCCGTAGCTCTTGCCGAATATACTCATCGCAAGCTCCGTACGACCAGCTCCCATCAGTCCTGCCAGTCCTACGACCTCACCGGCACGAACCTGTATATTAATGTTCTTGAGCATCTGTCTTTCAGCGTCATCCGGGTGATAGACATTCCAGTCCCTGACCTCGAATATCACATCACCGATCGTGACTCCCTCACGCACCGGATACCTGTTTGTGAGCTCACGTCCCACCATGCCCTTTATGACACGATCCTCGCTAAAGTCATCCACACCCTTTGTAAGTGTCTCTATAGTATGACCGTCACGGATGATGGTCAGTGAATCACATACATACTCCAGCTCATTCAGCTTGTGTGAGATAATGATGCAGGTCACTCCATGCTTTTTAAGCTCAAGCATGATGTCAAGAAGCTTCTTACTTTCCTCATCATTCAGAGCGGCAGTAGGCTCATCAAGTATGAGCAGGTCAACCTTCTTTGCCATGGCCTTTGCTATCTCTATGAGCTGCTGCTTTCCTACTCCGAGAGAATTGACCGGCACATTGACATCTTCATGCTCAAGTCCGACCTTTGCAAGCATCTCCTGCGCCTTTTTCCTTGTCTCTGTCCAGTCTATGACACCTTTGATACCTGTCTGCTCGTTTCCGATAAACACATTCTCGGCTACCGATAGCAGCGGCGAAAGTGCCAGCTCCTGATGTATGATAACGATGCCCTTGGCTTCGCTTTCTTTCAGATCTTTGAATTTACATACCTCGCCTTTATAGACGACATCTCCGGTATAAGTCCCGTACGGATAAACGCCTGACAGGACATTCATCAGTGTAGACTTGCCGGCTCCGTTTTCACCACATAATCCGTGTATCTCTCCCTGTTTGACCTTCAGATTGACATCATCCAAAGCCTTCACGCCCGAGAATTCCTTAGTAATGTGGTTCATTTCCAAGATATAGTCAGACATCCTGTTTTTATTCCTTTCCTTACCCTCTTACCCCATTAAGAATCAGTCACCGATCAAACAAATGACTGCTCCCGAACAGTTAAATCACAATATATCAATTTGAATAAAAAGGGGGATTGCAAGCAATCCCCCCGTAGATAACTGACTGCGATTATTCAGCAAGCTGATCCTCGGTGTAGTATCCGCCATCGATAAGAAGCTCTTTGTAGTTGTTCTTATCTACTGCAACAGGTGTGCAGAGGTATGAAGGAACTACGATCTTACCGTTGTTGTACTGCTCTGTGTCGTTGATCTCAGGCTCTGCGCCCTCAAGCACTGCCTGAACCATGGTAACGCACTTTGAAGCAAGGAGACGTGTATCCTTGTAGATGGACATTGTCTGCCAGCCTGCGATGATGTTCTTTGAAGCCATGAGCTCAGCGTCCTGACCTGTGATCAGAGGCCAGTTCTTTTCTGTGTAGCCTGCTCCCTCAAGAGCTGCCTTTGCACCGTAAGCGAAGCCGTCGAATGCGCTTGCTACGATATCGATATCCTCGTCAGCATAGAAGCCTGTGAGATAGTTCTCCATGTTCTGCTGAGCGGTCTCCTGAGACCATCTGAGGATACATGTGTCATCAAATGAAGTACGTCCTGACTTGCAGACAAGTGTGCCGTCATCCAGATAGGGCTGAAGCACTTCCATAAGTCCGTTGTAAAGCATCAGAGCGTTGTTGTCATCAGGTGAACCCATAAGGAACTCGATGTTCATCTTAAGACCTGCTGCCTTTACGGCATCAAGACCCTTGTTGCCGTCCTTGGTAGCATTGTCCTTGATGTAGTTTCCGATAACGGTACCTACGCCCTTGTTATCAAATGTAGCATAGTAAGAAACCGCATCCGTGTCCATAAGAAGACGGTCATAAGCTATGATAGGGATACCTGCCTGCTTAGCCTGATCCTCTACGTTCGTAAGAGCACCTGAATCGATAGCTGCGATAACAAGGCAGTTAGCACCTGAAGCGATCATGTTCTCGATCTGTGAAACCTGCATCTGAACATCATCCTCAGCGTACTGAAGATCTACCTCATAGCCGAGCTCCTCGAGCTGCTTCTTCATGTTGCCGCCATCGTTGATCCATCTCTCGGATGACTGAGTAGGCATAGCAACTGCCACTCTCTTGCCGCCGCCTGAAGCTGCGGGTGCCGCAGTATCTGCTGCTGCCTCTGCGGTATCAGCTGCAGGTGCTGCTTCCTCTGCGGGAGCCGTCTCTGCAGCAGGAGCTGCTGTGTCAGCTGCGCTGCTGCCGCATCCTGCAAGGATGGCAGCTACCATTGACATGCTGAGCAATACACTCAAAACCTTCTTTTTCATGCAAAATCCTCCATAAAATAAAACAATAGTTTCCGGGTCTTTGACCCAATGCCTAAATATTACAAAACATATACAAATATGTCAACGAATAGTGGGCAACATGCATAAAAATTTCATCATTTTCGATAAAATATTTCCCTTTTTGCCGTTTTCCCTGATTTTTCACTCATCTTTACTGTCCGGCGGCGTATCATCAGACAGTGAATCATCCGGCAGCGCACTGTCAGCAGCTTCGGCATCGCCCACGATAAGTGATCTGGCACTACCGACTATAAGAAATACCCCCACCACGGCAAACAGAGCCATCGCAATGAACATTATGATCCTTGATGCCCCTTTACGGGCCAGCACATCGAAAAAAATGTCATAATCAATATAAAGAAGATATGCGCCAACCAAAAGTCTTACCGTAAGCACGGCCTTTGGCACGGGTGCTTTTTTCCTTCCCATTATCTTTCCCCCTTTCCGTTTCTTATGGTTCTATTCACACTATTTTATATCAAATACTTTTATTTTACACTTAAAAACAACAGCGATTTAGATTATAATTGTCTTTATGGTCTTTAATTCTTATTCGTTTATTTTAATATTTCTGCCCCTCATCACTGTCCTGTACTATCAGATCAGGCGTCTGCACAGGCCCGTGATGACAAAAGCGTTTCTGCTGGCGGCTTCTTTATTCTTTTACGGCTACCATCATCTCTCGGCTCTGACTGTTCTTATCGTGAGCATCGCAGTAAACTATGCCGTCTCACTTGCTTTACGCAGGCTCGATATGCAGTCATCCGCTGTGATAAAAAAAGCTGTACTGATCCTCGGTATAGTAATGAACCTGTCTTTACTGTTCTACTGCAAATACCTGGGATTCTTCGGAGATATGGTCGGTTCCCTGCTGCATAGGGATATCACTCTGTCTTCACTGCTGCTCCCTCTCGGGATCAGCTATTATACCTTCTCTCAGATCGCCTATCTTGTCGACTGCTATCGTGATCCCGCTACCGTCTGCGGGTTTTTGAATTATGCCCTGTTTGTTTCATTCTTTCCTAAGATCACCGTAGGTCCCATAGCATTATCTACCGAGATGGTACCGATGTTTGACGATGCGGCTGAGTCCGAGACCGACTACGGCAAGATAGCCGGAGGGCTCATGGCATTTTCATTCGGTCTTGCCAAAAAGATGATGCTCGCAGATACTCTTGGACAATATGTGGATTTCGGCTATGCCAATGTCACCATACTCGGCAGTCTGGATGCCCTGCTGGTCATGACAGCCTACACTCTGCAGATATACTTTGACTTCTCGGGATGCTGTGATATGGCAAGGGGCATATGCCTGATGCTCGGCATGGATCTGCCGCAGAATTTTGACTCTCCCTACCGCTCGCTTTCGATAAATGAGTTTTGGAAACGCTGGCATATCACGCTGACCAGATTTTTCCGCAAATACGTGTATTTCCCCCTCGGCGGCAACCGCAAGGGGAAGATAAGGACATATTTTAACCAGATGCTTATCTTCCTGCTCAGTGGACTGTGGCACGGTGCTTCACTCAGCTTCCTGCTGTGGGGAGCCATACACGGTATCGGAATAATAGCGAGCAAGCTCCTGGCACCGGTATCGGTAAAGTGCCCTAAGCCGATCCGTTTATTACTCACCTTTACATTCGTTAATTTCGCATGGGTATACTTCAGGGCACCGGATATTACGATCGCAAACATCATGTTCATGCGGCTGTTTACCGGCGGCATCTCGCGTATCAATCCCATAAACGCCGATTTCATAGTCGCGGCCATGCCTGCCGAGTTCGATTTCATACAATGGCTCGTAGTCAAGTATACTACGCTGAACTATTACCATACCGGATCGGTCATAATACTGATCCCCATCATATTTAGTTTGTATGCAGCCTTATTTATGAAAAACACCGATGAACGGATCGAGGGCTCCGTCCTTAGCGGAAGGCTCGCATTGGTCACAGCGGCACTGCTTTTCCTCGGAATAATATCACTGCCCACTCTGTCGGTATTTATATACGAGAATTTCTGATATACAAAGGAGCGCACTTGAAACCTGAGGCCTTTATAAAAAAGACAATAGCATATACGGCAGCAGCTCTCCTGATCTCCGCACTGGCGGTCATAATCATTGACCCGTGCATGCATTATCATGCACCCATAGGAAGCCTCGAGGCGGCAGAGACCGATGAGAGGCTTGCGATGCTCGGATCGGCGCAGCATGAATACTACGATACTGCTCTGATAGGCTCTTCGATGAGTGAAAACTTTAAGGAGTCATGGTTTGAGGATGGTGTCTTCGGGGATTCCTGCGTCAAGCTGTGTATGGCGGGATCGTTTTTCACAAATTACGACCCCCTCTTAAAAGCAGTCTGCTCTCATCCCGAAGTAAAGAATGTCATATTGTGTATGGACAATTATCTCCTCATCAGCGATCCCACCGATCCTGACCTCCACAATACTACCATACCCGAATACCTGTCGAACGATGATCTTGTAGACGATGCATATTATATCTGGAACAAATCCATCCTGTTCGATCACATACCCAAGTTTCTGACGGGCAACATCACCGGCAGGACTGACGACGCATATGCCTGGCAGGATATTTATGTATTTACCAAAGATGGTGCCAAAACCGTGTACGGTGCCCAGCGTCTTGCCGAGATCGAGCCTGAAAGCGGAGCCGGCGCATTTTTCCCGAATGTAGATGCTCTTATGGCTGCACTCACTCCGTATATAGAAAGCAGACCCGATATCTCCTTTTATATCTATACCCCTCCGTACAGTATACTGTATTGGGATGACTGCATCAGACGCGGTCAGCTTAACGCTCAGATAAATGCCATGGGGTACGCATACGAAAGGCTGCTCTCCTATGACAATGTACGTATTTTCTTCTTCATGGATGACTACGACCTGATCACGGATCTGGAGCATTACCGCGACTACTCTCATTATGATCAGTCCGTAAATCATTATATGTATGAATGTATGCGTGACGGCAGGGAGGAGCTTAAGTCCGAAGACATATTCGATACGCTCACGGCTCTGTACAACTATGCCGCTGAATATGATTATGAAGCGATATTCCGGTGATTACAAGCATGGTCAAAGGTGCTTTAGCACCTTTCGTATGTAGAGTATGGTGATTGAGCTTGCTCAAAATCACCATACTCTGCATACGAAAATGAGCACGAAGTGCCTTGACCATGACATTAAAAGCCGATACCGATGTGGTGATCGAGCTTGCTCAAAATCACCACGAAGAGTCATGATCTCAAGGGTTAAAGTCGAATTCTACATGGCTCTCCTGCGCCTTTCTCTCTGCCCTGTCCCTCTCGATCCCGTCCTTCAGCACAGCCAGCAGCTCATAGCTCTTTGATTTGATGTAGATCACCTTCCTGTACACATCATTTATCTTCGCCACAGAAGCATCCGTGGGACCTATCACCTGTATGTGTGCATCATGCGGCACACCACTTACGATGATGCCAGTCGGACCGTCCTGCATGAAGCCTCTCGCATACTCAGCCATACTCTCCGCAGAAGAGAGTGCCCTCGACTCGTCCTTATCCTCTATGAGTATCTGAAGCATATGTCCTTCAGGCGGATAGTCTCCCATACTGCGGTATGCTATCTCTTCCTCATAAAAGCCTTTATAATCCTGGTGAGCCGCCGTGATGACCGCATAGTTGTCCGGGGAATAGGTCTGTATGACCACCTCGCCCATCAGTCTCCTCTCTCCGCCGGAGGCTGCTGCACGGCCTGCTCTTCCCGCTGCCTGTGTGAGCAGCTCAAACGTCCTTTCCGCAGCTCTGTAGTCACCGGTATGCAGCGACATATCCGCTGCCAGTATTCCCATAAGAGTGACTCTCGGGAAGTCATGTCCCTTCACTATCATCTGGGTCCCTATCAGTATATCTGCCTCCTCATCCGCAAAGGCAGACAGTATCCTCTCATAATCTCCCTTTTTCCTCGTGGTATCGGCATCCATCCTGAGTGTCCTCGCACCCGGCAATACTCTCCTCACTTCGCTCTCCACCTGCTCAGTACCGGCACGCATACCCCCTATATACCTCGAGCCGCACTCCGGACACAGCGGCTGCATGGGAGTCTCATATCCGCAGTAATGGCAGTGCAGCTTTTTATCCCGATGCAGCGAAAGTGACACATCACAGTGAGGGCATTTATATACAAATCCGCACTTCCTGCATGTGACAAATGACGTGTATCCCCTTCTGTTCAGGAAAAGCATGGTCTGCTCTCCGTGTGAAAGCCGATCCTCCATGAGCTCCTTCAGTTTATCCGAAAATATGCTCTTATTTCCTTCTGCCAGCTCCTTTCTCAGATCCACGGTATATACTACCGGCAGCTCCCCACCGGTGATACGCTCCGGCATCTCATACAGCTCATATATGCCTGTGACCGTGCGTCTGTATGCCTCCACCGAGGGTGTAGCCGATCCCATGATAAATGCCGCGCCGGATATCTTTGCCATCTCCTCTGCCGTCTCACGGGTATGGTACTTTGGCATCTGTTCTGACTTGTATGAGGACTCATGCTCCTCATCCATCACTATGACTCCGAGTGAAGGAAACGGGGTAAAAAGTGCGGATCTCGGTCCTATCATCACATCCAGCTCACCACGCTCGGCTCTAAGAAACTGATCGTATCTCTCTCCTGCCGAGAGTCTGGAATGAATAAAGCTTACCCTGTCACCGAAACGTGCCGTAAACCTCGCTACGGTCTGATAGGTAAGAGCTATCTCGGGAATGAGCATGATCGCCTGGTGTCCCCGTCCTACTATGCCGTCTATGATATCAATATAGACCTCGGTCTTGCCTGATCCGGTGACACCGTGTATCAGTGAAGGCTTCATGTCTCCCGCGTCATATCTTGACAGCACGGCATCTACGACATGCTTTTGATCCATGCTGAGCTCTGATATCTTTTTACCGTATATCCCGGTCACGACAGGATTCCTGTATGTAGTAGTCCTTTCGATCTCTGCCAGACCGCGATCCCTGAGAGCGTTTATCACCGGTGAGCCTACGTTCAGCTTTTGTCCTATGAAGGTTCTGTCCATGGCACCCGTTTCCGTGAGTGCCTTAAGCAGCCGGAGCCTCGCCACCTGATGCTTTCTTTCAAACTCATCCATGCAGGCTTTGACGGTTTCCTCCGATGCGACAAGTCTTACTGTCTGCTTCTCGACAGGCTTTACGGGGGTCTTCTTTGGTAGCACTACCTTCAGGCTTTGTATGAGTGTCCCTCCGTAATGGTGCTTCATCCATGCCGCAAGCTGCAGCAGAGTACCGACAGGACGATCCTTATTATCCTCTTTTATATCAATGATATCTTTTGTTTTATCGGGATCGAACTCGGGCTCACCTGTCAGGCTTACCACATATCCGGTTATCACCCGGTTGCCTTTGCCGAACGGTACGGAAACAAGAGAGCCCGGACATACTCTGTCTCTCAGGCTCTCCGGGACTCTGTACTGAAAAGTGCGGTCAAGCTTTTCAGTGGATATATCTATTATGATGTCTGCGTAGATTGCCATGTCGTTTACTGATCAGCATGTCTCTGACAGGATCTCGCGTATCAGCACCCGCTCATCCATCGGATGCTTCACACCCTTTATCTCCTGATAGTCCTCATGTCCCTTGCCCGCAAGGATCACGACATCACCCTTTTTCGCGTTATTCATCGCATAGGCGATGGCTTCCTTACGGTCGATTATCTTGATGTATTTCCCGTCGGTCCTTTGGATGCCGGTCTCTATATCATCAAGGATGGCCTGAGGCTCCTCAAATCTCGGATTGTCCGATGTGATCACCGTAAAGTCAGACAGTCTGCCGGATACCTCCCCCATCTCAAACCGTCTGTCCCTGGAGCGGTTGCCGCCGCAGCCGAATACCGTCACCAGTCTGCCCGGCTCATACTCCTTTAACGTGGTGAGCAGGCTCTCAAGTGCCATAGCATTATGCGCATAGTCTATCATCAGGGTATAGTCCGGAGATACCTCGATCATCTCTATCCTGCCCTTGACTCTCGCCGTCTTAAGTGCGGCATTCATCTGATCCGCAGTCACATCCATATGCCGGCACACACTTATCGCACAAAGCGCGTTGTATACCGTAAATCTGCCCGGCATATCGCATCTGAAGCTGTCATCTATCAGTCCCTCCGTCTTGAAAGCAACGCCCAGATATGATCCCCCGTTTATAAGCTCTATATCATATGCCCTTATATCATTGCCGTCATTCAGTCCGAAGGTCTCACTCTCACAGGTCGCACCGTCAAGTATGTCCCCGATATGGCCGTCATCCCCGTTTAGGAGTCCTACCCTGCACTGTCTGAAAAGCAGTGACTTGCAGTGAAGATAATCGTCAAAGTCCCTGTGCTCATTTGCTCCTATATGATCGGGAGATATATTTGTGAACACACCGTAGTCAAATACAAATCCGTCTGTACGGTGCAGCATAAGTGCCTGTGATGATACCTCCATCACTACCGAATCTATCCCTGCCCTGACCATATCCGCGAAGTACTTCTGCAGGAGCAGGGACTCGGGAGTGGTGTTTAATGAAGGGATGTGTGTGTCCCCTATCACTGTCTCTATCGTGCCTACAAGCCCCACCTTATGTCCGGCATTTTCGAGCATCTCCTTTATCAGATAGGTCGTGGTGGTCTTGCCCTTGGTGCCGGTCACTCCTATTGTCGTAAGCCTGTCCGCAGGATAGTCATAGTAAGCTGCCGAAATATAAGCAAGTGCCTTCCTTGTGTCCTCCACTCTGACCACGGTAACAGCCCCGCTCCTTTTTGCTTCGTCGGACAGCGTCACATCCTTTTCAGTCACAAGCACTCTTGCGCCCTTGGCTGCCGCCTCCTCGGCAAAGGTGTGCCCGTCAAAGTTCGCTCCGCTTATACACACGAAAAGACAGCCCGGTATGAGCTTTCGCGTATCCATCACGACATCCGTGATCTCCACACCGTCCGTATCTCCCTGTATCACACTGTATTCTGTCTCAGCCAGAAGGTCATCGAGCCTGTTCATCCTATCTTATCCTCTCTTCCCCGTATCTTTAGTAGAGCCTGTCGTCAATGGAGGTAAAGTCAATAATAAAGTCCTCATATATTCCAACCGGTATACTGTCACGGAAAGTATAGCATGTTGTGTCAAACTCCTCTGACATCCGGTATGTTATGACCGCGTCATATATTAATATCGCTTCATCGTGCTCCTGCTATTAAATTGAATGGGTAACAGCATGAACACAGACTGGCTTTTGCCAAGAGACCGACACATATATTTGCGTCGTCATGCTTAAACCGAATATTTAACTCAGAAA
>JAGBNR010000162.1 GCA_017634315.1 Lachnospiraceae bacterium
ACTATGAAGAGGGTCAGTACTATGAGGGTACTGTCGTATCCATCAAGGAGTTTGGCGCATTCGTAGAGTTCGCTCCCGGCAAGGAGGGCATGGTACACATATCCAAGATCGCTGATCGCAGGATCGACAGGGTAGAGGATGTGCTCACACTCGGCGACCATGTCAGGGTGAAGTGCCTCGGCAAGGATCGTATGGGACGCATGAGCTTCTCTATCAAAGATGCAAAATGATTCACAGGGTTAGGTGGTCACCGTGCGGGCGTGCTTGCACAGTGAGCACGGTGACTGGCTAACCCGCACTAACATGAGGAAGTAGCAATCTGCGTTTTTTGCAGATTGGCGAATTCCGAATGTTAGTAGCATAGCGAAAACTGCGTATGCAGTGGAGCTATGCGAAGCATAAACTGCGAGCGCAGCTGGGGCCGGGGCTTAGATCTAAGCGACCATGTAAATAGCCCTTTGGCAGACATATATGAAATGCAACATGAGCTCATGTGTGGTAAAATCCCATGCATGAGCTTTTTGTTTGTTTGCGCAACCATCCTGCTGATAGCGGGTCATATGGTAAAGTCCCTGAGACAAAAGCAGTTCTCGGACTTCTATGAGGAGGTAAAGCTGCCTGTATTTAATGAGGCACTCGCAGCAGGGTATATCATGAACCTTATCGTCCCCTTCAGACTCGGAGACCTGCTCAGAGCCTTTATTGCCGGCAGGAGGATGAAAAACGGCTTTTCCTTTGCCTTTGCCACGGTGGTCGTGGACAGGATACTGGACGTCATAGTGGTGGGTATTATCTATCTTGCCCTCTATATCATCAGTCCCTCGGTGGGATCCGATACGGGACGTTCCGCTTTTTTCTATATGATGCTCTCACTTGCGGCGGTACTGCTGATAGCGATAGTGACGTTTGCGAGACATACGGTCAAAAAGGTCATCCGTGTATTTACGGGTATATTCAATGAAAAGATAGAGCTTACCCTGATGTTCTTCTTCTGGTCGGTGATAACGGCTTTCAGGGATATGGCGGTGAAGATGAGGAAGAGGAGACTCCTTGCCCTTACTGCAGGAATGTGGGGGCTTTATATCCTGTCTTATTATCTCATATCGCTTGCAATCAGACGGATGGACGGCAGGGCCTCTCTCATGTATGTATTCTCATATCTTTTTTCAAGCTCAAGTATAGACAAGGGTACGCTTACGAACGGATATGTGGATATGATCATGGTAGCCTATCTGGCCATTTCGGCCGGACTGCTGTTTATAATAAGCCTTATTGCGGATATAAAGGAAAGACGCAAAGCAGGGACAGAGGGCTCGCCCGAGAAGACCCTGATGCTGCTGCCGCAGGTGCATGAGGTCGACAGGAGAAGCTTTCTTGAAAATTACTTTGAGGCTGACAGGACCGCATATGTGAGGGGATATCTTGAAGCTAACAATGATATACAGATAATAAGCGACTATTCGGCGGGCTCCAATGCCACGACTCTTCTCGCCATCAAGGACGGCAGGACGATCTTTCGCAAATATGTGGTGGGAAAGGATGCCGCTAAACTTCACGATCAGGTGGAATGGATAGAAAGATACAGAGAGTGCCTGCCTCTTCCCGAGATCATAGGTGAGAAAAGAGACAATGGCATGACACTGTACGACATGCCTGCGGTGACCGGGGCAACGGGCTTTTTTGAATACATACATACCAATCCCACAGATGAGTCCTTAAGGATATTAAAAAGTGTATTTGAGACGCTGGAAAGCGGTCTATATTCAAACGATACATCCGATGACGGCAGCACGGCAGGTATGGCAGCGGCAGAGAACATCATAGAGAGATACATAGATGAAAAGATACTGAAGAATATAAGACTTATAGAAGAAAACCACAGGCTGTCGGAGATACTTCGCTATGATGAGCTCGTGATAAACGGCAGGAGAGTAAAAGGCTTCGGACGCTTAAAGAAGCTTATGGCAAAGGAGAGGCTTAAGGAGATATTTGCCGTAGACAGCATATCACCCATACACGGAGATGTGACCGTGGAAAACATTATCACGGTACCTGAGTCGGAGGAGTCCCCGGACGGGTATTATCTGATAGACCCGAATACCGGCAATATACTCGACAGCAGGTTCATCGACTATGCCAAGCTCCTGCAGTCGCTTCACGGTGGATATGAATTTCTGGTCCGTACCGAGAGATGCAGTGTATCAGGGAATGAGATCCAGTTCATGTCGGGTATGACAAGGGCATACAGGGATCTGTACGGAGAATACAAAAGGTATCTTGATGAAAGGTTTGATGAAGCCGGGCTCAGAAGCATACGCTATCATGAAGCAGTCAACTGGCTGCGTCTCATGCCTTACCGTATGGAGCACGAGCCGCATAAAGCAGTCATCTTTCTGGCAGGTATGCTTCTATCCGCTGACGGATTGGACTGATATAATTCATTACCCAAATCTGAAAATGTGGGTAAAATATGCCTGTTTCACGGCGGTTTCAATTGACACTCAAACGTTTGAGTGATACACTCCTTTATTGACACTCATTATGTTAACTCTCAAAGTATGCCATGAATCTTTGGTCTTGGTATATAAGTTAGTCCTATATGGTATTAACGGCGGGCAAGGTGCATGGATTCGGGGTTGTGGAATATAAAGGAGTCTGGTGGATATATGAATATAAGGATCAGAAAATTATGGGCAGTCGGTCTGGCATGTGCTTTCACGACTGTTTTTTTATTTGGCTGTGCCGGAAGGGATACAGAGGCAAAAAATGATGCCGTATCAGATGACAGTGCTGAGGACACAAGCATAGATGTGATGGTACAGACACCTGATATCAGAAGTATAACGGTCAGCTCAAACTTTTCGGGAACGGTAGTAGCTGAGAGTGAGGTGAACGTGATACCGCTGATAGGCGGAGAAGTGGTCGAAAAATACTTTGAAGTGGGCGATCATGTAAACGAGGGTGATCTGCTTTTCAAGATAAACGACGAAGCACTTCAGATCGCTGTGACCACAGCCGAGGCCTCGCTTTCACAGGCAAAGGCCAATCTGTCCACTACACAGGCCAATGCAGAGGTCACAAAGGCTCAGGCAAATGTCAGCAGAGCACAGGCGACGCAGACAGTCGGAGAGATGCCGTACAATTCAAAGGCAATGGATAATTCCGTAGACAGCGCATACGTGCAGAAGAAAACGGCTAATAATAATCTGAAAAATGCCGGAGATGCCGTAGATCTGGCCAAGACATCGCTGGACGACCTGAAAAAAGCCAGGGATGCGGCAAAACAGGCACGAGATACGGCTGAAGCTGAGTTTAAGGCTCTCGCGACCACTGACCCGCTCTATGCTGATAAAAAGAAGGCATACGAAACGGCACAGTCTACATATGAGACAGCAAAGAGCCGGGTGGATTCTGCTGAGATCTCTCTGGATCAGGCCAAAAGAACGGCCGACAATGCTGAGATGGGAGTGTATACTGCCATGGAAGGCTACGAGCTGGCACAGATGAAGCGAGACAATTACAATACCTACACTGTGCCCACCACTCTGTATGGAGCCTATGCACAGGCTGTAGGCGCAAATGCGTCAGATGTGAGCGCGGACAATTCGATCACCTCATCTGCAGCTACAGTAAAGTCAGCACAGGCAGGTCTTGATAACGCAAAGCTCAACCTCGAGCATGCGAACGTGACCGCTCCCGTGAGCGGTACCATCACAGCCATAAATGTCACG
>JAGBNR010000163.1 GCA_017634315.1 Lachnospiraceae bacterium
ACCACCGGAGACCCTCAATATGCTCACACTCTTATCATCAGCTCTTTTTATATAATCATTGGCATAGCGCGAATAATGCGCATCGGTAGCGTATTCGGCATTTTCACTTGCAAACTCAAGAGCATATTCGTCGTTATCATCTACCTCCTGCTTAAAGCTCTTTTCCTCTTCTTCTGCCAGCTCCTTTAGTGTCCTGTCAAGTGCCGGATATGTCACACCCGTCTCAGGCGTGCATGCGATGTTGCTTCCGTGACATTCAAAATAAGCTCCATACTCATCGTCATATTTAGTGTAGTCAAAATTCGCACTCATCAGAGTGATCCTATCGTTATCTACGGGAGGCTCCGCTGTCTCCTCTGACACGGTTTTGATTTCTTCGTTCCGTCCGGTGTCAGCCTGTTCCTTTGCCTCCTCATCATCCTGCCGCTGTCCGCTCTGTGCTTCGGTCTCCTCCGTGGCAGTCTGCGTCTCATTGATTTGATCTGACGCGGAATTACCGCCGCATGCAGCAAGAGTCAGCGTACAAAATGTCAAAACCGCTACTGTAAGGTTTTTTGCTTTTTTCATATTATGTAAACCTCAATCCGCTATATCAAAATCCATGTTTACTATCAGCTTATAGCCCGGCAGCTCACGCTGTACCTCATCTATTATCTCCTGATACAGCCTTTCCTTATCCTCAGTATCATAGTCAAATACCATATCAAAGCTCACCGTATCGGTAGTATGGTCAAGATAAAAACCATGTGTCTGCAGTATCTCCTTGTGAGCATCCGTGACCCTTCTTATCTTGGCCTGAGCATCCGCAGACTGCGGGTCCCTTTCATTTTTGGAATAAATACCCACCGCAGTCATGAGTATACCATATTTATTGTACACATCATAAGAGATTTCCCTCGTAAGCCTGTCTATCTCCGAAGCCTTCATATTGTCCGGCACTTCGATGTGTATAGAAGCCATATAGGTATCGGGACCGTAATTGTTCATTATAAGATCAAATGCTCCCAGCACCCCGTCATGAGATGCTACCGCCCTCTTGATGCTGCCTGCAAGCTCACTCTCCACACGCTCTCCCACTATGCGGCTGAGGCTTTCCTTAAACATATCTATGCCGCTCTTTATGATGACTATGGAAATGACAGCTCCGAGATAAGCCTCGAGACTGAATGATGTCGTGATAAAGACTATGGCCGCTACCAGTGTAGCCGCAGATATCACTGCGTCCATCAGTGCATCCTGTCCCGAATTGATGAGTGAGTCGGAATTCACCCTCTTACCGGTACTTTTCACATAGAGCCCGAGCAGTATCTTTACCACGACAGCTGCCGCTACAATGACCAGCGCAATCGCAGAATAGTCCGGGAGCTCGGGATGGATCACCTTTTTGACGGATTCGTAAAGAGATGTAAGACCTGCGTAGAGTACGAGCACCGCAATGATCATTGCAGACAGATACTCTATCCTCCCATGTCCGTAGGGATGCTCTTTATCGGGAGCCTTGCCCGCAAGCTTTGCTCCTATTATGGTGATCACCGATGAGAGCGCATCACTCAGATTGTTTACCGAATCCAGTGTGATCGCGATAGAGTTGGATATGATGCCCACAGCCGCCTTAAATGCCGCGAGCAGGATATTGGCTGCTATGCCGATAGCACTTGTGCGCACTATCACTGCTCCTCTGTTACTCTCCGCTTTAAGGATATCTGTATTCTCGTTCATTTTATGTAAACCTCTTATATCACACCATTAAGAAAGACAGGTGCTCGATTCGTCCGTGCACAGTAACCGGTATCTTCCCTTGATGATACCGGTATCCCATATATTCTCACAAATCCGATCGGTTAGACAACAGAAACCCGTTTCAGACATTGCCCGGATAGACATTATCAAGGTATGCCGAAGCCACTCCCACCATTTTTTCGATCAGTCCGATACCGGTAGGCGGCGCATCATATCTGAAGGCCGGAAAATATCTCGTGATGTGAAGCGGTATCCCCGGATCTACAGAGGCGATCCATTCAGCCTCTTTTCTCATATCCTCAGGATCATCATTATATCCGGGTACGATAAGACTGGTGATCTCTACGTGAGAGTCCCTCACTGCTCTTTTTATAAAGCTCTTCACCATATCAAGATCTCCCCCGAGCCTTTTATATATATCATCCCTGAACCCCTTGAGATCTATGTTCATGGCATCTGTATACGGCAGGATCTCTTCAAGTATATTTATGTTAACCTCTCCGTTTGTAACCAGTACATTCAGCATCCCTGCCTCATGAATAAGCCGTGCGGTATCCCGGACGAATTCATAGCCGATGAGAGGCTCGTTATAGGTATAGGCAAGACCTATGCTGCCCTCTTCTTTTGCTGCCCGTACTGCTATCTCCAGCAGCTCATGAGGAGTGTATTCATACGCACGCACACTGTCCCCGCCATGCTGCGATATCTCATGGTTCTGGCAGAAAGCGCAGCTCAGATTGCAGCCAAAGCTTCCTACGGACAGTATCGGACTGCCGGGATGAAAATGTCTCAATGGCTTCTTCTCTATGGGATCAAGTGCGATAGAAGTAATACTTCCGTAGTTTACGGACTTTATCACACCTTCGATATTGCGTCTTACCCTGCAGACTCCGGTATCCCCATCCCTCAGGGTACAGGCATGCATGCAGACATCGCACACTGCGGCTCTGTCTGTGTCCGGGCTGTCACTCCCGAAAATACATTCGCCGTCAGACGCATCGGTGACGACATTTTGCCTATTCATGCCTTACCACCTCAAAGCGTTGAAGCGACACGGTTTCAGACGGTCTGATCCCGGCCTTTTGTCGGGCTATACTGATCTGCTCAGCCACGGTGTCCACACCGTCGAGATTTGGCAAAAGCAACCCTCTCCTTATCCCGTTCGTGACTATGACTCCGTATCTTTTAGGATCAAGCTCCCTTTCCGATGCTATATCCTCGGTATCCCCGAGTACATCCACGCTGATATCAAGATAAGGCAGCTCTTCCTCCTCTATAGGTCTGAACCTTGGATCTTTTGTCGAAGCCGATATCGCGTTGCCGATAATCTCCTCCGCGATATTGTCACAGGTAGCCGAGATCGTACCTATACAGCCCCTCAGCAGTCCGTTCTCATGTATAGACACAAAGACCCCTGCTCTCCTTGTCTTCAGCTCCTCCGGGACATCTGCCGGTGCCTCCGGTATCCTCCTCTCCCTTACATACCTTTCCACGGTATATCTGGCGAGAGCCACATAAGGATCATCTCCCACGTTTTCCGCTTCCTTACTTTTATCCGTGGGCTTTATGATAGCAAATCCGTATCCCACTCCAAAGGTCGCCTCATGCGACAATGTATTTATGTCAACCTTTTCTCTTTCAAATGCTCCTGCCATTATGCAGAAGGATCTGTGTCCGCACTCCTCTGCGCGTTCGAGAAGCTCTTCGTCAAAGTCAAGCAACGCACTCAGATCCCCTGCCCTAAGAGTATCCATCAGCTGCTTGTCATATACGGGACCTTCCGGCTTATATCCGTATGGTCCGTCCTCCTTTTGGCAGTGCGACAGATCTCCGCTCGCCACAAACACGGCACGGCGACCGAGGCTGTCTACCGATGCTTTTATTATCTGTCCCAGATTCCTGTGTGCTTCAAGTGACAGACCCGAGAGCCCTATACGCACCAGCTTGTAATCTCTGTATGCCTTGTCGATAAAGTAAAGCGGTACCATCACCCCGTGATCCAGAGTCTTGTCCCTCTCTCCCTCGCTTCCTGCGGGAAAGTCCTGCAGGAAGCATCTGTGCCCGATCTCGCTCACAAGCTCCGTATCATATTTAATATCAAACGTCACCTGCGGTGCCCGAAAGGAACCGAAATCACCGTATGCAGCTGTGCCCGGTGAAATATGAAAATAGTCGCTGTACATGACCGTATGCGGCGAAGTGATGATGATAGTGTCCGGGCGCAGCCTTGCTACATCCTCAGCCACCTTTGCATATGAATCAAGTGTAGCTCTTATGGCCTCCTCATCGCCTCTTCCCACCTCATGAACTGCCAGAGGCGGATGCGGTACTATATACCCTGCTAATATCGACATATCTTTCTCCGAATAGATTGGTACTCCGAATCCCTTTTCCTGCGACCCTATTTGGTCAGCAGCTCATATGCCTCCTGATATTTGGCTATGGTCTTATCTATGACCTCCTGCGGCAGATCATAGTCAGAATCGGGATTGGCCTTGAGCCAGTCTCTCACGTACTGCTTGTCATATGAAGGCTCCGACTGTCCCACCACATATTCCGATGCCGGCCAGAATCTCGATGAATCAGGTGTCAGCACCTCATCTCCGAGTACTACCTTCCCCTCCTCGTCAAGTCCGAACTCAAACTTGGTATCCGCTATGATGATGCCCTTTGTCTTTGCATAATCCGCGCATTTCTTGTATATGGCTATGGTATAATCACGTATTTTTTCAGCGTATTCCTGTCCGTGTCCCGGAAACTCTTTTTCGAGTACCTCAACCGAGCTTTCAAACGATATGTTCTCATCATGCTCTCCGAGCTCGGCCTTGGTCGAGGGAGTGTATATGGGCTCAGGCAGCTGCTCTGACTCTCGCAGTCCTTCCGGGAGCCTGATGCCGCAGACTGTGCCGTTTTCCTTATAGGATGCCCAGCCGGAGCCGGTGATATAGCCTCTTACGATGCACTCTATCGGAAGCATACGAAGCTTCTTTACCATCATTGAGCGTCCCTCAAACTTATCATTTCTGAAATACTCGGGCATGTCGTTTACATCTGTGGAAACCATGTGATTATCCACTATATCTCCGGTGTACTCAAACCAGAATCTTGACATCTGCGTGAGTATCTTTCCCTTGCCCGTGATCTTGTTCTTAAGGATATGGTCAAATGCCGATATCCTGTCCGTCACGACCAGTATCAGCTTATCCCCGATGTCATAGATCTCTCTTACTTTTCCCTCTTTAAAAGGTCTGTATTCCTGCATCATTCTACTCCTTTCAACTATAAAAGTCTTGAATACATTTTATCACGCTCTCAACTAAGGAACTCCCCTAAATAGTTACAGTCTTTTTTCAATCTGATGTATCGCAAAAGCAATATATGGTATCAGGTACAATATCAAAACAAAAACAGCAAACAATGCTGTCAACGCAATCCTGCCCACGTCATATGCTTTATTTGTGCTAACGGGTCTGAAGCTGAATAATACTATACCGACCAACAACACTAATGATATCACAACTCCAGCCCTAAATCCTCTCGGAACAAAAGATATCTGTATGACATTTTCTCCTTCGTCAAGCCTGATTGCCATAAACATATCATCCACGTTCATAACGTCCTTTTGCTCCCCGTTTACACTTGCCGTAAAGCCCGCATCATATGCCATCGGTATCAGCGCAATTTCATCTTTTTTTCCTTTTGTTACTATACGCATCTTTGTATTCTGTACTTCAATATCCTGAATACTATCATCTGCCATAAAGTCACAAATCTTTTCAAGCTTGTCCAAATCGAATTCATAAAAATGACTGTTCAGATCACGACCTTCTATCTCTATATCCTCATTTCCATATATCCCAAGAAACACCAGATTCGAGTTAAACCAGCCGGGATATACTGTACTATCGGCATCTGAGATATCCGGAATGGCTATCACCTTATCATTTATCTTCATTCCTTCGAATTCTCCGAACTGAAGATACAGTGCTTTCAACCCTTCGATATGATATTTTCCCTCACCTATTCTGTCAGATATATCCTCTATTATCGTATCATCATCGGAATGTATGCTCTTGCCTTCGGATAACAACCTATACAGCGTGTTTGTAGCATCGACCAATGACATTTGTGCCAATCTATCTCCATCGATCCTGTCAGCTATTGGCTTCTCTGCTACCCTCATAACAAATGGAAGAGTATATTTATTCCTAAAAAGTGTATACCCTCCTGCCTCTCCCTCCGGAATAAATGCCTGATCCGTATATAGCTCCGGATTTGCAGTAAGTGTCTCCGTTACGTGAAGTGCAGCATCTGATAACAACGTACCGCCGCAATCCAGTATTCTCATAAAGTGAGCACCGTACCCAAGTGCGATCCCGGTATCCATCTGCGGTCTCGGCACAGTATTTGCCCATCCGCCTATAGTCGCACGTCGCATCACAAAGCCATAATTCGTGTTTAACGTAGTGTCCGGATTTTTGATACGTTCAATCCGGCTTTCCTTTATTCCAAGCTCATCCATTAATGACTGCGAGACAACGATATATTCACCGGACTGCTCGGGATCGGACGAGTACCTGTCGGTAAAATGAGGCTGACCATATCCGATATAGCCGGTCACCAGCAGTTCCATCATAAGAACAGGGAATATATAAGCCGGCTTTTTTACCACGTACCATATCAGCGAATAAACAACCGCAAGAACAAGCGCAAGAACAACCCATGCCTTAAAAAGCTCTTCTATCGGCCATACATCATGTTTCGTGTAATAATATATAAGCATCACTGCTGCTAAAAACGCTGCAGCAGAAACCAGAACCATCCCTGTTCTATTTATGTCAACCTCTCTGTCAGTTTCCGTCCGCCCCGAATAATATGCTCCGGTGGTAAGCAAAGCTATCGGTATCAGATACCCACATCTTATGGGGTAATGATAATATGTCCCCATATGCCACAGCAGATTGATCGATTCAAATGGGATCAGGGCACACGGATACATACAAAGCAGGAAGAAAAAGAGAGTTAGGTTCTTTTCCTTTCTGTAACGGATAAGCCCCCATAAAAGTATAATAATAGCTGCAATACTTCCGGACAGAAGCCACCATTTTATATAATACATGTCTGCTCCTATGGCCCAAAGTATGCCATGTAGAGTATCTAAAAAGCCTCCTGAAAGATTTGAATTAAATCGAGATGATTCGGCCATCTGCATAACCGCAGGAAGCAAAATAAATGCTGACAGACCTATACCGGAAAAAGTACCGATCCCCAATCGTACCGATGCTCTTCCCATTTCCTTTTTTCTGTAAGTGTTTTCCGCAAGATCTCTACCACACAAAAGTATGATATATGAACCCGACACCATCAAAATGAATATTAGATTCATAAAAGCCATATAGTATCCCAATGCCGTCATATATCCGGTCATAAAGGCATAAGTGGTCACCGGTCTTCCCTCTGTCTTATCCCCTGCTGTAAGGAGATCATGTAAGGTGATAAGCCAGATAGGCATTAAAGCTGCAGTGTCCAGATAGGTCGGTATGGTATAGTGAGTAAGCGTGAAACCGGTAAGACCGTAAGATATACTGAAAAGCATCCGATAAAATTTGGCCGTATCCACTGTACGGCTTAAAAACAGAAACATATTGAATGTCATAAAAAAAAGATGTATTCCCATAAATATGGAAAGTGACTTAAGCACTGCACTTCGTTTGATAAACAAGAAGAAAAGATTAAATACAGAGATATTCCACTGAATGGAACTCCCCATGGATAGATTCTGTCCCTCATCTATATACCACGAATAAAGCAGACCGCTCTTACCGTGTAGAAAATCCCATATATGATAGTATAATGGTGCATTAGTCTGCCCCATATCATAATAATCGATACGAAGCTCCCCAAATGGAAATATACCTTTTAAAGCCAATACCCCCATGAATATCATGAGGGTAATACATGAAGGTGCCAAAGCTTCCTTTAATGATCTGCGCATATTGTCACCTTAATGACTGGTCACGACTCCGAATGCAGATACCCCTGCGACAGAAAGCGTCATCATGATGACACCTGCAAGCAATACTCCTACCATGGATGCTATCACGGTATCCTTAAACTTCATGTCAAGTATCGAAGCCGCAAGGGTTCCGGTCCACGCTCCCGTCCCCGGAAGCGGTATGCCGACAAACAGTGCAAGCGCGACAAAAAGTCCCCGTCCCGCTTTCTCCTGCAGCTTCTGTCCGCCCTTCTCACCCTTTTCCAGACAGAAAGTAAAAAACTTGCCTATCACCGGCTTGTCCTTGCCCCATTCGAGTACCTTTCTCGCAAACAGATAGATGATAGGTACCGGAAGCATATTTCCCACTATGGCGACTATAAAGGCTGTGATCATATGGGGAAGAGTATCGGTAAGTCCCATTCCAGCAGCAATCGGTATGGCTCCTCTGAGCTCTATAAGCGGCACCATGGAAACAAAAAAAACAATAAGATATTTGGTTAACATAACTAAAGCATTATCTCCTTTAATTTATTTATAAATGTCTGCATTTCATCATCCGTCCCTATGCTGATACGGAGATAGCCGTCTATTCTCGGCTTTTTGAAATATCTAACATATATACCGTTCTGTATGAGCTTATCAAATATTTCCGATGCTGCATATGGTGCCGGCGGCTTTGCAAAGATGAAGTTTGTCTGTGACTCGTTAAATGTAAAGCCCAACGCCTTAAGCTCCCCTGACGTCCACTCTCTGGTCTTCTTCACCCTTCCGACAATATCATGAAAGTAATCCGTATCCTCTATCGCCGCCTTGCCTGCTATAAGACCCGGCATATTCATGGTATATGAATTGACCGAATACTTGACATCATTCAGATACTTTATCAGCTGCTCGCTTGCAAAGCAGTATCCGACACGCATACCTGCCAGAGCTCTGGACTTTGACATGGTACGCACCACCACGAGATTTTCATATTGATCTATCAGTCTGAGCGCACTATCCCCGCCGAAGTCGATATATGCTTCATCCACTATCACGACACTGTCGGTATTATGCTCCAGGATATCCTTAATGAATCCGAGGCTCTCGGCAATACCGGTCGGGGCATTCGGATTAGCTATCACCACACCGCCGTTTGCCTCATAGTAATCCTCCGCATTTATCCTGAAATCGCCGTTAAGAGGCTTTGTCTCATAGGGAATGCGATAGACATCCGCCCAGACGTCATAAAACGAATATGTGATATCGGGAAAGAAAACCGGCTTATTTCCCGCGAAAAAGGTGAGGAAACACATGGATAGTACATCATCCGAGCCGACACCCACAAAGGTCTGTGCACTCCCTACACCGTAATGCTTTGCGATCGCCGAAACGAGCTGCTCACATGCCGGGTCGGGATAGAGTCTGAGCCTATCCCAGTCGGTCTCGCTAAGTGCTCTGACCACCTCGGGTGAAGGCGGATACGGGCATTCGTTGGTATTGAGCTTTATGACCTTTTTTTGCGGTTGCTCGCCGGGGGTATACGGAGTTACTTTTCTTATGTTTTCTTCTATACTCATTTCAGTTTATATTTCTCCGCCAGACGTTGAAATCCCGGCAGGGAGTTTACGCAGGTCTCGTAAGCTACACAGTAAGACAGACGCACATATCCCGCGCATGCAAATGATGATCCGGGCACGATGAGTATATGCTCCTTCTTCGCATCCTCAACAAATACTTTTTCATCCGGTACGGGTGACTGGATGAACATATAGAACGCGCCTTCCGGACGTATGCATTTGAAGCCGTATTCCTTTAATGCGTCATACAGCAAATCTCTGTTTCTGGCATAAAAGGCAATGTCAGCCTTTTCCTCAAGACACTCTGCCACCGTCTTTTGAATAAGAGACGGCGCATTCACAAATCCAAGCACTCTGTTCGCTATAGTCACAGCCTGGAAAAGTCTGTCATGATCCGCCGCCTCCGAAGGCACCACAAGGTACCCTATGCGCTCTCCGGGCAGAGACAGGGTCTTGGAGAAAGAATAACCGACTATCGTATTCGGATAATACTTTGTTATATAAGGAACCTCCGCTCCCGTATATACCAGCTCACGATACGGCTCATCTGAAATGATGAATATCTCACTGCCGTACTCCCTCTGCTTTTCCTTAAGGATATCCGCTATAGCCCTTATCGTATCCTCTGTATAGATCACTCCCGACGGATTGTTTGGATTGTTTATTATGAGTGCTCTGGTCTTTTCGTTTACCGATGCCTCAAGAGCCTTCAGATCAGGCTGAAAGGTATCGGTATCCGGTGCGATCTCTTTAAGGATGCCGTCGTAATTTGCGACATAATTCCTGTACTCCACAAAGTACGGAGCAAAAGCCAGCACCTCATCACCCGGGTTAAGCAGTGCCTTTAATGCACAGTTGAGACCTCCTGCCGCACCTACGGTCATCATGATATTGTCCAAACCGAAGGATGTGCCGAACCTCCTGTTGAGCGAATCCGCTATCTTCTGTCTCACCTCGGGAAATCCCGCATTCGGCATATATCCGTGCAGCACGACCGGATCTTCTTCCTTTAAGAGACGCTCTATAGTCTCACTGACCTTTGCAGGCGCAGGCACGTTCGGATTGCCTATGGAGAAATCATATACATTCTCCGCGCCAAACTCCTCCGCCATCTTCTTTCCTTCTTCAAACATCTGTCTGATAACCGAGTTGTTATCCACCAGACTCTCCATCTTTTTTGAAATCATTGAAACCTCTCAAATCCTTTCCAATATTTGAATATTGCCTTTCCGACTATACCCTCTTTGGTCAGGAAGGTATTGTGCCAGTATCTGGAATCCGCAGAATCGTTTCTGTTATCCCCCAGCATGAAATAGCTGTCTGCAGGGACATCGTAGGGTCCCCATTCCCCCTCTGTGGTCACATTAAGGTAAGGCTCTTCAAGCACCTCCCCATTTATGTAAACCTTGCCGCCGTTTATCTCGATATGATCCCCCGGCACGCCTATCACACGTTTAATATACAGTATGTTCGGATCATCAGGATAGTCAAACACTATGATATCCCCCCGCTCCGGCTCATGTCTGAGATAATACAGCCTTGATCCGATCACCCTGTCGCCTGCCATTATCGTATTCTCCATGGAAGATGTCGGCACAGTGGCATTTACGATCACAAAGGTATTTATCAGAAACGAAATGACGATCGCGCAGACTATGACCGCGACCCAATCTATTATTTCCTTCAGTACGTTTGTCTTTTCGGGAGCGGCCGCAGCCTTTTCCTCTCTTCTTGCCCTCTCGCTTTTCAGCCTTTCCTGTATTTCCTTTTCAACTTTCTCATTATCTGCCATTTTGTCTTGTACCATCCCGGTTTATTTATGTTGGCTGATCAGATCCCTAAGCTCTCCAAAGTCTTTCAGCCTGTGATCTGCCTCCTCAGGATCTCCGAATCCGTAATCGGCAGCTATAAATCCGATGCCCGCCTCCCTTACTGCTACGCGATCACCCTCGGTGTCTCCTACATAAAAGGCATTTTTATATCCTCTCTTCACCACAAGCTCCCGTATATTATCAGCCTTACCCTTGCCGGTATCTCCAAAGCAGCTTGTATCGCGTATCTCTTTATCGGTCAGTCCGGTTTTTTTCATAAAAAGCTCTATATAGCCGGACTGACAGTTGGATACTATAGATATCGGAAGTCTGGGTGAAAGCTCCCTTATCGTCTCTATGACACCGGGATAACATATATCACACGGGTCATTTTCAAGAGCCTCCTGTTCGTACAGCACACACTTATCCATGGCTGTCCCGCGCATCGTATCAGATGCCCCCGGAAGAAGTGCCTCCGCGATCTCGTCCATAGTCCTGCCAAAGAGCCCCTTTAATGTATCCGGCTCCACTGTCATATCACTGTATCCTGTTTCACGCACGGCTCTGGTCCATGCTTTCGCCACTATCGGTGTAGAGTCCCAGAGAGTACCGTCTACATCGAGAATAAGTGCATCCGCTTTAATAGTATTCATCATCATTTTTCCGATTATATCATATACTTAATCCCACATCCAAAAGTCCTCAGACTCAAGATACTCCCTTAACTCTTTGGTGTAGGCTTCTGCGCCTTTGCGGTTCACATGTATCGAGTCCCCGAACAGCTTATTCGGATATACCGGTATCTCCTTTATCACTTTCATATTGTAGTATCTTCTCCTGTACTCGATATGATCCATAAACCCGGTATAGCCGGTGATGAATTCCTCATGCATCGCCTCATCGGAGGCTACGTTTATCGGAGGCTGAGCTATCACCACGGACACCTCATTATCACTTAGCAGATCGACCAGCTTCTCATAGTAATAAACAACCAGCTCCGAATAATCAAAGCTCTCATGAAATACCTCGCGTGTCTCACCGTCATCACCGTCAGCATCCCCAAACTCCAGGTATCCGAGATCGTCTCTTATGGAATCAAACATTTCACGATTGGCATCCCTGTTGCCAATGAAATCCGCCTCATACATCTGTGACAGATACTTGGAGGGCAGACGGAGCCTGTATGAGATCATCTCGGGAATCCGTCCTTTTCTTGCCACAACGGGATCTCCAAGCTCCACCGCCTTGGCGTAGATCTCCGCTATTTCCGAGGGTCTGAGAAAGTTAAAGTAGAGTGTCTGATCCCAGTTGTCTATATCGCACATATGATAGGGGGCAAATACGACTACAGCGTATTTCGGTGCGCCGTTTTTATCTATATAGTTCTTTACCGCATAGTAAGTCTCTATGGGTGTGGCTCCGCCTATAGCTATATTATAGGTATCGTCATGCAGCATTGCCGGCAGTACCGAGGACTTCGCCCTTGAATCCCCGATGATAAGCGTTTCGGCATCTATGTAAGGATCATCGGAATTCTCAAATTCCTCTTTCCACATCACATATTCCGGTCCCATATAGCTCATGGGCAGTATATATGCGAGCACACACAGCACCATGAGCGGTATGGAGAGCAGTATGAAGTTTCTGATCAGTTTTAATATGTCCTTCAATGTTTACCTTTTAAGGGCTGCCGCCCTCCTTCCTCATTCATGTTAGCGTCTCTCATTTCGGTGCATCCGTCCTTGCAAGCAAGTCCTTCTGCACCTCATGGAGACCGGGCTTTATCACTAAAATTGAAAATAGATAAACTGCTGGGCTCCTATTGATGTGGAGCCAAGTATCATCATCACTAACAGATAGTATATCGCCCAACGTACCGGTGTGCGACATGCTGCTATCCGTGCCGCCGTGTCTCCGGTGCGTTCGTTTACAATGTCATATATCAGCAGGACTATGATACCCGCTATCAGGAAGAAGAACTGCACAACCCCAAGTCCCAGCGAGAAAGGCGATGTCGTAAGTATCGACTCCGGCTTAAACTCCGTAAACACCTTTCCTATGATGGTGACAGCCTGTCCCATGTCCTCGGATCTGAAAAGGAACATGGAGAAAGTAAAGAGCATAAAGGTAAAGATGACCTTGAGCCATCTCGGAAAGCGTGCCCTTAAAGGTGCTATCAGTGCCTCAATGATCTGGAACAGTCCCGAGAGCATACCCCACAGGATATACGTGATATCCGCGCCATGCCACATTCCCGAAAGAGTAAATACGATAAATATGTTCAGGTATTTCCGCGCCGTACCCTTGCGATTGCCCCCGAGCGGTATATATACATAGTCACGAAACCAGTTGTTCAGAGTTATATGCCAGTGTCTCCAGAAGGAAGCGCACGAATCCGTGAAAAACGGCTGTGTAAAGTTTTCCGTAAGTGTAAAGCCCAGTATCTCAGCCACGCCTATCGCTATGGTGGAATAAGAAGCAAAGTCGCAGAATATCTGCACCGAATACAGACATGTACCGAGCAGCAGCTGATATCCGGTCATCTCCGTGTAGCTGTCATATATCAGATCCACGGCTATAGCAAGCCTGGATGCCAGCACAAGCTTAAGAAAGTACCCGTAGGCCATGCGTATGAGTCCGTGACGGATACGCTCATAATCAAATACATGCTTTTCCTCAAACTGTGGCAGCAGATGAGAGGACTTCTCTATAGGTCCCGAGAGCAGCACCGGGAAGAATGAAGCAAATGCAACATATGATATCATTGATGGAGACGGCTTTGCCTTATCCTGATATATCTCAAATACATAGGTAAGCGACTGAAAGATGTAAAAGGATATTCCAACCGGAAGTATCACTGCGAGTGCCTCATCTTCTGCTATCAAAGAAGAAAGAAGTGACGCATATTTGAAGAAGAACAGTGCTCCTATGAGCAGTACCACGGTAATGATGAGCACTGTACGTCTTTTGCCGCGAGTCATCGTACTGCTTCCCATGAGATGCCCCGAAATATAAGTCACCGCCGTGACTGCAAGGAGCAGGAGCCCGTAGCGTACATCAGCATACATATAATAGAAATAAGACGCAAAAATAAGCCACACATTTGCGGCAGTGCGGCTTGCGAATCTTTCCTGCAACATGAAATAAACAACAGCCACTACCGGCAGGAAAAAAGCAAATTCAACAGAATTAAAAAGCATGTGGATATGTTACATTATACCGAATGTGAGTGTCAACAAATCCGAAAGAGGGAAAATAGTATGCACCTGCCCGTTATTGTGGTATAATCCTCTGATTATGAACGATATTTCAACCAAGTTTTACAATGCATTTATAGTAAAGGATCGCTGGCAGTTATATATACAGGGACTCGGTGTCACGATAGAGATAGCTGTACTGGCCGGTCTCATCGGCATAGTCATCGGGTGCATAGTGGCACTTATGAAGCTGTCAGAGCCAAAGAAGGGTCACAGACATTCGTTGTGGTGGTATATAGCGACTGCTTATGTGGATATAATACGAGGCACACCCTCGGTGCTGCAGCTTCTTATCATGTGGTTTATAGTATTCGCTTCTTCAAATAACGGTGTGCTCGTAGCCTCTCTTTCCTTCGGGATCAATTCCGGTGCCTATGTCTCCGAGATCATACGTGCAGGCATACTCGCCGTGGATAAGGGACAGATGGAGGCAGGCCGCTCTCTTGGTCTCTCCAAAGCGCAGACCATGAAGGAGATAGTGCTTCCGCAGGCATTTAAGAATGTACTGCCTCCCATCGGAAACGAATTCATCACACTCATAAAGGAGACCGCAATCGTCGGATACGTGAGTCTTTCCGACCTCACCAGAGTCGCAAGCCAGATATCAAGCCGGACTTATGAAGCCTTCATGCCGCTCATAGGTGCCGCTGTCATTTATTTCGTGCTGATAAAGATCCTCACTCTTCTGCTTGAGGCATTTGAAAGGAGACTTAGAAAAAGTGATCTCCGTTAAAAACCTGAAAAAAAACTTTAACGATCATGAAGTCCTGAAGGGCATATCGACAGAGATAGACAAAGGCGAAAAAATAGCGATCATAGGTCCCTCAGGCTCCGGTAAGAGCACATTCCTAAGGTGTCTCAATCTGCTCGAGGAGCCCGACTCCGGAGAGATATGGTTTGAGGATCAGCTTATCACCGATCCCAGGACTGATATAAACAAGGTTCGTGAGCATATGGGCATGGTCTTTCAGAGCTTCAATCTCTTTGCAAATAAAACCGTCATGGATAATATAACCCTCGCACCCGTAAAGCTGGGTCTGAAGACCGCAGATGAAGCTAAACAGTCCGCTCTGGAGCTTTTGCAGCGGGTAGGGCTTACCGAAAAGGCGGATTCATATCCTGCATCTCTTTCAGGAGGTCAAAAGCAGCGTATAGCTATCGTTCGCTCTCTTGCCATGAATCCCAAGGTGATGCTTTTTGATGAGCCGACCTCCGCACTTGATCCCGAAATGGTCGGTGAAGTGCTTGCGGTTATAAAGGATCTTGCCGATTCCGGCATGACCATGGTGATCGTCACACATGAGATGGGGTTTGCAAGAGAGGTCGCTACCCGTGTGATGTTTATAGATGAGGGCATCATCATGGAAGAAAACGAGCCCGTGAAATTATTCACGGACCCGCAAACACAACGTCTTAAAGATTTCCTTTCAAAAGTCTTATAAGTATTTCTTTACGAGCGCATCAAAGGTGCCGTCAGCCTTGAGCTCATTTATCGCCTTATTTATCGCCTCGGCAAGAACCTTATCACCCTTGGGCATCGCTATGGCATACTGCTCGGTCTCAAAGCCGAAGGTTTCTCCGTCGAGATCTCTTATCTTATCCGGATAATTTGCCGTAAATACTTCAGCAGGGTTGCTGTCCACTATGACCGCGTCAAGCCTGCCGTTTATAAGATCGTTTACGGCATCTACCGCCTTGTTGTACTGCTGGTCACTCGCTCCCTCTATCTCTTCAATGATGAAATCACCTGTGGTACCGAGCTGGCATCCGATGGTCTTGCCCTCGAGATCCTCATATGAGGCTATGGTAGAATCCGCCGGTACCAATACATGCTGCACGGCATCAAAGTAAGGCTCGGAAAAATCCACGGACTGCTTTCTCTCATCAGTCACTGTCATGCCGGCTATAGCGACATCTGTCTTGCTTCCTATGGAGGATACCAGAGAATCAAACTCCATATTCTCTACTTCCACCTTTACTCCGAGCTTTTCGCCTACGGCATTGATGAGCGCGATATCAAAGCCGTCGGGCTCTCCGTCATCACCGACATACTCAAACGGGGGAAACTCCGCATTTGTGCCTACCGTAAGCACCCCATCGGCCAGTGCCTCCGATTCTCCCCCGGTCGTTCCTGACGCGCCGCATCCTGCAAGCATAGATATCGAAAGCGCAGCTGTGAGCAATATACCTATTATCCTCTTCTTCATAAATATTACCTTCTTTCTGTATCTTGAATAAAACTCTAATATTATTTATATATTATATGATTCTGTCAAGCATTTTTATATCTTTTATTGTAAATCACGGCAGATAATAGTATCATAGATAACTATTCAAGGCACACAGATTAAATTATGCAGATCAAAATACCACACCTGATCGGAACCAGGGATTTTTACAAGACCACTCTTCACATCGCCATTCCGATAATGATACAGAATGCCATAACGAACTTCGTGGGGATGCTGGACAATATCATGGTAGGACGCATCGGTACAGATGCTATGAGCGGCGTATCTATCGTGAATCAGCTTTTCTTTGTCTTCATGCTGTGTCTGTTCGGAGGCAATGCAGGCATAGGTATATTTACCGCGCAGTTTGCCGGCAAGAAGGATACTGAAGGCATACGCTTCACCATGCGCATGAAGATAATGCTTTCCGTCATAGTTACCATTGCTGGGATACTCATGTTCTTTTTTATGGGAGATACCCTGATAAGTCTCTGGCTGAAGGGCGAGAGCGGTACGGGAGATGCTCTTGCCACGCTATCATCGGCAAATGAGTATCTCTTCATCATGTACTTCGGTATGCTGCCCCTTGCTCTGTCCTTTGCTTACTCGGGAACACTCAGAGAGACCGGAGAGACTGTAGTACCGATGGCAGCCGGGATAGCGGCGATGCTCATAAATCTCATCGGAAATTACCTGCTCATATACGGCAGGCTCGGATTTCCCGTAATGGGAGTAAGGGGTGCCGCTCTTGCCACTGTGATATCCAGATATGCCGAGCTCGCCATCGTCATCATATGGACACACCGCAATACCTCAAGGAATCCTTTTGCTGTGGGACTCTACAGGAGTATGTATCTTCCCCTGTCTCTTGTGGGCAGGATACTGCCGAAGGCCGCTCCGCTGCTCCTCAATGAATTCCTGTGGTCACTCGGACAGACCGTAAACAGCCAGCAGTACTCCATGCGCGGTCTGGATGTCGTCGCCGCCATGAATATTTCCTCCACCTTGAGCAATCTCTTTAACATAGCATTTATCGCCATGGGGGATACGATCGCCATCATGCTGGGTCAGGAGCTCGGGAAGAAGATCAAATCAGATAATGAAATAAAAGAGGAGTCATACCAGCTCACATTTTTCACACTATGTATGTGTCTCGTATCCGCATCCGTCCTTTTTTTCATCTCGGAATGGTTTCCGCAGATATTCAACACCTCGGATGCGGTGCGTCATATAGCTACCGGTCTGATAAGACTGAGTGCCTTATTCATGCCGCTGTATTCCTACGAAAACAGTGCCTACTTTACACTGCGCTCAGGCGGCAAGACCTGGATCACCTTTGCCTTTGACTCGCTCTTTGTCTGGGTCGTCACTATACCGGCACTCGTCCTGCTCGTCCGCTTCACTGAGCTGCCCATCCTGCCGCTCTTTGCCTGTATCCAGTGCCTCAGCATCATTAAGTGTACGATAGGCTTCTTCATGGTCCGCAACGGCTTCTGGATCAACGATCTGACACAGTACAAGACCTGATGTTACTGTTCACAGCCCCCATCTGATACCATTACAGCTGGTGCCTCACTATCTTATACTCATCCGCATCCGTAAAGTACGGACACTCCCTGAAGCCTGACTGCATGAGTCTGCCGTAGTCATCCTCGTCCATATCCATATCGCATACATATTCTTCGCAGTCATCATCGTAAAAGTAGTACGCACACTCTTCACACCTCATGACAGTACGATGTCCTCCAGCTCTGTCATCCACAGCTCGGCAGACGCATCGGACGGCATCCTGAGATCCCCTCTCGGGGATACAGCCACCGTACCGACCTTGGGCCCGTCGGGAAGGCAGGACCTCTTAAACTGCTGTGAGAAGAATCTCTTATAAAAAATCTTCATCCATTTGAGTATGGTCTCTCCGTCGTAGCTTCCCCTGTGTGCCATGCATGCGAGCCTGTATATCTTAGACGGTGAGAAGCCGAAGCGAAGCATATAATAAAGGAAGAAGTCATGCAGCTCATAGGGTCCCACGATATCCTCCGTTTTCTGGCTTATCTCCCCATTCTCAGGCGGTAGCAGCTCCGGTGATACCGGAGTGTCGAGGACATCCTTAAGCGTAGCAGCGAGCTCGCTCTTACCGTCCTCCTCTGCTTCGGATGCATAATAGCTCACCAGATGTCTCACCAGCGTCTTGGGTACTCCGGCATTTACTCCGTACATGGACATATGATCGCCGTTGTAGGTCGCCCAGCCGAGAGCGAGCTCCGACATATCGCCCGTACCTATCACAAGTCCGGCTTTCTTGTTTGCTATATCCATCAATATCTGTGTGCGTTCTCTCGCCTGCGCATTCTCATAGGTCACGTCATGCTCATTGATATCCGCACCTATGTCCTCCATATGCTGAGTCACGGATTTCTTTATGTCAACCTCCATCAGATCGCATCCGAGTGTCTTCGCAAGATTAACCGCGTTATCGTATGTCCTTCCGGTAGTACCGAACCCCGGCATGGTAACAGCATGTATACCGGCACGGTCGAGTCCCAGCCTGTCGAAAGCCCTGACCGTCACGAGCAGTGCCAACGTGGAATCAAGCCCTCCCGAAAGACCGACTATTGCATTATGTAAACCTGTGTGTTCCAGTCTTTTTGCAAGTCCCATCGCCTGTATATCAGATATCTGCTCACATCGTGCTTTTCTCTCCGCATTATCGGACGGCACAAAGGGAAGCGGAGGAACATTTCGTTTTATGTCAACCGTTCTCGGATTTATAAGAAAGGGTATCCTGACGTAGTCATCATAGACATTCTCAGTAAAGGTATTCATGCGTCTGCGTTCAGCCATGAGACGCTCTACATCTATATCAGCTGTGATCACGCCCTCGCTGAAAAGCTCTGACTCGGCAAGTATCTGTCCGTTCTCCGCTATGATATCATGTCCACCGAAGACAAGATCCTGTGACGACTCCCCTGCTCCGGCGGAAGCATATACGTAGGCCGCCACTCTGGTAGCAGAGGCTGATGCTATCAGCTGTCTGCGGTAGGCATCCTTGCCTATCACCTCGTCGGACGCCGATAGATTCACTATCACATCGGCTCCTGCCATGGCATGTACTATAGACGGCGGTGCCGGCACCCATGCATCCTCACAGATCTCACAGGCTATCTTAAGGTCAGGCAGGCTCTCTCCGTTCTCAAATATGATATGCGTCCCAAAGGGTATGCCCGTACCGAAGAAATCAGTGGTGAGCACAGACGCATTTCCCGATGTGAAATATCTGGTCTCATAAAACTCCGAATAAGCCGGTATGAAGGTCTTAGGTACAATCCCGAGACACAGTCCCCTGTGCACCGCAGCCGCCACACTGTACAGCTTGTCCCTGAAGTAATACGGGAGTCCCACGAAAACCAGTACATCAAGATCCGAGGTATACTCCGCTATGGTCTTGAGCCCGTCCTTGCACGCATCTATGAGCCTGTGCTGCAGCAGCAGGTCTCCGCAGGTATAGCCTGACAGCACCATCTCCGGAAATACTATTATCCCGGCTCCCTTTGCAGCCGCCGCATCTATGCCCTCTATCACCCTGTCTGCGTTATAGCGCGGATCTGCTACCCTTATCCCGGGCGTAACCGCCGCTACTCTTACAAAACCGTCTTTCATTTCCCGTATTCCTCCTCTATCCTCTGAAAAGACTACTCAGGCAAAAACTCCGTCAATGCCCCGTATTCCGTACCTTCCTCCGATATACGTCTGGGAGATACTCCGTATTTGTCATGATAATCCTTTGTAAATACAGAATAGCTGTCATAGCCGCATCTGTAGCATGCCTCAGACGGGTCCTCCCCACGCAGCAGCATCTCATGCGCCCTGGTCAGTCTCCTGTTTACTATATATTCGTTCATCCGGCAGCCGAATGCATCCTTAAACGCTGTCATCATCTCTTCCCCGCTCATCCGGAAATGCTGCGAGATATCCTCCGTTGACAGACTTTTATCGAGATTCTCGTTTATATACCTGAGTATATTGAGCATAGGATCATCCTCAGGCAGATGCAGCGGCACAGTAAGTGAGGTCTCCTCCCTGCACCTTCCCGCCTCTATGAGAAGTCTTATGACACCGAGTCGGGCGGCAAGATGAGACGCGTATGAAGAGGAATGTGTCTCCGTATCTATCCTTTCAAGCATGCCGGCAAATCTTTCGGCAGCATTACCGTCAGGTCTTATCACATTGCCGCTTGCAGAGGTAAAGAGCTCATATATATGACACTCAGGTATATCAAATTCCTCGAGCATCCCCTGAGAGATATAGAGTGTATACCGGTCATACAGCTCTCCTGTCTCAAAGAACGGCTGGTGAGGTACATTAACACCCACCAGAATGACATCACCTGACTCGATGTCATATAACCTGCCGTCTATCATGTAGCTGCCCTTCCCGTACTTTACGAATGTGACCTTGTAAAATGTATGGAAATGCGCTACCGTATCCGTCCCCAGTGCATCCGTGTTGTGGAAGAGTCTGAAATCCTCATGCAGATAGCCCTTTTCCGCTATATTATTCTCACCCACCTCATCACCTCCATATCCGGACTGTCAAAAGCCCTGTTCTTGAAATTATCTCACCTATCATTTAATGATACAAGGTATCTATTCGAACCCCTTTTGTTATCCTATCCCTTGCCGATATTCCGGTCCGGTATTAAGATTGACAGGATGAATATCATATCCGTAGATGATCTGAATATGAAGGCTCTTGATATATACGCGAGACTCTCTGAGACGCAGCTCCTGCACTATAACGAGCCGGAGCCGGGGCTTTTCATCGCCGAGAGTCCGAATGTCGTAAAAATGGCTGTAGATGCCGGATATGAGCCGGTCTCTCTCCTCGTGGAAGAAGAGCGGCTTGAAAAGGAAGCCCGGCCGGTGATCGCATGCATCCTGGAAAAAAACGGAGAAGAATCCGCAGAAAGCCTGCCTGTATACATGGCAAAACGTGAAATACTGAAGGAGCTGACAGGATATGCTTTGGTCAGGGGACTATGGGGTGCCTTCAGAAGAAAGCCCATGCAGGATATCAGTACATTCTGTACCGGTAAAGACAATCTCGTGATCCTTTACAATATCGTAAATCCTACCAATGTCGGAGCCATCACAAGATCAGCCGCTGCTCTCGGCATGGACGGAATGATAGCCACTTATGATACGGTAAACCCTCTCAGCAGGAGATCCGCAAGGGTCAGTATGGGCACAGTTTTCCTGATGCCCTGGATCACGGTCGGAAGACCGGAATCAGAGGGTTCCTCCCTCATATCCGCTCTCAAAGCTCTGGGATACCTGACTGTGGCAATGGCACTGACCGACAATTCGACAGGTATAGACGATCCCTTGCTAAAGTCTCATAAAAGGAGAGCCATCATACTTGGCACTGAGGGGTACGGACTTCCCGAAGAAGTGATAAATGCCTGTGACCATGCCGCAAGGATACCCATGCACCATGGTGTCGATTCACTGAATGTCGCTGCCGCCAGTGCCGTATGTTTCTGGGAGCTCATGCGATGTTGATTTTAGAGCTTCCTGTAATACCTCACAGACATTGACAAATTTAAATTCAAGCGACACAATCCGGAAATACCGTAACGGCTTAACAACAGCTCCACTTCCTCAGGGATGGATGATCTTCTTTTCAAAAAAACCAAGACCGCCAATAGCCGATACAAACCGTTCAATATAGTCCCAGGTGGTGACAGGCCAGGCGAACTTAAGCCTGTAAAGCACCTGCATCGTATATTCGCATTGTCTCAAAAGTCTGACCGTCTCTCTTCCTCCCGGTGTCTGCATGTAAGCCATGATGCTTGTAAGAGCCGCAGCTTTACCCGGATCATTCTGGGCAGCAGCAAAGGCTTTTGCAAATTCTTCTCTTTCAACATAGGCTATATTATATCCAAGCTTATTCAGTTCACTAAAGATAAGCTCCATTGAAATATTCTGATTATTGAAGACATGAAACAGTATACATTCATCCGGGGTCTTGGAAAGCTCCACCGTAGCCCTTGCCACCGCGTCTATCGGAGAAAACTCCATGGTCGTGTCAAGCTGGTCAAAGGCCGCGCAGCCCACCATTACAAAGGCTTTTAGTCTTCCCATGGCGGCATTCGTGGAGAAATTAATCTGGAACTCACCGTCCGAATATCTCGCGGCAAGATTTCCGTAACGCATTATCTTACCTTTGAGTCCTCTTTCGGCCACCGCCTCAAGCACTGCCCGTTCCGCGAGGAACTTGGAGTGAATATATTTATTATCCAGAAGCTGGTTAAAGTACAGGCTGCTCTCATCAGGCAAAAACCCCTCAGGTATACTATCCTTATAGGCCGAACTTACAACGCTCATGGTAGAGGTCTGAATAAGGACTGCCTTCACCTTAAGACAGAAATCTATGAGATTCAGCGTTCCTCCCACGTTTACGTCCTCAATCTGGGTACCGCTTGCAAAATGCTTGACTACTGCAGCACAGTTTATTACGGTATCTATCTCTTTATCCAAAAGACCGTCAAGAGCCGAGGCATCCGTGACATCGCCATTAACAATGTGTATCCTCTCTCCGATGAGGTCGGTCAGGCTTGTGTCGAAATAATAGTAATACTGACTTAAAAGCTTTTCGGTCACTTTTGTATTCTTCCGTGAGCGAAACAGGCAATAAATCTTATCATGCTCATCTCCATTCTCTATAAGCTCATGCAGGATATGGATTCCCAGATATCCTGTGGCTCCGGTCAGCAGCACGTTTCCCAGCTTTCTCAGGCTTCCGGACTTAAAGCTCTCAAGCGTATTCCTCTTAAGGAGCTCATTAATGCTTCCATAGTCATAGGATGTGATCTCACTGTCCGAAGCCGCAGCAGAGACTGCACCTTCAGAAGACAAGCCTCCGACAGCAGTGCTTAAGGCTCTCGGGGT
Organism: Lachnospiraceae bacterium; assembly: GCA_017634315.1. Classification (GTDB taxonomy): domain Bacteria; phylum Bacillota; class Clostridia; order Lachnospirales; family Lachnospiraceae; genus NK4A144. The sequence continues at coordinate 23,544 of JAGBNR010000163.1, forward strand.
AGGATTATCGAATACATCGGCAAAGGCGATGTTGTAGCCCGCCTTTCCCGCCTCGATTACCACATTTGTAACAAGCAGGGATGTTCCCCCGAGTTCAAAGAAGCTTTCAGTCGCCCCCACATTCTCTACATGAAGCAGCCTTCCGAAGATATCGCAGAAGGTCTTCTCTATCTCATTTGCGGCAGCCTCAGACTTATCAGACCTGTAAAGCTCAGGAATCGGCAGATTCTTAAGGTCGAGCTTACCGTTTGGCGTATATGGCATTTCCTCCAGTTGCATATAAGCCGTAGGCACCATGTAATTCGTAAGGGTCTTGAAAGCTCAAGCTTAAGCTTTCCGATATCCACACTGTGATCCGCGGTAAACCAGGCGCAGAGATGCTCTATGCCGTTTATCTTCTCGATCTTTACGGCACTGCGCTCTATCCCGGGCTGCGACGCAAGCACCGCGTCCACCTCGTCAAGCTCTATTCGAAGACCCCTGAGCTTTATCTGGTTATCCCTGCGCCCCAGGATCTCCACATCTCCATTATCAGTCCACCTTGCGAAATCGCCGGACTTATATATCCTCATCCCCCGGTAGTCCACGAATTTATCGTCTGTCATCTCCGGAAGATTATTGTAGCCTGCTGCAACGCCGATTCCGCCTATGTAAAGCTCCCCGGTCACATGGCATGGCACCTCGTTGCCATCGCTGTCGACTATAAACTCCGTTACTCCCGGAAGAGGACGCCCGACATTTACCGTGTCATAGCCTGACAGTTCCTGGGTATTAGAGGAGACCGTAGTCTCTGTAGGTCCGTAGGTATTAAATATAAGCCTTTCCTTTTTCTCTTTTAACAGCTTTAAAAGCTGCTCCGGATATTTCTCGCCCCCGTTTATTACGACAACGCAGTTATCAAGAGCCTCTCTGAAATCCGGGGATTCCATGAGTGTAAGGAGTCTTGAGGGCGTAGAGCCGAAAATATCCGTCCCCGTGGTCTTCATCCTTTTTGCAAGCTTTGCGGCATCGTTTATTTCATCATCCGCCGCCACGGAAAGGGTCAGGCCATTAAACAGAGGCATCCCCCACTCCTTTATCGAAAAGTCAAAAGAAAGGGTGGTCACGGCCGTAAGCACATGACCCCTTTCGACCATTCCACGGACCAGGATATTCTCCCTGTGGTCGAAAACGTAATTTACTATCCCTCTGTGTCTTAACATGACACCCTTGGGCTTTCCCGTGGAGCCCGAGGTGTAAATAAGGTAGGCAATATCCTCCTGAGTGACTTTTACATCCGGTTTTTTTGTATTGCTCTCCTTAAGCAGCTCCTCTATATCGACGACCGGCCTCTCGCTGAACCGGGAAAGCCTCTCTGAATCTGTAATGACAAGCGCGGCTCCCGAATCGTCTATGATGTGCTTTATCCTTTCCGAGGGGTAGCCCGGATCGCAGGGAATATAGGCACCTCCCGCCTTTAATACGCCGTAAAGCGCAAAGAATACCCTTGCGGTACGTGGAAGGAGGAGTACCACCCTGCTCCCTGTCTTTATTCCCCTGCCGATAAGGGCGTTTGCCACCCTGTTGGCATTTTCATCAAGCTCCTTATAGGTATAATTGCCGTCACAGGCCAGGATCGCCGGCTTATCAGGTATTTGACGGGCCATCCTCTCGATTCCCGAATGGAAGAGCATGTCCTCCGGTATCTCAGGTCTCTCCGCCCGCTCATGGAAACCTTTAAGCTGCTCATTTCTCTCCTTGTCAAGAAGCGAAATACTCCTTAACCTGTCACGTCCTCCCGTAGAGAATTTTCCGATCACAATAGAGTAGGACCTTAAGAATTCCTCTATAGCCTTTTCCGAATACAGGGCATCATTATATTCCACCTCTATCGAAGGTCTTCCTCCCCTGTCGACTATCCTTACGGTAACAGCAAACTTACTCTTTCCGGCTTCTATCCCCTCTATCGAATCCAATCCCGGGATATCAGGCTTTTCTACTACTCCCCTCTGATATTCATACATCACGTTCACATTGAAGCCCCATTTAGCGGCCACATCAGCAAACGGATAGTTTTCATGGTCTATGGCCTGTGACAGTCCTCCGGAGACCTCTCTGATAAAGTCGGCTACACTCCCGGAGGAAAGCTTTGCGGCAAGGGGAAGAGTATTTACAAACATCCCGAAGGTGTCTGAAAAACGGACATCGGATCTGCCGCTTGAAATAGTCGTGATATAGACATTCTCCGAACCGGTCAGCCTTGCAAGTGTATAATCGAGAGCCGCAAGGAAAAGTCCCGGCTCATCTATCCCCGGAAGCTTACATACTCCTGCCGTCATGGAATCGTCAATGTCAGCATATAAGAAGCGTTTGTTTCCGACATCGCTATCGCTCCCTGAGCTTATATCTTTGGGAAGCTCTGTGGAGGATTCATAATCACAAAAAAGTTTTTCGAAATATTTCTCATGGGAAGCTCCTGCGTCAGACGCAAGCATTTCCTTCTGATTCCTGACATAGGTAAAGTATGAGGCTCCCTCTCCCGCAGGCTTTCCGCCGTTTTTAAGAGCCTCTCCCAGCTCCTTTAAGAACACGCTCATGGAAAAGCCGTCGAAGATAAGATGATGAAAATCCGTAAACAGCTTCACCGACTCAGGGGTCTTTATCACTGCAAACCTAAAGAGCGGTCCCCTGTTCAGATGAAACGGCTGGACAAAGCTGTCCCTGAATGATGCGCATTCCTCCACGCTCATCGTGAACACCGGTATTTCCGGAATACTGACCTCATCCTTTATGGCCATGACCTGATTGTCGATAATGTCAAAATGCACAAATACCGACGGATGGGCTTTTAATATGTTTCCTACCGCTTTTATAAGCTCTTCCGGCTCCGTAGAGGCATCGAAGGTAAGCACCGACGGGATATTGTAGCTGGAAAGCTGAGGATTTCTCATACAGTCCACATAGACCCCGGTCTGGGCCGCACTCAGTGGCGAACTCTTTATAACGGACTCCTCCTTCTCCCCGGCTCCTGTACCTGTACCCCTGATCCATTCAGAAAGGATAAGGTTTTCTATATCGGTGATGGTCTTATCCTTCATTTCCTTTACAGGAATATTCACTCCGAAGCCATTAAACAGCCTGGTAGAGAGCCTTATCATTGAAAGGCTCGTAAAGCCCAGATACTCGAGGGGAGTATTGAGTGGGGGCTCTTTCATATTAAGTGCCTCGCCTATGATCCTCTTAAGCTCCTTCTCAAGGACGTTGTCCACATGGGCACTTTCCTCCCCGTCAGGCTCGATAACGGGTTCGGGAAGCTCCTTCCTGTTCACCTTCCCGTTCTGATTTAAGGGAATGGCATCGAGCTGCATGATGAAAGAGGGCACCATATAGGGAGGCTTTCTCTCCCTTATAAACTCTCCGATATCCTTTGGTGAAATGACCTCATCCGACACTATATAGGCTGCAACGGCCTTTCCGTCTGCTCCCAGATCCTTCGCCACCACGGCTGCGTCCTTTATCCCGGGGTATTCACGGATGACAGCCTCGACCTCGCTCAGCTCGACCCTGAAGCCGTGGATCTTTACCTGTCCGTCTCTTCTTCCGATGAATTCTATCTCACCGTCTGTTCTGTATCGTACTATATCGCCGGTCCTGTAAGCATTCTCATATTCTCCCCCGTCAAAGGGATTCCTTATAAATACCTCAGCTGTCTTTTCCGGTCTGTTAAGATACCCTGCTCCTACATGGGGTCCCGCAATGATAAGCTCCCCAATGGCTCCCGGCGGAAGAAGATGCCCGAAGGGATCCACTACATAGCACTTTACATCCGCTACCGGATGCCCTATGGGTATATTATCCTCCATGCGCGTCACCTGATATGTCGTGACAATGATAGTACCTTCAGTAGGTCCGTACATATTATAAAAATTGACTCCCCTCGGCGGCTCCATTGAAGCCAGCTTTTCTCCTCCCACTGAGATCGCGCGAAGGAAGGGATTTTCCATTTCAGACGCAAACTGCCGCCCTACCTGGGTAGTCATGAAAGCCACACTTACCTCATGGCTGATGAAATACCTGTTCATGGCATTGAGATCAAGCCGCATCTCCTCAGGAACGATACAGACCGCAGCTCCTGAAGAAAGAGCGGGATAAATATCCATCATGCAGGCATCGAAACCATAGGAGGCATACTGCCCCACCCTGTCCTTTTCCGAGAGCTCATAAAAATGCGTATACCATTCTATAAAGCAGACCAGATTTCCATGGGTAAGCCTTACCCCCTTCGGAACCCCGGTGCTTCCCGAGGTGTATAAAAGGATAAAGGTATCACCGGGCTCCGGTTTGGTTTGAGGCTTTCCTTCGGGAAGCTCTGCCGCCTCCTTAAGGGTCAGCCTCCTTCCCTCATACCCGTTTATCAGTGTTCCAAGCTCGTCAGTTGTTATAAGCAGTCCCGCGGAGGCATCCTCTATCATAAAGTTCAGCCGCTCAGGGGGATAGGTGGCATCAAGGGGCTGATAGGCGCAGCCTGCCTTGAGAGCTCCCAGGGAGGCCACTACCTGATATATCCCCCTGGGGATAAGGATCGATACAACATCCCCCCTCTTAAGCCCCTGCTTTTCTATATAAGCGGCTATATTGTCGGAGATACGGTCAGCCTCTTTGTATGTACATTCCTCATCCTCATAGATGACCGCAATATTATCGGGATACCTGCCGGCAGCCTCCTTAAAGAGATCTACCACAGATCTTGTCCTGTCGTAGTCGGTCTCCGTCCTGTTCAGCTCCTTAAGCCTTTCGATCTCCCTGTAGCTGCAGATCGATATCTCCCCCACAGTTTCCACCGTAAGGATCCTCTGCAAGACCGTTTCGTAGCTTCTTAGCAGGATATTGATAAATTCCTCCGAATACATATCGCTCCTGTATTCGGCCCGTATATTATAGGTGCCCTCCTGCTTGTACATCTGTATCGCAAGCTGCTCTCCGGTGGCATTATCCATTAAGGGTATCCTCTCGACCGGCTCCCCCGCAAAACCTCCCACATTGAGTGCGTCTCCCTGATATACAAAGAGCAGTCCGCTGGTCATACCCGTTTCTGCCGAAAGCTCTGAAAAGGGATAGATATCATTGTTCATGCAGGAAAGCATCTGCTCCTTGGCTTTAAGAAGATAATCCCTTACCTCCTGTCCCTTCTCAAAGCGGCTGTATACAGGCAGCGTCTTGACGAGCATCCCGATAGTGCGCCTGGTACGCAGAGAATCCCTTCCGTTATATATTGTTGTAAACAGAGCCTCATTCATCCCAGCGTAAAGCCCCAAAAGTATCCCGAAAGCGGCAGTTGCATAGATATTCTCCGTGACCCCGTACTTGCGGCACAACGCCTCAACCTCCGATGCCTCAAGGGCAAGCTCCATGCTCCGGGCACCGAAGGACATCTCCTTTTCATTTCTGTCAGGAATCGGGAGACTGTCCACCTCTATACCCCCGAAGGTATCAAGATACCATTTCCTCGCCTCCTCATAGCTCTCCTTCCTTTTCTCCTGTTCGTCCTGTGCGACCTCGAAGCCGCTGTAGGTCTCTTTTTCAAGCTCTCCCCCCAGATAGGCTCTTTCAAGATCCTTTATCATGACAAGCATGGAGGAACCGTCAAAAATCATATGATGGAAGTCTATGAACAGGTATCGTTTTTCTCTTACCTCAAAGAGGCGGATCCTGAAAAGCCTGTCCTTTAGGAGCCGGAAGGGCTGCTTCAGGGTCGGAAGGAGGGCTGCAAACTCCTCCTCCGAAAGCCTTTCGATCTCCTGGTTGTAGGGCTCGCTGTCTCTTCTCATCTGAATCGGATCTCCGTTCCCGCCCGTATTAAGAGACAGCTTTATGAAGGGATGGGCAAAGACCACTGCCTCGCAGGCTCTCGCAAGCCTTTCCATATCGATGGAGTCCGAAATTCTTAAAAGGATCGGATTATTATATACCGCCTCCCCATCCCGGTTCATGGATTCGATATATATCCCAAGCTGTGACGACGAAAGAGGATATTCCTCCTTCTTTTCCCTTACTTTCGCGGCACCGTTCTTTATGCATTCCGCGGCTATCCCTGCCGGAGTCTTCATGGAATACACCTGCTTGCTTGTAAGATCAAGCTCAGGGCAGTCCAGGATGAGCTTCATGACCCTTATACTGTCGCCGCCCATCGCAAAGAAATCATCGTTCCTTCCGACCTGCGAAACACCCAGTGCATCCTCAAAGGCACGGCAGAGCATAGACTCCGTGTCGTTTTCCGGAGGCTCATACTCAGCTCTTCTGCTCATGATATCAGGCTCCGGAAGATTCTTTCTGTCTATCTTTCCGTTCTGATTTATGGGGAATTTATCCAGATGAGTAAAAAATCCCGGCACCATGTAGGGCGCAAGCTTTTCTGAAAGCCTCGTCTTTAGCTCTTCATCCGTAAAGCTCTCTCCCGTGTAATAGGCGCATAAAACCGTCTGCTCTCCCGCTCCCCTGACCGCCTTGACCACAGCCCCGGAAATGCCGGGGACTGCTCTTAAAACGTTTTCGATCTCCCCCGGCTCCACTCGCTGTCCGTTTATCTTGACCATCCAGTCCTTACGGTTTATATAGACAAGATTACCATCGGGAAGCTTCTTAAGGATGTCCCCGGTATGAAGCCACCCGCCTCTGAAGAGCTTTTCGGTCGCCTCGGGATCCTTAAAATATCCTATCGTATAGTGACCCTTTGTACAGTATTCCCCCTCTTCCCCATCCTTGACCGGGTTCATCTCATCATCAAGAAGAGCCCAGACAGAGTCTTCGGGAGGTATCCCCACGGGAGTGGTATCATATGGCTTGTCCACAAGGAATGAACAAACCGTACCCATGGTCTCGCTCATCCCGTAATTGTTGAAAAGCTTATAGCCCTCCCTGCTGCATTGACCCGTAAGCCTCTCGCTTCCCGTCATGACGATCTTCAGGGCCTCGTCGCGGCTGTGGAAATTAGACAGCACCGACGGACTTATAAAGCCCACCGTGATATGATGTGTGGCATAGTAATCCTCGAGCTTTACCACATCGCGCATCGTCTCCTCATCCAAAAGATGCACGGCTCCTCCCATCGTAAGCACCTTATATACCGCTACCGATGCGACGAAATAAAAGGGGGCTCCCATTGCCCATGCCTGTCCTGTCTGATATATGCCCTTGTTCCCCATCCGCTGGTTTGAAAGGAGCCCTTCAAAGGTATGCAGTATGCCCTTTGGCATGCCCGTAGAGCCGGAGGTATATAATAAAAGTGCCGTGTCGGAATCCTTCGATTCCGGGAATACGGAGATATCAAGAGACTCCTGCTCCCTTATCTCATTAACGACATCCTCATCTATGATAAAGGGAGCCTCGCAGTTTAGGCAGATATATTTTACCCTCTCCTGTGGAAAGGAAGTCCCCATCGGCACTGCTATATGCCCCGAGAGCCAGATCCCGCATACGCAGGCAGCGTATTCCATGGAGGATTCAAGCCTCACCGGGATAAAAGCCCTCCCTGAAAGCCCTTTTGTGTATATCCACGAAGCGGCTTTTTTCATAAATTCCGAAAAGGTCCTGTAGTCCGTGATCCTTTCTCCCCCCTGATCTATGAGGGCAGGGTCATCTCCGAATCTCTCTCCTGCTTCCGACAAAAGCCTTACGTATTCCTGCATCATCTATACATCCTTTCTTTATGTTTATATTTCTACCTCAATAACTGTATTGTTAAGGTTAAGTGTACGAACATAATTCATTTTTACTTTCATTTTCTTTAAAAGCTCAAGCCCTCCGAGCTCATGCTCCACTCCCTCCGCCGTTTCATGGGCGACAGGATCAAAGGGTATCCCGTCATCACGGACTCTCAGATAATACATGCCATCCGTTTTTGACAGACAGATGTCTATATCCTTTTCCTCCGATTCCTTATAGCCGTATCTTGCTATATTGTCGATGAGTTCCTCGGCGGCAATTCCAAGAGTCTGTGCCTTGCTTCCGGATACTCCTGCCTTAAGACAGTACTCCATTATCCTTTCAGAGACCCTGGCAGCCTCCTTATCGCTCCCCACTATGGAAATATCGCATATATCTCCGCTGTTATACTCCGGTATCGCCATAAAGCCCTTTTGCGGGACTATTCCGGCTTTCTGCATTATAAGCCTGATAATATTTATGACAATAAAAGCCGTCAGCTCGCTTAATATTATGGCTGCAAACAGTCCCTTAAACCCCAGGACAGACATGAAAGCAAGCATCATGGGGATTTTCAGCACCAGAAGCTGCAAGACGCTGCTTGCAGTAGAAAGGAAGGTCTGACCTATGGTCCTATAGTAGTTCTGGGTCAGGGCATTTAGTGAGAAGAAGACAAAGCTCAGGGAAAACAGGCGGAGCCCACTCATAAGATCGGCTCTTACGGCATCGTTGTCAAAGCCGTAAAGTGCTGCCACGCCTTGCGGTATTGCAAGGAAGACGACCATGATAAAGGCACTGATGAGCACGGCGGTCTTAAGCACCCTGGAAAATACCCTCCGCATACCATAGTAATCTTTTTCCCCGTATAGTACCCCTGCTACCGAGGCAATAACAGAGGAAACTCCGTTTAAAAACATCTGGACAATGAGCTGCGTATTGCCTGTGACTGAATACGCTGAGAAATAAGAGTCCCCGAGAGCTCTTAAAACGTTTGAATTAAGAACAGCAACGCTTATCACCGTCATGATAAGGTAGGCGAGATTCGGAAAGCCGCTCTTTACCGTCATGGTGATAAGCTCTGTGTTTTTTAAAAGTCCCCTGAACACCGGGCTTACCATCCTGCTGCTGCTTTTAAAATACCGGGGGATAAATATGAGCCCCGACACCAGATATCCTATGACCGTTGACATTGCAGCCCCTGTTATTCCAAGGGACGTATACCTTACAAGCACATAGTCAAGAACCAGATTGACTACGTTGGAGGTAATATGCAGTCTGGCCGCCATGGCCGGATTATTATCCACATTTATAAGATAGGCCATCACAAGCACAAGGGATATTACCGGCATCCCGATAGAATATACCGTAGTTATGCTCGTTATCATGCGCGCCAGCTCCGGGGCAGCCCCCGTAAGCCTCACAAAAAGAGGCACAAGTATCGGGAAAAGACAGGTAAATATAAGCGGATAGACCACGCTTATGACTATACAGAACCCCATTACCCTTCCTGCGGATTCGACCTGACGCTTTCCGAGGAGTACCGCTATGCTCACGGCTCCCCCTGAGCCGGCTAAAATAGCCATGGCCTGCAGTATATAGAGATATGGTGTGGAAGCGTTGATCGCACCGTTTCCAATACTTCCCAGCAGGTTGCCGACGATCATCGCATCAACGACGTTCCCAAGTTGCAGGGCAATGGTCGTCATGACCCCTGTCAGCATATACCTGTACATTTTTTTTCTTATAAGCCGGTCATTTCTCTCCATTCCCAGCACCATCCTGTCTCATGTATTCCTTGAGTCTCACCATAGATCAGCCACAATCATTGGAAAATCAGCACATATGTATCTGAAGTGATCATCTCGTGCGATCAGCGCACGTTAATTTCAGTTTAGACAACGTTTACGCTGCAAATTTCCGCCTGAATGTGCTACGTTAAAGCACATGGAGATAAAGAAACAACAGCCTACCGGTCATACTCGCAGATATACCCGATCTTTCCCTTGAATGAAGGATAGCAGCCAATGACATCATTCGGGATATCGTTCAGATAGAAGGCATCCTCTGACTTACGGTACATCAGTTCGACACGATCCTCCTCTATCTCCGTGCCGTCAGGGAGGGTATCAGTGTAGCTCGGTCCGCCATCCAGCCAGTGTTCATAGTACCCGGTACCGAGGCAGTTCCTTTGCTTCAGTCCCGGCTCTATCCATTTCCAATCGTAATCT
>JAGBNR010000164.1 GCA_017634315.1 Lachnospiraceae bacterium
CAATGTCAGATCTCGTGCCCTGCCCCGCTTCAAGGTATGTGGACCTGTATATCAATGGTGAATATAAAGGTCTGTATCTGCTTATTCAGCGAGTGGACCCTGATGAGCTGATGGCAATGACCCCCGGGGAGTATCTGCTCGAGCTGAATTACAGATATGAAGATGAACCTTATTACTTCCTTGAAACCGAGCCTGTCACAGTACATTATCCAAAGACCCCCACAGAGGATGAGCTCTCATACATCAGCTCAAGATACACCGAAGCCAGAAATGCCATACTTAACGACGATGATTATGAAAGATACATCGATGCAGACTCCTTTGTGAAAATGTATCTGATACAGGATTTCTTTTCACAGACAGATGCGGACTTCGCAAGCTTTTATTTCTACCTCGGAAAAGACGGCCTCTTCCATGCGGGACCTGTCTGGGATTTTGATCTTTCATGCGGTATGACCGCCGGTGATCCCTATCACGAAGAGCTTACGGTACGTTCAAGACTTTTCAGATCTCAGAAGCGATCCTGCGTATTTCTCGATCTGCTCGAACACTCCGACAGATTCATGGACAAGGTACGTTCATTTTATTTCTCTGATTTCAGAAAGAGGCTGACACAATACATGGATACTGACTGGGTCACGGATGCCGCTATGCTCGAGAGATCGGTGATGATAAGCAGTCTTGCAAACGGCACTGCCGAAACAGGCAGATCCGCTATGGATGATCCCGCCGGACTCGCAGACTGGATAGGGCGCAGGCTCGACTATCTGGACGGTTACTACCGCACACCTGATGACTATGCGATAATAACCTATCATTTCGCATGGGGCACTATTGCAGCGGCATTAAAGAAGGGAGATCCGGCAGGTTTTCTGCCCGATGATACGCATACCGGAAATGACGAAGGCTTCTGGGGAGAGATAACAGGCTTTGTCGATGATAAAGGGAATGCTGTGGATGACACCTTCATCCCTTATGAAGATACTGATCTGTATGCTGTTTACTCTGAGGATTCATATGCCTGGAGCGAATACAGCCTGCCTTGACACATAGACACTGAATATCTGATACTCACCTACCTGTTCGTAATATCCTGCCATCCCGTCCGGAAGCATCGAGATATCACCGAAGTACTCATTGACCACCAGTATATGCTTCTCATCTATCGCGCCCGGATCAGTCAGACGACTGTAATAATCACATACCATCATGCCGTCCTCGTAGTCGGCGTTGCCGCACATATATGTGACGTACTCACGGCTGTCCTCCAGATTGCGTGCTCTGATTATCTCTGTAGTCCCTATATCATTCAGGAATACAGCGTCCATATCAGGGTACTGCGCGAGTATCTCATCCAGTGCATCATATTTGATACTGTCTGCCCTGTAAAAAGGATACGGTTCACCACACACCACATCGCGATCGGAAAGGAGTGTTACCATGCTGACTGCCGCGACCAGCAAAATGCCGGCAAGAGTACCCCTTCTCTCTGCAGCCTTTTCCCACAGCTCCATGGCAAAGATGATCAAAAGCGGTATGAACGAAGGCAGCAGATAGCGGCTCTGCGTGCCAAGTCCTGTCAGAACGAGTATAAGCATATCGACACATATAAGTGCAGCTATATATACTGAGATCTCTGACCTCACTCCCTCATGCGCATAATAAACAGATCTCGATGCCTTCAGCAGATATACGACGGCAAATACGATCAGCAGCAGTATCAGCACAAAGCGCATCACATACTTTATCCCCTGAACCGATACCGGGGATACCTGCTCATACGGTAAGCCTCCCATCATCTCGATAAAGCACATGATAAGTGACCTTACCGAATCCCCTATGCTGTCCTCCGTCACGATACTGCCGCTGAGCCCTACCTTGTCGTATGGCACTGTCATATTCAGCATTATCCCCACTGAAGAAAGCACTGTCATTATCAGCGCATATATACTCCTCTCCCGGGTCTTTCGGGAAATAAGCACATACACCATAAGCACCGGCAGCACTCCGCTGACAAATACATATACACCGCTTGAAAAAGCTGTGATAAACGTAAAGCACAGGCATATGACGGACAGTGGCAGCCTGCGCTTTCCAAAGACATCACCCGATACAAAAAGATATATCGCAATAAGCGGTACTGCGACCTTCATGCAGTAATATGCACCGCCGAAAAACATCATATCGAAGTAAAGGAGCTGTCCGAACGAATACGGTATCATGACCGCAAGCATGGCAAGCCTGCCGGCCTCCGGCGTAAATCCCGCCTCCTCCGCGAATCTCGCAATGATATAAAGATACAGAATGAGAAAGATGATATTAGCGATACCAAAGGAAATATAGATATCTCCCGTAATGCCGTAAATAAAAACTGCCAAAACCGATGAGCAGTCTATCTCAACCGTGGTGTCATATACCCAGCCGGGGATAAGAACAGACTTAGTGCGCCACATCTCCGCGATATGCACAAACAGCTTTGCCATATCGTTGTCCATCACTTCACGTATCGTAAAGAGATTGGCATAAGCGATAAACCCGAACTGCAGCACTACCGCGATAGCAAGCACGACCCCCATAGGTCTGCACCTGCGCATGCGATCCGGTATATCATGTAATTTACTGCTTATCTCCTTGATAAACCGCATGACACTTCAGGCCGCGTATCCTGCCTCAAAAGCCTTTAGATTTATGTCAACTGTTTTCGGAGGCACAGTCTTTTCAATAATCTTTACCCACTGCTCCTTCGTAAAATCCATATGGCTTGCCGCCATGCCGAGGACTACAAGGTTAAACACTCTCTGATTGCCGAGCTTTTTAGCCTCATCCATGGCAGCGATGGAATATACCGTATGCTCCTTTTTCAGTGTATCGAGTATCCCCTCCGGATACTCCGCCGCACCGGTGACCACCGGCATGGGATCTATGCGTTCGTCATTCACGATTAGCACACCGTCTTTCTTGAGGAAATGGGCGTATCTCATGGCTTCGAGTCTTTCAAAGGCTATGAGCACATCAGCCTGCCCCTCTTCCACTATAGGCTCAGCCACCTTTTCTCCATAGCGTACAAACGTCACGACCGAGCCTCCCCTCTGTGCCATACCGTGCACCTCGGAGATCTTTACATCATATCCGGCATCCGCCATGAGTCCGCCGAGGATACGGCTGGTAAGCAAAGTGCCCTGTCCTCCGACACCTACTATCATGATATTTTTAGTTGACATAATATTAACCATCCCTTCTGATGTTTTATATGGTATTTTTTTCGAATATGTTACCGTACTCTTCTGGATACCACTACGAACCTCCCGTTCTTCACCTGATAGCTGCAGGTCGAAAACGTAAGAAGCTCGTCTCCCCACTCGGCATCCACTCCGGTATCGTAAAGTGCTCTTTCTTTTACATTGCTCACAAAATAATCAAAGTCTGCCTTATCAGACAGATCGGTATAGTAATAATAACGGAATCTGCCGTTGTCGTTATCTTTTTCTTCCCGGTAGATATCCGCATCCCCGAGATCGATATAGAGATCCAGATCCTTTAAGGTAAGCTCCTCCGGCGCGGTACCTTCCTCTTTGCCCTCAAGACTTTCCTCTTCTATCCTCTTGTCCGCCTCTGCCCTGTCATCCTCGGTCTCAAGCTCTTCTTCATCTATCTGCGAGTAAAACACCGCCATCAGCTCATATTCCCTGTCCTCATAGAGCGTATCAAAGTGTATGGTCGAATGACTCATCCCGTATGACGCGTCTGCATACTTAAGCAGAGAGCCAAAGCCGCTGCCGCTTTTCATATTATGACCGTAGATAAGGGTATTGCCGCTTCCCTCGTACCAGTTTACGGCTATGAACAGCGTGCCCCGCTCCTCGTCGTTTCCCTCTATGCTGCGATGAAGGAAATAATTCTGGCTCTTCGGAGTATAGACTACAGGGTCATCGATCTTTGTACCGTCTATCGA
>JAGBNR010000165.1 GCA_017634315.1 Lachnospiraceae bacterium
AGCTGCTCGCCGAGATGGACGGATTTGATTCCTCAAAGGGTATACTTGTGCTCGGAGCCACAAACAGACCCGAGACACTTGATAAGGCACTATTAAGACCCGGCAGATTTGACAGAAGAGTCATCGTGGACAAGCCGGATCTGAAGGGACGCATAGATACGCTTAAGGTACATGCGAGAGACGTAAAGCTCGATGAGTCGGTAGACTTTGAGGCGATAGCACTCGCCACATCGGGAGCGGTAGGCTCGGATCTTGCCAACATGGTAAATGAGGCGGCGATAAATGCGGTAAAGTCAGGCAGACAGTTTGTCAATCAAAAGGATCTGATGGATTCGGTAGAGGTAGTCCTTGTTGGCAAGGAGAAGAAGGATCGTATCATGAGTAAGGAGGAGAGAAGGATCGTTTCTTACCATGAGATAGGACATGCGCTTGTTTCCGCTCTTCAGAAGAATTCAGAGCCGGTACAGAAGATCACCATAGTGCCCCGTACCATGGGTGCACTGGGATATGTCATGAATGTGCCCGAAGAAGAAAAGTATCTCAATACGGAAGCCGAGCTGCATGCTCTGCTTGTAGAGACGCTCGGGGGAAGAGCCGCGGAGGAGATAGTATTTGATACCGTGACCACCGGTGCTCAGAACGACATAGAGAAGGCTACCAAGATAGCCCGTTCCATGGTCACGCAGTACGGTATGAGCAAAAAGTTCGGTCTGATGGGGCTTGAGACCGTGCAGGATCAGTACCTTGAGGGCAGGACAGTGATGAACTGTTCTGACGAGACTGCAGCGGCAGTGGACGAAGAAGTGATGAAGATCCTGAAGGAAGCCTACAAGGAGGCGAAGTCACTGCTTAAGGAAAACCGTGCGCTGCTGGATAAGCTGGCGAAGTTCCTTATAGAAAAGGAGACTATCACCGGCAAGGAGTTTATGGATATCTACAGACAGGAAAAGGGACTCACGGAAGAGGAGACCTCCGGCAAGGGCAGGGAGAGGATATCCTTAAAGATCGGAAAGGGCTCAAAAGCCGACAAAAAGGAAAAGTCCGTACCCAGATTTGAAGCAGAGGTAAATGATGAGACACCCGTAAGCACTGATCAGGGACCGGAGCAGATAGGCTATACCGCACCGGCACAGCCTGTACAGTACCAGGTCATGCAGTCGACAGCGACCGAGGAGACGGAAGAGCCGGAGCTGCAGTCTGCGGATACCGGAAAAGAGACGGAAGGAGCCACATCGTCTGAAAGCACCGGATACGATGGTATGGGAGCTGTAGTACGCGGAAGAAAAAATGGGCAGTAAATTTCAGGCACATCCTAATGTAGATATACATATGGAGCCGTTGGATGTCATAAACGGCTTTGAGGTGAGACCGGGCTTTTACGGGATGAACGGAGCCACCGCGATCCCTACCGGTGTGAATTTTACGATACATTCCAATCAGGCGACATCGGTAGAGCTGCTCCTCTTTCATTCTGAGGAGATGGAGCCTTACGGTGTCATCAGATTTCCCGAAAACTATAAAATAGGTCATGTATATTCGATGATCGTATTTGATCTCGATATAGAAGATCTGGAATATGCTTACAGGATAGACGGTCCCAACGATCCGGCCAAAGGGGTGATATTCGATAAGAACAAGGTGATACTTGACCCCTATGCCAAGGCTGTCACCGGACAGGCTGAATGGGGTACACCCACCGATTATATTTATCATGCCAGAGTGGTAAGGGACAACTTTGACTGGGGCAACTGCAAGCAGCCGCTCACTCCCACTGAAGATCTCATCATTTATGAAATGCATGTGCGCGGATTTACAAGAGACAGATCCAGCGGAGTGAAGCATCCGGGTACCTTTGATGCGATCAAGGAAAAAATACCGTATCTTAAGGATCTTGGCGTGACTGCCATAGAGCTGATGCCGATATTTGAGTTTGACGAGATGCTGTCGCACAGGGACTTCCATGGGCGCGGTCTGATGGATTACTGGGGATACAATACCGTATGCTTCTTTGCTCCCAATACCAGCTATGCTTCCACAAGAGAGCACAATCACGAGGGCGATGAGCTCAAGTCGATGATAAAGGAGCTAAATGAGAACGGCATAGAGGTATTTCTGGATGTGGTCTTCAATCATACCGCGGAGGGAAATGAAAACGGTCCGTACTTTTCTTTCAAGGGACTGGACAACAATATTTATTATATGCTTACACCCGAGGGATACTACTACAACTTTTCGGGCTGCGGCAATACGCTTAACTGCAACCACCCTATAGTGCAGCAGATGATACTGGAGTGTCTAAGGTATTGGGTGACAAACTACAGGGTCGACGGTTTCAGGTTCGATCTTGCGACCATACTCGGACGAAATGAAGACGGCTCCCCTATGAGCAAGCCGCCGCTGCTGCAGTCACTTGCTTTCGATCCGATACTCGGAAACGTAAAGCTTATAGCGGAGGCATGGGATGCCGGCGGTATGTATCAGGTGGGATCGTTCCCGTCATGGAACCGCTGGATGGAATGGAACGGCAGATACAGGGATGATATGCGTGCATTCTTAAAGGGAGACTGCGGCAAGGCCGGAGCAGCTGCAAGCCGCATCACCGGTTCGCCGGATCTCTATGATCCCGAGGTAAGGGGCTTTAATGCTTCGGTCAATTTTCTGGACTGTCATGACGGATTTACGCTTCATGATCTTTATACCTACAATGAAAAGCATAATGAAGACAATGACTGGGGCGGAACAGACGGTGACAATCACAATCTTTCATGGAACTGCGGCATAGAGGGAGAAACGACCGATAAGGAGGTGCGCACTCTCAGGGACAGGATGATAAAAAATGCCTTTGCCTGCCTCATGACGAGCAGAGGGGCTCCGATGTTCTTTATGGGAGACGAGTTCGGCAACTCACAGGGCGGTAATAACAATGCCTATTGTCAGGACAACAACATATCATGGCTTAACTGGGGCGATCTTAAGACAAATAAGAAGCTCTATGAGTTTTTCAGATTCATGATAAAGTTCCGTAAAGAGCATCCGGCCATAAGAAAGCACCTTGAGCCGTCAAAGATAGGCTTTCCTGAGGTCTCCTGCCACGGGGCAAGACCATGGGAGCCGGACTATTCTGAGGACAGCCACTATATGGGAGTCATGTTTGCGGGATCAGAGGACAGGAGAAAACCGGACGATATTGTATATATTGCGATAAATACATACTGGGGGGATGTGGATATATCTCTCCCCGAGCTCCCTATGGACCGGCAGTGGCACATGGTGATAAATACCTACGACAAGGTTCCGGTATGCAAAAGCCTCCCCACAGTGACGGGAGAGATAAAGATGTATCCCAGATCCGTAAGGATCTTTACCGTGGGATAAAGGACGGCTTGATTAAGGACATACCTTGGCTGAAAAGGAGATATAAGTTGGCTGATATAGTCATAATGAAAGAGATACACGGCAGAAACGAGGAGTACGCAGAGAGCAACCGCAGGAAGCTCTCGGAGGATCATGTGCTTATGGTAAATATCATGGGTGCACCCGGAGCAGGCAAGACCACCTTTCTTAAGGCACTCTGCGGAGAGCTGAAGAAGAGGGGCATCATCTCCGGTGTGATCGAGGGAGACCTCTACTCGACGATAGATACCGATTCTTTTATAAACGAGGGATACAGATCGCTCCAGATCAACACCGAGGGAGAATGCCACATAGACGCAAACGTGGTAAGACAGGGCTATGACAGGCTCGGCATCACGGACGGAGTGGTGTTTATAGAGAATGTCGGCAATCTGATCTGTCCGGCCGAGTTTGATCTCGGAGAGGGTCTTCGGATCATCACTGCCTCGACACCGGAGGGAGATGACAAGCCGTATAAATATGTACCCATGTACTCGTATGTGGATGCGGTGGTACTTACGAAATGTGATCTGAAGGAAGCTGTGGGCTTTGACACGGAATATTTCACCAAGGGTCTGCGGGCATTGAATGACGCTCCGGTATATGAGACCTATGTGAAGGGTGATAATGTGTCGGGCATAGGAGAGGTCGCGGATCTGATAGAGAAAAAATACAAGGAAATCTGACCTTTGGAAGATTGGGAGTTCTTTCTTCGAAAAGCCATATTTACTGATTTCCTGAGAGACAGGCATCAGGATGCTCAGGAGAAGATGAGCGAGCTGATACTCAGGAAGAATGGGGGTAAGCTGTACCGTTATCGTCCGTTGGATGACGCAGAGGTAGAGCTTATTCGTAATGGGAATATATACTTCTGCAGAGCCGTCCGATTCGAAGGAGCCGGGGATGTAGTCATGAGATTTAAGAGCTATCTGTCCTGCTTTACCGATGACCTGAAGAGTGAAGCCATGTGGTATAAATATGCCGATCAGGGAGCCGGTATGTGCCTCGAATATAACTTTGAAGATATGCAGAAATTTGCCGAGGCAAATAAGCTTGTTCTTCTTCCGGTCATATACGATGACGAAGAGCATGAGGAGCTCACCGGCATGGTAGGAAATGTATTGTCCATGATGACTAAAAGCACGGATGAGGCAGCGGAGTTTGAATGGAGACTCTGGAAGTATGACAAATCGAGTCACGATATAGGCAAGATATTGTCGGGAGTATTACCGAAACGCATTCATGTAGGGGATATGGCAAGCCTCGATACGGGTACATGCAGAGAGCTGGAGAGCATCTGCAATGAAAGAAATATAGATATGGTTATAAAAGAGAGGAGTCTTTTCTGAGATGGAGGGAAAGAGAGATATAACGCTTATTATCATGGCGGCAGGCATGGGCAGTCGCTACGGGGGGATGAAGCAGATAGATCATGTGGATGAGGAAGGAGACAAGATCATTGATTTTTCGATCTATGATGCCTTGAAATCCGGCTTTACCAAGGTAGTGTTTGTAATAAAGGAAGAAAACCTTCAGGTCTTTCGTGATGAGATCGGTGACAGGCTGGAGGGACACATAAAGGTAGAGTATGCATTTCAGAAGCTGTCCGATATACCGGACGGCTATACCGTGCCCGAGGGGAGAGAGAAGCCATGGGGGACGGCACAGGCAGTATTTGCGGCGCGGGATGTCATAGACGGACCTTTTGCAGTCATAAATGCGGATGATTTTTATGGATGTGACGCATTTGCTCAGGCATATACCTTTCTTTCTACCGCAGTAAGGGGACATTATGCGATGGTAGGCTATGAGCTTCGCAATACACTGACCGAAAACGGCACCGTGTCGAGAGGCATATGCAGCGTATCTCCTGACGGTATGCTTAAAGAGGTAGTGGAGAGGACGAAGATAAGAGTATCCGAAAGCAATGCTTCGGATGCCGAGTATACTCCGGATGAAGGTAAGACTTGGGTTCCGCTTGCCGGTGACTCGGCAACGAGCATGAACTTCTGGTGCTTTGCCGAGGACTTCATGGGGGAGATAGGCGGATACTTTGAAAGATTCCTAAAGGAAGAGGTACCGGGTAATCCTATGAAAGCGGAATGCTATCTCCCGACAGTGGTATCCGGTCTTTTAGATGCGGGAAAGTGTAATGTGAAGGTGCTGCATACTACGGAAAAGTGGCACGGCGTGACCTATAAAGAGGACAAGCCGGGTCTTGTCGAGGCGATAAAGAAGATGAAAAAGGAAGAAAAATACCCCGGAAATCTTTGGGAGTAGTATTTTAGGAGGATGAGTACAGTGGAAAAAGAAAACATCCTGGTCCTGGATTTTGGCGGACAGTACAATCAGCTCATAGCAAGACGGGTGAGAGAATGCCATGTATATTGCGAGGTGCACAGCTGCGATAATCTGACGATGACGCAGATAAAGGAGATGTCCCCCAAAGGGATAATCCTGACCGGCGGTCCTAACTCGGTATATGATCCTGCCTCCCCGCATGCGGAGCAGGAGCTTTTTTCATTGGGCATCCCGATACTGGGGATATGCTACGGGGCACAGCTGATAGCATATCAGCTCGGAGGAAGGGTTGCTACGGCTCCGACATCGGAGTATGGCAAGACCGAGACCGTAGTGGATGCGTCAAAGCCGCTATTTAAAGGGTGGGCGGAAACAAGTGTGGCATGGATGAGCCATACCGACTATATAGAAAAAGTGCCTGAAGGCTTTGAGGTGACCGGGCATACCGCAAACTGCCCCGTAGCGGCAATGCAGGATCTGTCACATGGAGTATATGCCGTACAGTTTCATCCCGAGGTCGTACATACCGATGAAGGCATGAAGCTTTTTAAAAATTTCGTATATGATATCTGCAAATGTAAAGGTGACTGGCAGATGGCATCCTTTATAGATACGACAGTTGCTTCGATCAGAGAACGGGTCGGAAACGGCAAGGTGCTGCTGGGTCTTTCGGGCGGAGTGGATTCTTCCGTAGCGGCGGCACTGCTTTCAAAGGCAATAGGAAAGCAGCTCACCTGTGTTTTTGTTGATCATGGTCTGTTGAGAAAAAACGAAGCCGATGAGGTCGAATCGGTCTTTGGAAATAACGGACTCTTCGAGCTGAACTTTGTACGCGCCGATGCGGCGGAGCATTTTTATTCCAAGCTTGCAGGCATCACCGAACCGGAGCAGAAGAGGAAGATAATCGGTGCAGAGTTTATCAACGTATTTGAAAAAGAAGCAAACGAGATCGGCGAGGTCGATTTCCTTGCTCAAGGTACCATTTATCCAGATGTGATCGAGTCGGGACTCGGAAAATCTGCCACCATTAAATCACATCATAATGTAGGCGGTCTGCCAGATCATGTGAATTTCAAGGAGATAATCGAACCCTTAAGGATGCTTTTTAAGGATGAGGTACGTGAGGTGGGGCTTGAGCTTGGTCTGCCCGAATATCTGGTCTATCGTCAGCCTTTCCCCGGACCCGGGCTTGGTATCCGTATCATCGGTGAAGTCACACCGGAAAAGGTACATATCGTGCAGGAAGCCGATGCTATCTACAGAGAGGAGATAGGTAAAGCATCTGAAGCATGGAAGTCGGAGGAGGGGAGCACAGGGACTGATGCAGCTGATACCGGTGAAGGCGGCAGAAAAATGCCCGCTTGGATGCCATCTCAGTATTATGCGGCACTTACCAATATGAGATCGGTAGGTGTGATGGGTGATGGTCGTACCTATGACTATGCCATAGCACTCCGTGCTGTTATCACGTCTGACTTTATGACAGCAACTGCTGCACCCATCCCGTGGGAGATCCTTACCCGTGCCGCCGACCGCATCGTCAACGAGGTCTCAGGAGTCAACCGCGTCCTATACGACTGCACCTCCAAACCCCCGGCAACGATCGAGATGGAGTGAATTGAAAACATCCCGCAAGCCTTGAAAATATTGGGTTTGCGGGATTTGTTTTTGTCTTTTGAGTACAATTTGAGTACAAAATCTATTTTTTCTTCTTTTTTGAACTGTCGAGCAGGGCATTTCGTTTTGCTATACGAGCATCGTAGTCAAGGTTTTCATGCTGCGTTTGACTTACGGGTTGATCAGAATAGTAGTCCACGATGGATTTCTTCCACTGTTCATAACTTTCCAAGCTCTCAAAGTAGCTTTCAAAATC